>NCFI01000070.1 GCA_002281095.1 Thiotrichales bacterium 35-46-9 | reverse complement strand
AATGGCTAATATTAGAAAATTCTTATAATCTGAATCGTAAGCGACTTGCCCAAAGATAAGTAATTTCTGTTAATAATTTATTTGTAACAGATAATTCTGTCCATTCGCGTCTTAATGGGTAGTGGCGTCGATAGTGCTCGAAGGTGTGTGCCCCCTCTGCGTCAGGTGAATTACGTAGTGTTTGATCGTCTAAAAAAAATGGATAAGCCTGTTGCAATATGCTATTGAGTTGTTCTAATGGAGTCTTTCCGCTGGCCAAAATAGGAGGTTGTTGACTTGAATGAGGGGTGTATTCCGGCGATTTTTGTCCAGACCAGTGCGCTAGTGCTTGCGCTGCCATAAAGCCACCGCGGTATTTCGCATCCCAAGCATGTCCGGCAATATGGGGGGTGGCGAGCTGGCTCTTGGCCAGTAATTCGCTGTTAATGTTGGGCTCATGGCTCCAACAGTCGGTGATGAGCTGTAAGTCATGGCGTGATAGCAGTGCTGCCTCATCAACCACATCGCCACGAGCGGCATTAATCAATAGGCTGTGCGGTTGAATGTATGCCAGATTGTCGCTGTTAATTAAATGGAATGTGGGGTGATCGCCAGCATCGGTTAGGGGGGTATGTAGCGAGATGATGTCTGACTGAGCCAATAACTCGGTCAATGATGTGTGTGGGAAATTACTTTCCGCTTGCTGGCGAAAAGGGTCGTTCAGTATGAGTTGAATACCCAATAAACTGGCCATTTGCTGCAATTGTTTGCCAACGTTACCGACACCAATAATGCCCAGCGTCAAGCTTTCCAGTTCTCGTTGCTGTTGTAGCGCATAAGCAACGATTTGCACAATCACATATTCTGCTACTGAGCGCGCATTGCAGCCTTGAGCGGTGTAAAGTGTTACGCCTGCTTCGGCACAGGCTTGCTGATCGATATGGTCGAGACCAACAACGGTGCTACCAATAAAACGAATCTTGGGATGCTGTTGTAAAAACGGGGCTGTAATTTGCGTGCGTGAGCGAATAATGAGCGCATCGGCGTGTTGTGCGTTTTGGGTTATATCACGTCCTGGCACTATAATAGTCTTTCCTAAGGCGCCGAATAAGCGATCTGCTTCGACGACGGCGTCGTCAATTACGATGGTTAACAAGAGAATCCCCTATAAAATGTTGATAAACTCTAAAATCCCAGCTGCGCTGGTTTTTAAACTTTCCAGTTTCATTTTTTGTCTGGTGGAAGGGTATGAAGGTAAGTAGTTACGTGTGACTAAATTAAAACCCTTCCCCCAGAACCCCCATCCCTACAGATTTTTGGAGATGCTTGGTGTTAAAACCATTATTGCCTGCGGGCTTTCAACGCATGATGATACAAGGAAATGTCGGCGTGTTGGAGCTTTGTTATAAATTGCCGAGTGAAATTACCGATAATACCCCGTTACTCATTGTGGCTCACCCTCATCCATTACATGGCGGTAGTTTCCATAACAAGGTGGTACAGACTGTCGCCAAGGCGGGTGCAGAGCTGTCCGCCTTGGTTGTTTGTTTTAATTTTCGCGGTGTGGGTGCTTCGGAAGGTGAGTTCGATCACGGTCATGGCGAACGCTATGACCTGTTGACAGTGGTTGAGTTTGCTCAGTCTCACTGGGGGCAGCGTGAGTTGTGGTTGAGTGGCTTTTCTTTCGGTGCTTGGATGTCGGCTTTGGTGGCGGATCGGTTGCAGCCGCAACAATTATTATTGGTAGCGCCGCCTGTATCGCTTTACCCGATGGAGCGCGTCAACTTATCGGCCTTCAAACTCACTGTAATACAGGGTAGTGAAGATGAGGTGGTGGATGCACAGCAGGTATTGCATTGGACGCAACAGCAGCAGGCCGATATGCTTTGGCGTAGTCAGGCTAGCCATTATTTTCATGGTCAATTATTGTGGTTGCGTAAGGCGGTGATGATGGGTTTTTCTGTCTAACTGGTCATCTTCATTCATATTAGCATTTCATGATATAATAATATTATTATGCTTGCTATTAATGGTTTTAATTGCCCTGATGAGGGTGTAAGATTGTTGATTGTAAAGCCGTTCGTTGAAATTTAAGAGGGTGAACTATGAAGCCGTGGTTAAGCTGGATTGGAATAATGGCGCTGGGTATTGTGCAGACAGCACAGGCCGAGAAGCTCGATTTACGTCAGTGTATTGCGCAAGCCTTAGCTCAGAATCCTTCCTTAATGGCCAGTGCTTCACGCATTGAACAGGCGCAGGCAGCGATTGATCGTTCTAAAAGTAGTTACCTCCCCAAAATTTCTACCAGTATCACCGCTTCACGTAGTAATGACCCGCTGAATGTCTTCGGTATGAAGCTGATGCAGCAGAATGCCAGCTTTAATGATTTTGGTGCTGCCGATTTTTTACAAAATCAAAATCCTGCTCAAAAGCCCGATAATCTGAATAAGCCAGGTGACTATTCCAATATCAATACGCGTATTCAGGCCGAAATGCCCATTTACACAGGCGGGCAAATTGATGCTTATGTGCGTCAGGCTCAGGGTTTTTTAGCAGCAGCGCAAGCGGGTGATGTGGCTGCGCGTCAGCAATTGATGTTTATGGTGTTTCAAGCCTATGAAGGGGTGAATACGGCGGGTGCGTTTGTTGAAGTCGCCGAACAGGGTGTTAAAGCCGCTCAGTCTTTTGTCAAAACGGCTGAAAATTTGACCAATCAAGGGGTTATGGTTAAATCAGAATTGCTCACTGCCAAGGTGCATTTAGCTAATGTGGAAGTGCAGCGTGCTCAAGCACAAAATCAGCAAGCGGTTGCGTTGGAACAGCTCAAAGTATTAATGGGTATGGCGTTGGATACCCCTCTCACTTTGGCACAGGGTCGGGCTATTGCGGATATTGCGGTTGATGTGACCAGTGCTAAGCAACGCGCTTTAGCCAATAACCCTCAATTACGTGCCTTGCGTATGCAAACCGAATCTTCTGGCGCGGCGGTGGATGCGGCTAAGTCCGCTTATTTACCGACTGTGGGTGTGATGGCACGTCAAGATTGGAATGATACTTCAGTGGCGCTCAATCACAGTAGTTATACCATTGCGGGTGTGATGAATTGGACCATTACCGATTTTGGCGCCACCCGTGCCAGCGTCGATATGGCACGGTCGAGTCAGGCAGAGTTAGCGGCTCAGCTGCGCCAACAAGAACAAGAATTAAGTTTTAAAGTTTCTGAAGCTTATAAAAAAATGACCGAAGCCAAACAAAGAGCTCAGTCGTTAGCGATTAATGTCGAACAAGCCGATGAAGCACAGCGTTTGGTGCGTCAGCGCCATGAGGGTGGTGTCGCAACCATTACCGAGGTATTGGTGTCGGAAACCCAGTTACTAAAAGCAAAGGCTGATTTAATTTCGGCACGTCACGAAGTGAGTACACAAAGCGCATTGGTGCGTTTGTTGATGGGCGAATTAGAAGAAACGCTGTTTTAACCAAACATAACAACATAGCTTAGGATAATCTTATGAAACGCATTCCCTTATCTTTCCTATTTGCGGCCAGTTTAGGTCTGAGTAGCCCGATGGTCGGTGCAGCTGAGGCTGAGCGCAGCAATGAAGGCAAGTTGACGCCGGTGTTGCAACAAGCGGTGGCGATGACCGAAGTGGTTCCCGGTTCCGTCGTACCCGATCAGCAAGCGAAAATTGCCTCGCGATTGATGGGCTACATTCGTAACCTGAATGTACAGGTTGGACAAACGGTGAAAGAGGGGCAGTTGTTGTTTTCGATTGATCCAACGGATATTACAGGACAGATACGACAAGCTCAATCGGGCGTGGCACAGGCGCGTGCCGCCATGGTGGATGCGAAAGCTGATTATGAGCGTTTTTCTACGCTTTATAAGCAACAATCGGTGACACGTCAGCAGTTCGAAAAAATGAAGCTACAATACGAGGTAGCGCAGCAAAACCTGTCGGCAGCTGAAGCCGGTTTGGAGCAAGCCAAGGGTCAAATGCGTTATGCAGAAGTGAAAGCGCCTTTTGATGGTGTGGTGGTGCAGAAGTTGGCGGTAGCGGGTGACCTGGCCGCACCAGGTAATCCGGTGTTGATTTTAGAAAACCGTCAGTTGATGAGTGTACAGGTGGAAGTGTCTTCCGATCTGTACCGATTATTGTCTCTTGGCGATCAAGCGAAAGTGAGCATTGAAGGGCATGATAAGCCTTTGCAAGCGACCATTTCAAATTTAGTCGGTTCTGCTAATCCGATTACCCGTACGCATACGGTGAAATTGTCTTTGACCGGTTCGCCTGCTGGCGTGAATTCGGGTGCCTTTGCCCGTGTTGCTTTTCAACGTGGCGAACGTAGCACGCTATTGGTACCAGCCAGTGCGGTGGTGGTGCGTGGTGGTATTACCGGCGTCTTTGTCGTGGGTGAGGATCAAATTGCCCGTTTCCGTATGGTGCGTACTGGCTTGGCACAAGGGGATAATGTCGAAATTCAGGCTGGTGTGGTGGCGGGTGAACGCGTGTTGAGCGAAAGTCGTCAAACACCACTCAATGGTGATCGTATTGTTGGAGGTCAATAATGACGGAACATCAAGACACACCGATGAATAGTGCCGGAAAACTGGCTAAAGCCTTTATTCATTCTAAAATTACCGCCATGATTATGCTGGCGATTACGCTGGCGGGTGTGATGGCGTTATTGCTCACGCCACGTGAGTATAATCCACAAATCGTTGTGCCTGCAGCCAATATTATTGTACCTAAGCCGGGATCATCTCCGGTTGAGGTGTCGAATATGGTGGTGAAACCACTGGAAGCCTTGATGAATTCTTTGTCGGGTGTTGATCACACCTTTGGTTATGCCACGAATGATGTCGGTGTGGTGACGGTGCAGTTCAAGGTGGGTGAGAACCAAGAAGACTCTTTGGTCAAGCTCTACAGTCAGTTGATGCATAACCGAGATAAGATTCCGCCAGATACGCTAGAGCCTTTGGTGCGTCCGATTAACGTCGATGATGTGCCCATCATGACTTTGGCGTTATCGAGTCAACGATTGGATGCCATGCAATTGCGTGATGTCGGTATGAAAGTGCTGGAGCAGTTACGCAATGTGCCGGGTGTTTCTTACACCAGTGTCACAGGTGGTGCACCGCATACCGTGAATGTCTGGCTGGATGCACAGCGTTTGGCGCTGACGGGCATTACCTTGTCGCAAGTGAGCGATATGCTTAAAGGTGTCAATGCTTCTCTGCCAATTGGTGAGGTGGTGAACAATAACCAAAGCGCTCCATTGCGTGTCAGTGGTTATTTAGGTAATGCTGCCGAAGTTGGCGATATTATTATCGGTGTTGATCAAGGCAAGGCGATTTACTTAAAAGATGTGGCCACGATTGAAGAGGGCGCGAAAGAGGTTGATCGTTATTCTCGTATTGGTTTTGGTCCAGACGAGCACGGTCAGGTTTCGGATGAAACTTGGCCAGCTGTGACCATTGCGATTGCGAAAAAGTCGGGTACCAATGCGGTGGATGTGGCACAAGCGGTATTGAGCAAGTTGGATACGCTGAAAAGTAGCATGATTCCGGATGATGTCACGGTAACCGTCACGCGCGATGATGGCGAAAAAGCCAATGATGCGGTGAATGTGTTGGTCGAGCATTTGCTCATTGCCATTGCTTCTGTGGTCGTCATTTTGGTGATTTTCTTGGGTTGGCGTGAAGCCGGTATTGTGACGCTAACCGTGCCACTGATTCTATTTGTGGTGTTATTGGTGGGGTTAATTGCTGGTCAGACCATTAACCGTATTACCCTGTTTGCGCTGATTCTGTCGCTTGGCTTATTGGTGGATGCGGCGATTGTTGTTATTGAGAATATTCACCGACACATGCACAACGGTATTCCTGCCGATGGCTTGGATAACTTGTTTGTACGTGCTACGAACGAAATTGGTAATCCGACCAATATCGCGACCTTAGCCGTGATTATTGCCTTTATCCCGATGGCCTTTGTCACGGGCATGATGGGCCCCTTTATGGCCCCCATTCCCTTTAACGTGCCGGTGGCGATGATTGCTTCCTTGTTGATTGCCTACATGGTGGTGCCTTGGGCAGCGCGTATTTTCTTGTCGAAAAAGGCGCTGGCGCATATGGCGCTGACGCATTCGTTGGAAGATAAGGTTGCTCATAAAGAAGATCCATTGCAGCGTATTTACGAGAAAGTCATCACGCCGATGATTGATCGTCGCACCTATCGCAATCTGTTCCTCGGTGCGGTGGTTGTGTTGCTGATGGCGGCAATGGTGATGCCGGCATGGCAGTTTGTGCGCGACGAGGGTATGAACGGCCCGCAAAGCGCCTTCGGTGTCGAACTGAAGATGTTGCCGAATGACAATACGAATACTTTCTTGTTACAAATTGATATGCCAGCCGGAACGGCATTAGAAGCGACGGATTTGGTTGCTCAAGCCGTCATGCGTGAGTTGGCAAGCAATAAAGCTGTCGCCAATTATCAGTTGTTCGCTGGTAGTGCGGCGCCGATTGATTTTGCCGCGCTGGTGCGTGGTGATATGATCCGAGAAGGGGATAACTTCGCCCAGATTCGCGTCAATTTGGTCAATAAACATGATCGTTCCGAGTCATCGCATGAGCTGGCGCAACAGTTGAATGAGCAGTTAGCTGATGTGCGGACTCAATTCCCACGCGCTAAGATTAAGCTCTATGAAACGCCACCAGGACCGCCTGTACAAGCACAAATCATGGCAGAACTTTATGGTCCAGATTATGACAAGTTGCGTGTGGCAGCAGAAGAAATTACCGATAAAATGCACGATGTTTACGGCATGATTAATATCGATAATTCAGTTATGGCTAATAGTGATACCTATGAAATTACGATTGATCGTGAGCGTGCTAACTTGATGGGTGTGGTACCTGCTAAGGTAGCGAAAATGTTGCGCGATTATGTCTCGGGTTTCAGTATTGGTACGTTACACCAAGATGATGCACGTGAGCCGATTGATATTTTGGTACGTTTACCGCGTGGTGATCGTACGGTAGCGGAACAGTTGCTGTCGCTACGTGTCACCAGCATGATGGGGGATGCCGTGCCTTTGTCGGCGTTGGCTACGATTCGCCACGTGACCACGGCTAAGCCTATTTACACCAAAGATCAGCACCCAGTGGTGTTTGTTGGCGGTGAACTGCTCACATCCAGTCCGGTTTATGCCGTATTGTCAGCCGATAAGTGGTTTGACAATGTACCACTAGAAAAATCGGGGCTGACTTTCCAAACGGCCAACCTGAACTTTGTCGAGGCCGAAGCTAAGGATGTGACGGAAAACACCATTCTATGGGGCGGTGAAATGCGCTTAACCTTAGATGTGTTCCGTGATATGGGCAGTGCCTTTATTGTGGCTTTGGTCTTTATTTACCTGATTTTGGTAGGCTATTACAAATCATTCATGTTGCCAGTGATTGTCATGGGTGCCATTCCGCTCACTATGATTGGTATTTTCCCAGGTCACTGGTTAACCGATCAGGCCTTTACCGCAACCTCGATGATTGGCGTGATTGCCTTAGCGGGTATTGTTGTGCGTAACTCGTTACTCTTAATTGATTTTATTCTGGAGTATCGTGCCCAAGGTCAGGATCTGAAAACATCGGTTATTGAAGCGGGTAAGGTGCGTTTCCGTCCGATTCTGTTAACGGCTTTAGCGATTATTTTGGGCTCTGCCATCATGATCACCGATCCTGTGTTTGGTGGTTTGGCTGTGTCGCTTATTTTCGGTACTTTTGCTTCGACTGCTTTAACCTTGGTGGTGATTCCGCTCATTTACTACATTTATGAGTTTTATCGCGGTAAGCGTCAAGCGGCTCGTTTAGCCTTGGTTGAAAATAAGCTGGCCTAAGCGCTTGTTAGGGAACTGGTTTTCGGATATAATTTTGAATCCTTTTCCCTAAAACCCCGAATTTTATGTAAAGCGGAAACGCTTTTTGAAAGGAAAAATTGAATGAAAACTTTTGTTGCCAAGCCACTCGAAGTGAAACGCGATTGGTATGTGGTTGATGCTGAAGGTAAAACTCTAGGTCGTTTGGCTGCGGAAATCGCTAGTCGTTTACGCGGTAAGCACAAGCCTATTTACACCCCTCACGTTGACTGTGGTGATTATATTATTGTCATTAACGCTGAAAAAATCGGTGTTACTGGCGCTAAACGTACTGACAAAATGTACTACCGTGTTACTGGCTATGTTGGTAACATGAAATCTGCGTCATTTGAAAAAATGATCGAGCGTTCGCCTGAGCGTGTGCTTGAAATCGCGGTTAAAGGTATGTTGCCAAAAGGTCCGTTAGGTCGTGATATGTACCGTAAATTGAAAGTATTTGCGGGTAGCTCACATCCACATGCTGCACAGCAGCCTATCGCGCTAGATCTGTAAGGAGTTGAAGATTATGGCTATTGAACAGTACTTAGGTACGGGTCGTCGTAAGAGCTCAACTGCACGCGTATTCTTGCGTCAGGGCTCTGGCAAAATTGTGATCAACGGTCGTTCATTAGAACAACATTTCCCACGTGAAACTGACCACATGATCGTTCGTCAACCATTAGAAGTGACTGCAGCTGCAGATCGTTTTGATGTGATTGTCAACGTTGTGGGCGGTGGTACGACTGGCCAAGCGGGTGCTATCCGTCACGGTCTAGCGCGTGCGTTAGTGGCGTTCAATGAAGAAAATCGTTCTTTGTTACGTGCTAAAGGCTTGTTAACGCGTGATGCGCGTGAAGTCGAACGTAAAAAGGTCGGTTTGCACGGTGCACGTCGTCGTCCTCAGTTCTCGAAACGTTAATTCGTTGTCGAAGACAGAAAAAACCCGCCACTTGTTGGCGGGTTTTTTTATGGTTGGCACCATCAACTATTTAACGAAAAAAATAGTAATAGCCAGTCTAACCCATTCAATTTTTCTATTATCTTTAGCGCTTTAACCTTACTGTTTATAGCCTAAGCTAGTCTTTATGATGGTTTGGTGACATCAACCCATAAGTTTGTTTATGTAACAAAAGGTAACATTGTTATTGCTAATGTTTTTTTGCACAGCTTGCGTTAGCATAGATTACCCAATTCTTGTTTCGACGACAAAACTATGCACAACAGTCATGATGATACCCTAGAAAAATTGCCGCCTCTGCAGCGTTACACCGAAAAACTATTTGTAACCTACATTAAACGCTTGGCTGCCTTAACGAATGATAAGCAACATTCCGAAGTGGATAGAATTCGTATCGCCCGTGAAATGACTCAAGATGGTGATTTATTGTTGCAAATTGCTCAGGATGTTGGCTGTGAACACGCTCCAGACAACACCTATTTGCTTGATTTACGCGCTGAACATTTCAAACGTTTTGTCTTGAATCAATTGATGATTGCCTGCGAAGCTCCCACGAGCGGAGAGAACTTTGAGATCATGCGTCAATGGTTGCTCAGACTCATTGAGTCCATCGAAATCGCCATCGGCCATTTTCGCTTTCAAGAGGCACAATGTTTTTGTGAAGAATGGATTGCGGAGCAAAAACGAAAAGGCGACTTTAGCTATGCCAATTTTATGAACAACACCGAGGTAATGTCCTACCACACATTGCTGCTATTCCAGTTAGCGGTGTTTTTGCAGGGTAAACCCAAGCACCGTATTAATTGGCTCATTCAATCACTAGAATCAACACCCAGTTGTCGTGTTGAGCAAGGCGTCACACTGCATAACAGTCAACCTATGCACCCGCCAACGCGCGCCCAGGTAGTAGCCATATTGGTATCCATCTACAAAAAACTAAAAATGCACATCATTAAGCAAGAGATGGAACCCTTCATCGCTGAAAAATATCCGCAATTAAGCTTACAACCATTGGCGCTGCTACAAAACTTATTGAATGATATTGAATCTTGTGAGTTTGTCTAATTTAACTAGCATCAAAGGGTTGCCTCATTGGTTATATTGAACTGTAACAAACTGTAATAATTGCTTTCTGAAACAAATCTTTTTATCGAACTAACTGCTAAC
>NCFI01000069.1 GCA_002281095.1 Thiotrichales bacterium 35-46-9 | reverse complement strand
ATAAGGACTATTTTAACGCTAAACAAGGTTAGGGTCATGGATTAATTAGCAGAAAAAGCACTAACTACTCTAGTCTCTTATCGGAAAAGAAAAAAGGAGACTCGTAAGCCTCCTTTTTATGCGTCTCATACAATCGCTTATTTCAGAGCATCGTTGATAAACGATTTCACCGAATCTAACCAACTATGTGATTTCGGATTATGAGTTGCCCCCTTACCCGACAAACTGGCTTCAAACTGACGCAATAGGTCTTGTTGCTCATTCGTCAAATTAACAGGTGTCTCCAAATGCACTTGGCAAATCAAATCGCCCTGACGCCCAGAACGAACTGACTTCACCCCTTTACCAGCAATTTTGAACTTACGTCCAGTTTGTGTTCCCGCTGGAATCTTTAGATTCACACGGCCATCAAGTGTGGGGACTTCAATTTCACCACCCAAAGCGGCTGTCGTGAACGACAAAGGCATTTCACAAAACAGTGTATCACCTTGACGCTTAAAGATGGCATGAGGCTGAAGACTGATACGAACATAAAGATCACCCGGTGGTGCCCCTACATCCCCAGCTTCACCTTGTCCACTTAAACGGATGCGATCACCCTCATCCACCCCTGCTGGAATACTGACGGTGAGTGTTTTGTTACGGGTAACAAAACCTTCGCCATGACATTTCGAACAGGGTTTCTTAATGATTTTTCCTTTACCATGACAGGTATGACAGGTACGTTCAACAACAAAGAAACCTTGCTGAACACGCACCTTCCCATGACCACCACAAGTCGGACAAGTCTCAACACTAGAGCCTTCTGCAGCACCAGAACCATGACACGAGTCACAGACTTCGCGACGCGGTACTTGAATGTCAATCTTGGCGCCAGCCACTGCTTGTTCAAGGGTCAATGTCAAGCGATACTCTAAATCATCACCCGGACGTGGACCATTAAATCCACGACCACCGCCGCCAAAAATGTCGGAGAAGATGTCACCAAAACCGCCGAAGCCACCACCGAAACCTTGTCCGCCGCCAAAACCACCCGCTGAACCATCCACACCAGCATGACCAAACTGGTCATAAGCAGAACGCTTCTGCGCATCCGACAGAATTTCGTAGGCTTCTTTGATCTCTTTGAACTTTTCTTCAGCAGAAGCGTCACCCGGATTGCGGTCCGGGTGATGTTTCATGGCGAGCTTTTTGTAGGCTCGTTTAATTTCGTCTTCGGAGGCTGTTCGAGACAGCCCCAAGACTTCGTAATAATCCTTTTTTGCCATCGGATTTTACTTCTTCACTTCCTCGAACTCAGCATCAACGATGTCATCATCGCCACCTTTGTTCGGTTTGCTTGTGTTAGCGTCGTGTGCCTGAGCGCCCGCTGCACCCGCATTGCTTTCAGCGTAAGCTTTTTCAGCAATGCCATGACTCACTTTTGCCAACTCTTCAGTTTTAGCAGTAATCGCGTCTTTGTCATCACCTTTCATGGCTTCTTCCAAAGCTTTCACTGCCGTCTCAACTGCTGTTTTTTCTTCAGCGGTAACTTTATCGTCACCCAACTCTTTCACCGACTTATTCACCGAGTGAATCAGGCTGTCTGCTTGGTTACGCGCATCCACTAACTCACGTAGTTTTTTGTCTTCTTCCGCATGTGCTTCGGCATCACGCACCATTTTTTCAATCTCGGCTTCCGACAAACCTGAGCTAGCTTTAATAACAATTGACTGTTCCTTGTTAGTAGCCTTGTCTTTCGCCGATACGTTCAAAATACCGTTAGCGTCAATATCAAAAGTCACTTCAATCTGTGGCATGCCTCGTGGCGCTGGCGGGATATCTGACAAGTCAAAACGACCCAATGATTTGTTACCATTAGCCATTTCACGCTCACCTTGCAACACATGAATGGTCACAGCCGACTGGTTATCGTCTGCAGTCGAGAATACTTGCGACTTACGCGTCGGAATAGTGGTGTTTTTCTCAATGAGCTTGGTCATCACACCACCCATGGTTTCGATACCGAGCGACAAAGGCGTGACGTCTAACAACAACACATCTTTAACTGAACCCGCTAACACACCACCCTGAATAGCCGCACCAATGGCAACCGCTTCGTCTGGGTTAACATCTTTACGAGGCTCTTTGCCAAAGAAGTCTTTAACCGCTTTTTGTACCATTGGGATACGTGTAGAACCGCCAACCAAGATCACTTCATCAATCTCAGCAGCCGATAAACCAGCATCTTTCAGTGCAATGCGGCAAGGCTCGATGGATTTTTTCACCAAGTCTTCAATGAGCGATTCAAACTTAGCACGTGTAATGCGCATATTCAAGTGCTTAGGACCTGAAGCATCAGCAGTGATGTAAGGCAAGTTGATGTCTGTTTGCTCACGTGACGACAATTCGATCTTCGCTTTTTCTGCAGCTTCGCGCAGACGTTGTAAAGCTAAAGGATCGTTCTTCAAATCAACGCCTTGCTCTTTCTTGAACTCAGTAACGATATGCTCAATCACCAACTGGTCAAAGTCTTCACCACCCAAAAAAGTATCACCATTGGTTGCCAAGACTTCAACTTGCTTATCGCCATCTAGATCGGCAATTTCAATAATTGAAACGTCGAAAGTACCACCACCCAAGTCGTAAACAACAATTTTGCTGTCGCCCTTAGATTTTTTATCGACACCATAGGCTAACGCAGCTGCTGTTGGCTCATTGATGATACGTTTCACTTCTAAACCAGCAATTTTACCGGCATCTTTAGTCGCTTGACGTTGCGCATCATTAAAATAAGCAGGCACTGTAATCACTGCTTCAGTGACAGTCTCACCTAGGTAGTCTTCAGCTGTTTTCTTCATTTTCATGAGGACGCGTGCTGAGATTTCTGGTGGCGCCATTTTCTTGCCATGAGCTTCAACCCAAGCATCACCATTATCGGCTTTAACAATACTGTAAGGAACCATTTCGATGTCGCGCTGCACTTCTTTATCGGTAAACTTACGACCGATTAAACGCTTGACAGCATGCATGGTATTTTTAGGGTTCGTAATCGCCTGACGCTTCGCTGTTTCACCCACTAATACTTCATCATCGTTAGTGAATGCAACGATTGACGGGGTGGTACGGGCACCTTCGCTATTTTCGATGACTTTAACATTACCGCCATCCATTACCGCAACACAAGAGTTTGTTGTTCCTAAGTCAATACCAATAATTTTAGCCATGTTTTATATACTCCTAAAAATTCAATTATCCGTTGAAGGCTTTATGGTGACGGATGAGTTAACTTTCAAGTCGTTAATCATCCTATTTTTTGTGATTGTTATGCAGCGGCTGAAGAAACCACCACGCGAGCGGGACGCACCACTCGCCCGTGCAATTTGTAACCTTTTTGCACCGTAAACATGACTGTGTTGGGTTCATGCTCTTTGCTAGGCTGCATGGTCATCGCTTCGTGCTCTTGAGGGTTGAAGGACTGTCCCGTCGGATCAACTGCTTCCACATGGAAGCGTGCCATCACGTCTTGGAACATTTTTAGCGTCATCTCTAAACCTTGACGGATTGTATCCTGCTCGTTAACGGCTTGGTTAGACGCCTGCAATCCCATTTCCATGCTGTCTAAGACAGGGATAAGGTCGTTAATGAAACGCTCTAAAGCAAACTTTTTCGCATTATCAATTTCACGCTCAGTACGACGACGTAAATTTTCCATATCTGCTTGCAAACGCAGTAGACTGTCGAAATGTTGGGCGGCTTGCGCCTGTGCTTCAACCAAGAGCGCTTGAACATCTTGCTCAACGGAAGCCTGTTCATTAGATTGCTGCGCAACATTTTCATTGCTTTCGACGGCTTCATTCTGCGCGTTTGTCGTACTCATAAACTCTCCCTAACGTGGTCACATTCATTAAAACAAGACTTATATGGGGATAATAAAATGACTTTTCAAGGGTCCAGCAATCATTTACCTTTAATCGATTGACGTTGATTTGATTCAACCTTAACCCCATCAGACCTTTCCAATGTGTTCATGAATAACTAGAATAGAGTCGGTTTGCTCAAAATAGCCAAACAATCACGAAACAACCAACAAGAGTTACAGCAACCATGCTTCCTTCCCTTTTAGCCTCGCCTCGCCTGCTTACTCAATTGCTGGTAACTACAATTTTATTGCATCTACTAATTGCCGTTATGACTCCCCTAACGGTTGATGAAGCGCATTATGCCCTATACGGCCAGTTTCTTGACTGGAGTTATTTTGATCATCCTCCTTTAGTTGGCTGGCTTCAAGCTATGGCGCTCCAACTTGGCGAGCAAGAATGGCAACTCCGTCTTTGGGCATTATTGAGCTACGCACTGAGCTTGTGGTTAATTCATGGCTATACACGCTATCTCTCGCATTCTTTAACGAATGCTAACCTAGCTGCCTTATTATTCAGTGCCATGCCCATCCTTCATGTACTGGGCATCGGGCTGGTTCCAGACACGCTATTACTTCCCTTATCCATTGCACTCATTTGGCAGGCACAACGGACATTAGAAAAACCAACGACACTCAATTGGCTGATCATTGGCCTTTTGCTGGGTCTCAGTGCGCTGAGTAAATACACCGCCGCTCTCTTTGCTATCGGATTGTTGTTGGTACTATTAACCAGTACACACAGTTGGCGTTGGTTCATCAAAGCTCACTTTTGGCTGGCTGTGTTCGTAGCTGGCCTATTGAGTTTGCCCATTTTTTACTGGAATATGCAACATGATTGGATCTCGATTCACTACCAACTCAATCATGGACGACCTGCACAAGACTTTGAATGGTTGAATGTTGGACAAAGCCAACTCAGTCAACTATTCCTCTACACACCCTTAATTTGGTTCAGTGCATGGCTGAGCGTGCTTGCATTCAAAGAATGGTGGCAACCCATAGCCCATCGGCAATTGCTACTTTTTGTGTTGCCTGCACTCATCATTTTTACGATTTCTTCTGGTAAAGAACCCAGCCTGCCTCATTGGTTGGCTTTCTTTTATGTATTGCTATTACCCTTAATGGCACATCAACTGATCAACCAATCAGCTTGGATAAAGAAGCTGCTAACGGCTAATCTGATCTATGGGTTTACACTCACACTTTTGGTGTTGACCTTATCACTTTTTCCTAAACTAACCGAGCATTGGTCACCCAACCCTACACAAGATTTGATTGGTTGGAAACAAGCCGCTGAAATTGGTCAAGCGCTGCGCGAAACTGATGAATCCTTGATCGTCACTCATTGGGTCGATGCCAGTCGTATTGCTTGGTACGCCAGACCGACGCCAGTAGTCGTCATGGATGAGCGTTACGATCAATTCGATATTTGGTTTGGTTCACCCAATACAGATACTCATGGCGTATTGATTCTACCTCCTGACCGCACAGAGCAGAGTTGGCACTCCTACTTCCAGCAGTGTCAACGCTTGGCACATAGTGGGGATGGTTTCCAATTCTTTCGTTGCAAACAGGCAAAGTTTAGCCGTTAGCGTGTCAATTCATCTATAATAGAGGGATAATTTGCTTATATTTACCTAATCGCCTAATGAAAATTGTCCTTGCTTGGTTAAAAGTTGTTCTTTCAATTGGCTTATTGTGGCTGATTTTTGATCGACTCGATAACGAACAACTCTGGTCTAGCATCAGTCATATTGGTCTGACAACTTTAGTTTTAGCACTGCTCCTTCAACTGGCTAGTACCCTGACCGCTGCTTATCGCTGGAGTTTGATTCAACAATGGTTAGGCGATCCACCCGATACCCGCTTCTATGCCAAAAGCTATTTTAAAGGTTCATTATTTAACCAGTTACTACCGACCAGTATTGGTGGTGATGCCTATCGTGTTCTAGAAAACGGTCATCGTATCAATAGCCATAAAGAAGCTTTTTTTGGCGTCTTTATTGATCGCATCGCTGGTTTACTGGGGCTATTACTGCTCAGTGCCATAGCGCTCATTTGGTTACCCGATTTGCTGCCCAGCAACATTACGATCACCATTGCTGTCATATTGGCTATCGGGTTTTCTGGTGCACTTTTTGGGCTTTGTTTGCATAAACTACCGCGCTGGAAATGGCCACTCTGGTCTAGCTTACAGAAGCTATCTCGCCGATTCGCACGCGTTTACCGTAACAGTAGAACCATTAGCATCCAACTCGGATTATCGGTGCTCACGCATTTATTTTCGATGTTAGTGTTGATGACACTAGGACAATCTCTGGGATTAGACTTTGAATTAATGGTTTACTTAGCTGTCATACCACCCGTTATTTTACTTACCCTACTACCTCTATCCTTTGCAGGCTGGGGCATTCGTGAAGGCGCTATGGTCGGCATTTTTGCCCTAATCGGCGCACCGGCTGAAGCAGTTTTAGCGATGTCGGTGATCTACGGATTAACACTCGTTGCTGCCAGCTTGCCCGGATTATGGTTTTTTATTCACGACAAGCAATGGTGGCAAAATGGTCAACCAGCGGTCAAATCTGTTAACAAGGACACTTAACCATGCGCGTTGATACCATGCGCCAGCTCGATTACTGGCTCGGCATTCCCCTAACCTTTATCGCTAGTTTATGGGTTGCTGTTCAAGATTGGTTTCGCAACCAAGCCAGCCAAGAAGCACCTGCCATTCAGCGCATTTTATTTGTTGAACTCTCGGAAATGGGTAGCACCATCATTGCCGACCCAGCCATGCGACGCGCTCGAGACAAGCTGAATGCGGAGCTCTATTTCGTTATTTTTGCTAAAAATCGCCCCAGTTTAGAGCTGTTAGATACCGTTAAGCGTGAGAATGTCTTTACGTTAAGAGAAGATAATTTATTCACCCTACTCTGGGATAGCTTGCGTTATCTCGTTTGGTGTCGTCGCAATGACATTGATACCGTCATTGATCTCGAACTCTTCTCACGTGTTAGCGCCTTACTCACCGGATTATCCGGCGCATGGCGACGCGTCGGCTTTCACAGTTTCCACAATGAAGGACTATGGCGTGGTTTTATGCTCACCCACAAAGTGGCTTACAATGCCCATCAACACGTTGCTAAAAGCTTCGTTGCCTTAGTCTATAGCTTAGAATGTGAAGCTGATGAAGTACCTTATGCCAAAATCCACATCAGCGACGATGATATTGAACTGGCACAAGTCAGTGTCAGCGAGCAAGCCCAAGCGGAAATGCGCCAACGCATTGCTTTGCTTTGCCCCGAACAAACCCTAGCACATAAGCGGATTGTGCTCATTAATCCGAATGCTTCTGAGTTATTACCACAACGTCGTTGGCCAAAAGAACGTTACGCCGAACTCATGCGCCGCTTGCTAGCACGCTTCGATGATATTGTGATTTTGATTACTGGCGCACCGGCTGAACGTGAAGAAGCCGAATCGCTCAAACAACAATGCAATAGTGAGCGCGTCATTAACTTTGCCGGCGGCGTTAAGTTTGCCGAATTACCCACGCTATACACCATCAGTCAACTGATGGTCACCAATGATTCGGGACCTGGACACTTTTCGGCCATCACGCCACTGAAAACTTTTGTGCTATTTGGACCAGAGACGCCGACACTTTATGGCTCTTTGGGCAACAGTACGCCCATTTGGGCTGGTCTAGCTTGTGCGCCCTGTGTATCCGCATCCAACCACCGTAAAACACCCTGCTCACAACCCGTTTGCATGACCGCCATCAGTGTGGATCAAGTTGAGTATATGGTCGCTTTTGAGCTGAGTCATTAATGCACCCAGCGCTATGTTATAATTTAACTAACTATTTATAAGGAGCATGACATCATGCGTCGTTTTTTAGCTGTCTTAGGAGTTTTATTTGCCATGTCAACTACTGAAGTGTTAGCCGACAACCCAAAAGTCTTATTCAAAACCAATCATGGTGATATTACCGTCGAATTGTATGCCGATAAAGCCCCTAAAACGGTAGCTAACTTTTTAACTTATGTCAAAAACGGCCATTACAATGGCACTATTTTTCACCGTGTGATTAAAGATTTCATGATTCAAGGTGGCGGTTTCACCCCAGATATGAACCAAAAACCAACACTCGCACCGGTTGAAAATGAAGCCGACAATGGACTTAAAAACACTATTGGCACCCTCGCTATGGCTCGTACCAATGACCCGCATTCAGCGACTGCTCAATTCTTTATCAACACCACCAATAACGACTTTTTAGATTTTCGTGAAAAAACACCTCGTGCTTGGGGTTATGCCGTATTTGGTAAAGTGGTCGATGGCATGAAAACAGTGAATGAAATTCGTGGTGTGGCAACCGGTCGTAGTGGCATGCATCAAGATGTGCCTAAAGAGCCAGTCATTATCCAAGAAGCACGTCAGCTTTAAACCTTAGCAGTTCAAGTCAATGTCCCAAAATATCTTATTCATTGCCGACGTTCATCTGCCCCTGCAGTTGGACGCATCCATCAGTCAGGCATTCCTAAACTTTATGCAAACCAAAGCGCTAGAAGCACAGACTTTGTATATCTTGGGTGACTTATTTGACGGCTGGATTGGCGATGATGTCGGGTTAGTGGCTTATGCCACTTTTATTTCAGCGCTCGCTGAGTACACACGAAGTGGACGCTCCCTTTATGTGGGCTTGGGGAATCGAGACTTTCTCTTGAAGTCAGATTTTGCTCAAGCAACAGGAGCAATTTTGCTTGGCGATGAAACTGAAATCGAGCTAGGTAACGAACAAGCAGTGCTACTGCATGGTGACACGCTGTGCACCGATGATGTGGATTATCTGAAAATGCGCACCTTATTTACCAACCCAAATTGGCAAGCACAAGCGCTACAAAAAAGCCCTGCCGAACGCATGGCCATTGCTCAACAATTAAAAGCAGCTAGTGAAGGTCAAAAAGGCATTAAAAGCGCTGAAATCATGGATGCGACCCAAACAGGCATCGATGACTTACTCAATCGCCACCCCAATGTGAAACACATCATTCATGGCCATACCCATCGTCCAATGCAACATCTACCCTATAGGGGCGTCACTCGTTGGGTGCTAGGTGATTGGCGTCCAGAAACACAGTATCTTTACTGGAATGGCCAACAACTCAAGCTAGAAAGCTTCTAAGAATAATCAACGTTCTGGCACTGCTTTCCTAAGCAGTCCCTAAAGATGAGTAAGTTTGTAATGCCATGCGAACGGCTTTAATATCTTTATCATCCAACATCAACGTATCGATACCATCATTAAACTGCTCAGTCATTTCGACACCAATATAAGAACCCATTGAGGTTTCAGAAACGATACCACTCCCTACCTTGATTAGCGCCACGAGTAATTTGACTTTCTCATGACTAATAGCATCACATTGGGGTTTATGATGATCGTAAATGGCTTGGGTTATTTCGGCAGACAAATTCCATTTTTTAGCCATTAATAAGCCGACAACTGCATGATTGGTATTAAATAAAGCTTCCTCTCTTTCTATGGATGTTATCGGTAAACTCAAAGATTGAAAGAAAACTTCACTATAAGTTTTAGCATCTTTACAAGAGAGTAAGAAAGCACCACAGTTATGGAAAAGACCACATAAATAGGCCTCATCAGGACTAACGCCATGCACACCATTAGCCAGTTCAGCCATGCAAAAAGCCACATCAGCCGAATTGTCCATAATCTCACGAATCGTACCATTACCACCAAATGCTTGTTTTAAAGCTGAAGCTAGCACCATGTTTTTCAGATTCGCCGTACCCAGAATGGCAACGGCTTGCGGAATGGTTTTAATGACTTGCTTAGGACGCATAGCTGGTGAATTGGCAATACGTAGCACATCCGCTGCCAGTAGTGCATTTTTACTAATAATCGCCACCATATTCTGCGTATTAGGATAGCGACTAGAAACCTCATTATTAAGTGCAATGACTTCTTCAGGCAAATCGGGTATCGTCACCCCTTGAATGGCTTGGAAAGCGCGACGTAGTTTCTGCTCAAAAGTCTCTGACATGGTTTCCTCTCAAAAGCTGTCCCAGTTTTGTATAGATATTACACGCATAAACGATTGCAAAGCAACCCCTAAGTCGTTAACATCATCACCATTAGATTAATTTA
>NCFI01000068.1:10531-12264 GCA_002281095.1 Thiotrichales bacterium 35-46-9 | reverse complement strand
ATTATTTTATTGTCAATCATTATCATTTGCTTTGTTATTGGCTTATAAAATAACAACAGCACCCGTAGGTGCTGCGTGAAAAGAAGTGAATGCTGACTAATTAATGGTGATGACCCCGATGATGGCCATAATGGCCTTCATGCCCATGATGCCCGTAATAGCGGTGACTTGGATACGCATGATGACCATGATGTTTGGGGTAATGATAAGGCTTCATCACCACAACCGGTTTTGGATGATGTTTGGGATAATGATGACCAGAATGCGCTGAAACAACGCAGCCCGACATAGCCAGAGAAATGAGTAGAGTCAAACTGGCAAAACGAACCAACATAATCGCCTCTCGACAATTAAAGTGCAAAATTGCACCAGCGGCATCTTTATTTTAAAAGAGTCTGCTGCTGCAACCTAAAATTGGCTCCAACCAACCCAACAATAACAAAGCCAATAAACAAAATCAATAGTTGCCATATATTTTATTTATAACCAGAAGCAGTGCTATCTTCCTTCGAGGCTTCAGAAACAAACACAGACTCATCCAAAGCATCGAGCTTTTTGGCGACAATCGTTGTCACCACAATATCACCCGTGACATTAACACTGGTACGCATCATATCTAATAATCGATCAACGCCTAAAATCAGTGCAATGCCCTCGACAGGTAAACCGACCTGCATCAATACCATCGTCAGCATAATTAAGCCAGCACCTGGCACAGCTGCCGTGCCGATAGAAGCTAATGTTGCCGTTAACATGACCAACAGATAATCACTCGGCGCCAAGGTAAGACCATAAGCATTAGCAATAAAGACAGTCGCCACGCCTTGCATAATGGCGGTACCATCCATATTGATGGTAGCACCTAAGGGGATGGTAAAACTGGAAACCTGATTCGAAATACCTAGGCGTTGCGTTGTTGCCAAGGTAACTGGTAGGGTGGCAGCAGAACTGGAAGTCGAAAAAGAAACGGTCAGCACCTCTTTTAACCGTCGGTATAAGTGCCGAGGAGACAAACCCGTTAACAAGCGAAATAAACTGGCATAGGTTAGGGTGGCATGCAGCAATAAAGCCACGACAACAGTCAGAAAATAAACCATCAGGGGAGCTAACAAATCAAGCCCTTGACTGGCCATGCTTCGCGCCATTAAAGCAAAAACACCCACAGGTGCCAGCCACATGACCAAACCAACCATACGAATGAATATGGCTTCTAGCCCATCAAACAAAGCCAATACTGGCGAACTCAACGTTAGGTTGTTTAGGGTGGAAAGCACCAATCCAAACAACACAGCAAAGACAATGACTTGCAACATATTGCCCTGAGACATAGCGGCTATCGGATTGCTCGGTACAATAGCAATTAATAACTCAACCAAATTTGGTGGCGTATTGGTCGAACTAGCCGAGGCGGTCAAAGCCAAACCCACTCCCGGCTGCAACCAATTCGCTAACAACAAACCCGTAGCAATCGCCAGCATGGTAGTGAATACATAAAGTGTTAACGTCAGCCCGCTCAATCGCCCAAGTTGTTTACTCGCCCCGAGTTGTGCCACCCCTTTCACCAAAGAAACAAACACCAAAGGGACAACCATTAACATCAGCAAAGCGACAAACCATTTGCCTAGTACCAAAAACAGGCCGTCTACCAACCATTGCTTAGCCCAATGCTGATCCACAGATTGAAGTAATACGCCAACCAGACCACCCAACAACAAGGCCCATAAAATGCGTGC
>NCFI01000068.1:0-10474 GCA_002281095.1 Thiotrichales bacterium 35-46-9 | reverse complement strand
ACCACCATAGTTACTTACTATGAAGCACATTATCGCACGATAATCAAAGCCTGTTAGAATAAAGCCGCATTTAATTCAACACTTAAGGTCAAAGTATGTCATCTTGGTGGTCACTCATCTCTATTGTGGGAGTTATCCTACTTTCTCCTCTAGCACAAGCAAATAATCCCTTGGCTCTGAGTAACAGTAATAAAGCAAGCACAACAGAGAACGCACTAAACCAACTCAATATTCTTGAGTTGAACGCCGACTGGTGGAAACCTTTTGCTGATCCAAAGATACGCGATGTTGCTAGCGAAAAACTCATCTCACAACTGAATCAGGCTTGGCTTGCGAGCCCAGCAGAGCGACAAGATGGGATCGAAGAGTCGATACAGTCTATCAAACGCCTATTGAATACACTCAAACAACTGCAAGAACAACCAACCGCTGCAACGATTGAAATCGCGCCACCGTCACAAGAAACCTTTAGCTGGCAAGACTGGCTTGAAGCGCTGCGTAAGAATCAAGCTGCACAAACCAGTGTTAGCGAAAGTAGTGCAGAACTGACTCACAAAGAAGCAGGACAAAAATTACTGAGTCGTCAAGTCGATGATTTAACGGCGCATTATTTAAGCGAAACAAAACCAAGCCTTCAGAGTAGCCTTTCACTGATTGAAAAACGACTTATGTGGCTGATTTCGCAAGAAAGCCTACGTTTAGAAAAATCACAACTAGCAGCAACCAAACAAAGAGCCGAGTCGATTGAGCGGCATTTTAAACACCTACAAAGCAATCTAACGACAACCGATAACGACATAAAGATCCTGCAGCGAGAAGCCGATCAGCTAAACAAACTGATTGAGCAAAATAGCGATAAGCTGCGTAACCTAGAAGCGATATTGCCTACCATTATTGGTGATGATAGCCTAACACATGCTAAGCAATTACAAGCCAAATACGCTGTACTGGAAGCACAACAGAACTTACTTTACGCGCAAAGCAAACTGAGCTGGAACAAACTAAGCGAGACTTATGTCCAAAGAAAACAACAAGCTAGTGACAACTGGAGTGAAGAACAACGCAAACTGATCAACGAGCAAAGTAATTTAATTGACAACTTTAATAAGCAAGCCAATGAGATCAAACCTCGCTTCGAACGCTATCGTGAACAGACGCAATCGGCAATCACCATCACTGACAGTAATCCTGTCTCTCGTGAAGTCACTCAAGCTAAACGGATTTATCAACAACTATTAGATCAGTCCACAGAGCTTGCCAGCAAACAGCAACACATTAATCAACAACTGGCTGACAATGACACCCTACTGATATTGCTTAAATCGCAGTTACGTCTTGCCGATGGTCAATTTAAAGGCTCGTTAAATGATTTAACGAACACAGCTCAAGACGTTTGGAATACAACGCTCGGCTGGTTGAATACCAGTCTGTTCAAAATGGGAGAAACCCCCGTTACCACTGCAGGCATCATTCGGGTCGTGCTGATTATCCTGATTGTATGGTGGTTTTCTTACTGGTTGCGTAAAGCGCTCACCCGTTTAGCGAGCCGAAACCAAAAAATAGCCGATGCCACCATTTATACCCTCAACCGTGTACTGCATTACCTCATCATGCTCATTGGTATTATGGTCGCGCTATCTTCTATTGGCTTAGACTTTTCCAATGTCGCTTGGATTGCGGGTGCGCTTTCGGTGGGTATTGGTTTTGGCTTACAGTCTATCGTGAATAATTTTGTTTCCGGCTTAATTATTATGTTCGAACGCTCTTTAAAAGTAGGCGACTTTTTGGAGCTACAATCGGGCGTGACGGGAACGGTATCGCAAATTAATATGCGCTCGACCATCATCCGCACACCAGATAATTTAGAAATTGTCGTACCCAATAGCGAATTTATTTCGGGACGGGTCGTTAACTGGACACTCACCGACAATGACCGTCGCTTACGTATCCCGTTTAGTGTCGAGTATGGAACGGATAAAGAGCTTGTCGTGCGCTTAGTCATGCAAGCAGCTCGCAACGTACCTTATACATTAGAAGACGAAAACCATGAACCACAAGTGTGGATGACGCGCATGGGAGACAATGGACTCGAATTTGAACTACTGGTTTGGGTTCGTCAAGGTGTTGATATCGAAGTGCGACGTGCCGAATCGCGTCAAGGCTTAAAGGCTGCTTACTTATGGGAAATTGAAAGCGCCTTGCGCGATGCAGGCATTGGTATGCCCTTCCCGCAACGCGATTACTATATTCGTAGCATCTTGGGACAAAACAGCGTAGAAGGTTTTGTACAAGCATTGAATGCACTTAAACCACCATCAACGACAGCCCCTCAAGAGAAGCAAGGTTGATGCCTCTTTTCTTTTGTCGCCATTAGTCGTATGATTAACCAACTAACAACTGTTAGTAACCATAATAAATAACGGAGAAACTTATGAAGAAGCTCGTTGCCCTCGCTGGCTTAATGTTATCGGTTGCTTTTGCTCCCGTCATGGCTAAAGATGATCCGGCTGATAAATACCCACAATCCTTACTTTATGATAAACCGATTAAAGTTGCTAAAGACGTCTATTCTGCGATTGGTGCTTTACAACCCTACACCTATGAAAATTCGGGTCATAATAACAACCTGTCTTTTGTGATTGGTGAAAAAGGCATTTTAGTGGTTAATGGCAGCTCGTCTTACTTGTTAGCCAAAGCACTGCACGATGAAATCAAAAAGATTTCTAACAAACCTGTGCTCTATGTCGTTGATGAAAATGGTCAAGGTCACGCCATTTTGGGTAACAACTACTGGAAAGAGCAAGGCGCGAAGATCATTGCGCACGTGGATACGGTAAAAGAAATGGAAGCCACCGCTATGGATTCCTTGCTGGGTATGCGCGCTTATAATAAAGAAAAAGCGGCCAAAACCGAGTTAGTGCCCATCGATCAAACTTTCGATAAAGAAATGACCCTTGATTTAGGTGGCATTACCGCAAAGCTGATGTATTTCGGACCATCTCACTCGCATGGTGATATTTCTGTTTATATTCCAGAGCGTAAGGTGCTGATTGCCGGTGATATTGCTTTCCATCAACGCATGCTGCCCATTTTTGAAGATACCAACACCACCGCTTGGTTAAAAACATGGAAAGACTTTGCTGCTTTTGCGAAAGATAAAATCATTGTTCCGGGTCATGGTACGGTAACTGACTTTGCCACAGTCGATAAGTATACGCGTGGCTACTTAGAATTTTTGCATGCTGAAGTGCGTAAACTGCTCAAAGCTGGCGGTACACTAGCCGATGTGGGCAAAATTGACCAAAGCGCCTATAAAAAGCTTTACACCTACGACGAGCTGGCGGGTAAAAATGCGGCGCGTGTGTTTGCTGAGTTAGAAATGGAGTAATACTCCGCTTCTTTATCAAGAGCGACTTAGGTCGCTCTTTTCATTTTAGACATCAATACACCCTCCTTTTCCCTTACACTTTCATAAATCTTTTATAATAGCTACCCATTTGGTTTTTCAACCATCCCCTTATTGCTAGAGAATACGCCCATGTCTGCGCCTTTACTGTTAATCGACGCCAATTCCTTTTTTTACCGTGCTTTTCATGCCGTACCCATGCTCAACGCACCCGATGGCACACCGGTAAACGCCATTCACGGGGTATTATCGATGGTGGCAACGCTGATTCACGATTACCAGCCCAGTGGTGTGGCGATGATTTTCGATGCTAAGGGAAAAAACTTCCGTCACGAACTTTTTCCTGACTACAAAGCACACCGTTCGCCCATGCCCGATGAGTTACGCGCACAAATCGAGCCACTGCATCATCTGGTGCAACTAATGGGTTTACCGCTTTTGGTCATTCCCGGCATTGAAGCGGATGATGTCATTGCCACCTTAGCAACACAAGCCAGTGCGCATGGTCAAGAAGTGGTCATTGCTACCGGCGATAAAGACCTCTGCCAACTGGTCAATGAGCAAGTACGTATCATCGACACCATGAAAAACAAACTACTGACCCCCGCAGCGGTCACCGACAAGTTTGGTGTGCCGCCTGATAGCATTGTCGATTGGCTAACCCTAGTGGGCGACAAGTCAGACAATATTCCCGGCGTCGATGGCGTGGGTGAAAAAACCGCCGCCAAACTCCTTCGTGCACATGGCACGCTCAGAGGTATCGTCGAAGCGATGAAAGGACAGCGTACCCGCACCGCACAGAATATCTTAGCGGCTGCGGAACAATTTCCGCTCATTCAACAGCTGGTCATCACTAAGCGCGATTGCGACCTACCCTTACAATGGAATCAACTCACGCTGGCACCCATCGACCAAGCAGCCTTGCGTAACGAGCTACAAAGACTCAATTTAAAGCGGGTACAAGCCCTGCTGATGCAATTCGGTTGGCTATCGGCAGCGCAAACTTCGCTCATCAGCGAATCAGAGCCTAGTCCTGCCAGCACACCGATAGCACCGGACGTCACGCCAACGAGCGACTTTAGCCTACCTGCCTGCCAAACCATTAGCGATCTCGCCACTTGGCAACACTGGTTAGCCACCGCACGACAAGAAGACTGTCTGTGTTTCGACCTAGAAACCACCGGACTAAATAGCTTCGACAGCCGCATTGTCGGTATTGGCCTGATGACGCAAACGCTCGGTAGTGCCTACCTGCCCTTAGCCCATCAGGGGCTAACGGAAATGACTCAATTACCCATGGATGTGGCACTCAATGCCATTAAACCGCTCCTGGAAGATGCGCAATTGGCCAAACTGGGACACAACCTCAAATACGATCGTCACATCCTACTCAATCATGACATTAGTTTAGCCGGCATCTGTGATGACACCATGCTGGAATCTTATATTGTCAACGCGACTGCCAGTCGTCATAACATGGATGACCTAGCCCAATATTATTTGGGACACACCACCACAACCTTTGAGGACATTGCTGGTAAAGGCAAATCGCAACTGAGTTTTGCCGATATTGCACTTGATGTCGCCGCACCCTATGCCTGTGAAGATGTGGCCGTCACTCACGCCCTGCATCAGCATTTTCAACACGCCCTCAGCGCAGCCCCTGAACTGAAGACGCTCTATGAAACCATCGAGCGCCCACTCATGCCGATTATCGGTACCATGGAACGCACGGGAGTGAAAATTGACACCACCGCATTGATGGAGCAATCCGCTGCCATGAGCGATGACATCAGTCACCTCGAATTACGCGCGCACAATCTGGCCGGTCAGGTGTTTAATCTTGGTTCGAGCAGCCAATTGGCCAGCATTCTGTTCGACAAAATGGGCTTACCCGTATTGAAAAAAACGCCAGGTGGCAAGCCTTCGACCAACGAAGAAGTGCTCGAGCAACTGGCAGAAACCTATGAACTGCCGGCCGTCATTTTGGAATATCGCAGTTTGAGTAAGTTGAAATCGACTTACCTCGATGCATTACCTCAACATATTCAAGTACAGACAGGTCGTGTTCATTCCAGCTTTCACCAAGCGGTGACGGCAACGGGGCGCTTGTCCTCCTCAGACCCCAATTTACAGAACATTCCCGTGCGCAATGAAGCGGGTAGACGCATTCGTAAAGCCTTTATTGCCGAAACCGGTTATCGCTTGCTTGCAGCCGATTATTCGCAAATCGAATTACGCTTGATGGCGCATTTATCGCAAGACGCCGCTTTGCTCAAAGCCTTCGCTAACAATATCGACGTACATACTGCCACAGCGGCCGAAGTATTCGACACCCCCTTGGAAGCGGTGACGAAAGAACAGCGTCGTGCCGCCAAAGCAGTCAATTTTGGACTGATTTATGGCATGAGTGCCTTTGGTCTAGCCAAACAGCTGGACGTCGAACGTAAAATTGCTCAGCACTATATTGATACCTATTTCGCTCGTTATCCGGGTGTCGCGGCCTATATGGCAGAAGCGAAAGAAACGGCGAAAGCGAAAGGCTATGTCGAAACCATTTTTCACCGTCGCCTTTACCTACCCGATATTCAAGCCAAAAATGCCGCTGTCAGAGCCTATGCAGAAAGAACTGCCATTAACGCGCCGCTACAAGGGTCGGCAGCCGATTTAATTAAACTGGCCATGATCCGTGTCGATGCTTGGCTTAGTCAGCAGTGCTCACAGGCCAAATTGATTATGCAGGTACACGATGAACTGGTATTAGAAGTGCCCGAAGCCGACTGTGAAAGGGTTGCTAGTGCCCTCAAAGACTGTATGGAACAAGCGGCACACCTGAGTGTGCCGCTTGTGGTTGAAGTGGGACAAGGAACGAATTGGGATGAAGCTAAGTAGGCAGTTAAGATTCGCTTGGCTTTTCTGATACCGGCTCGCAGAGTTTACGATTATTCCAAGTCACACAACGGAAAGGAATGCGCTGAAATCGGACAATACGACGATATAACCAAAGGTAGGCGGCGATAAACAACAGCATGACAATCAGTAACGCCCAAGTATGCTGCCACAAGAAAATCGCTGGAATAATCGAAACCAAAGACAACACCCATAAATAGGGCGAGGTGGCAGAGTTATTGTACACGCGGTCGGGTAAATGCCAATGTTTGGTAATCCGGCGATAAATCAGCGTGTGTAGATGTAAGGCGTCGGGCATGCCAATTTTCGTTTTCTGTACAAAGGCGCGACGATAAATCGAGAATACCGTTTCAAATACCGGAAGCGCCAATACCGCCAGCACAAACCAAGCCGATACCGCCCCATGACGCACAATCATCATCACCGCCACTTCTGCCAGCATAAAGCCGATCAGATAAGCGCCACCATCGCCCATAAAAATGCGACCTTTCGGGAAGTTGAAGTACAAAAACCCTAAAATGCCGCCGGCACTGGCCATGCTGACTAAAAAGAGAAATTCATCATCTAACCACCAAGCGACAGCAGCAAAGGCACTGAATGCCAAAATGGCGTAACCCGACATTAAGCCATTGAAACCATCAATGATATTGACCGCATGAGAAACGCCGCCCACCGCCACCATCGTTAATAAAAACGAGAATAACAGTGAATTGGCTAATAACCAGTCTAGCCCCCAAATATCAACCCTATCTAGGCGTGCATCGAGCAAAAAGAAGGCTAAAGCAGCCGACATAAACGCCAACACCAAACGCACCAAGGGCGTGACTTTTTTCGTTAAGTCCTCAACAAGACCACCTAAAAAAGCAGGTAAGGCTGCGAGTAATAACAGCCCAAGATTGGTTTTCAGATCGGCATTTTGTACTGCTGCTAAGCCAATTGCCGAGAAAACCCCCAAAAAAACCGCCATGCCACCGACACGGGGCGTTGGTTTACTGTGTAATTTTTGTACTCCCGAATCAGCATCACGGGTAATGTGCGCATGAAAGTCTTCATAGCGCAACACAAAAAAGGTAACGAACCAAGCAATGACAAAAGAAGAAATGAGGGTTTCCATCAATCAGCCGCCTAACTTACAGCGAACGCGCACGAATAATGGCGCCCTCTGCCATATCCGTCCAGGGTGTAACCGACTCGCGGAAAGCTTTTTGCGAAGCCCACACTTTAGCGGATAAAGGATCTTTTGCTGCCTCCTCATCCAACACAGCCTCTGAGACTTTTTTCAACTCTCGCATGACTTCTTCTGGGAAGAACTTCACTTTAACGCCGTGCTGTTTTTCTAGATCGTGCAAGGCTTTTTGGTTACGCATGGTAAATTCAGCAATCATATCGTGATTGACCATACGAATTGCCCCTTTCACAATCGCCTGTAAATCGGCAGGCAACGCATTGAAGGCTTTTTCGTTGATCATACATTCCATCACCGTACCTGGCTCATGCCAACCTGGTGCATAGTAGTTTTTCGCTGCTTTATAAAGACCAAACGCCAAATCATTGTAAGGACCAACCCACTCAGTGGCATCAATGGCACCCGACTGCAACGCAGAGAAAATTTCTCCGCCTGGCAGGTTGACAGGAATCGCACCCAGACGTTGAATCACTTCACCACCCAAACCCGGCATACGCATTTTCAGCCCTTTAAAGTCGGCAACACTGTTGATTTCTTTATTAAACCAACCGCCCATTTGTGTGCCGGAATTACCCCCCGCATTCGGAATCAAGCCAAAAGGCTTATAAACCTCTTCCCACAAGGCCATACCATCACCATAGTACAACCAGGCATTCATTTCTTGTGCCGTTAGCCCAAAAGGAACGGATGAAAAAAACTGTGCCGCACGACTCTTGCCTTTCCAGTAGTAAGCACCCGAATGCCCCATCTGCGCTGTGCCAGCAGAAACCGCATCAAAGACTTCCAATGCCCCTACCAACTCGCCTGCGGCAAAGACTTTCACCGTCAAACGACCACCCGACAATTGCGTAATTAATTCAGCAATACGATTGGCAGAAGTGCCTAAGCCCGGGAAGTTTGCTGGCCATGAGGTAACAAGCTTCCAATTGATTTTTTCTTGGCTGTTGCTACCAGACACAACGGCTTCTTCTTTTTTATTACAACCCGCTAACAAACCAGCCGAACCGACTAACGCAGCGGCAGCAGAAATAAATTGACGACGTGAAGACATAGATTTTTCTCAGGTTAATAATAGGTGTGAAAAGTATAACGCAAAAAGAAAACCCCAGACGATGCTGGGGTTCAATTTTTATACCTAAAGGCTTTAACTGGCTTTATTTCTTAAGAAACTAGCCTAGCTCTTCAGCACAGTCGCCTAACCTAAGCGTAGTCGCTTAAGCGCCTGTACCCCAAACATCTTTGGTGATACTCGCATACCAACCTAAGGTATAATCAGCTTCCATTTTGCGGAAGTCGGCATTCGCATCTTTAGGCGATACGCCACCTGAGCCTTTAATTTCAGCAATTTTTCCATCTTGCAGGCTGTAAACACCTGCTACAGAAATAGCATAGTCTTTTGAAATTAATGAATAACAGGTGTTAACGTGTTGCGCAGGCTGCATCGGCAATCCGGCTAAATCGTTGACAATAGCTGCAGCACAAATCTTACCTTGCGAACTGGCTGAGTGACCTGACTTAGGCATAGCACCGGCAATAGAAGCATCACCAATCACATAGACATCTTTCTTAACCGTCGATTCAAAGGTCAGCATATTCACTGGGCAAAAACCACTTTCATTAGTCAACCCCATCGTGAAGGCAATAGAAGCCGCTTTTTGTGCCGGAATAGCATTAATCACGTCTGCTTTAATATTGCCGTAACCCGAATAAACGGTCATGGTTGCAGCATCCACCTTAGTGACCTTGCCACCGTCTTTACCGGCAACCCACTCAATCATATTACCGTATACTTCTTGCCAAGCTGCAAGGAACAAACCTTGTTTCGAGAAAGCATCTTTGGCATCTAAAATAAGAATTTTGGCTTTAGGATTGTTCTTTTTGAAGTACTCAGCTACCATGCCAACGCGCTCGTATGGACCAGGTGGGCAACGGAAAGGATTGGGTGGCGATACCATGACAAAAGTACCGCCTTGCTTCATACCCTCAATTTGTTTTTTCAACAACTCCGTTTGCGCACCCGCTTGCCATGCATGAGGACATTTTTCCGCATTAGCTTCGGTAATGCCTTCTACCGCACCCCATTTAAAGTCGATACCGGGAGAAACAACGACTTTGTCATAAGACAAACTCTTACCACCCGCTAACTTGATGGTTTTAGCATCGCTGTCAACCGAGCTAACGGTATCATGAACAACGTTAATACCACGCTTTTTCAAGCCTTCGTAGTTATGCGTAATGCTCTTGGCATCACGTAAGCCCGCTAGATACCAGTTAGAACCAGGACAAGTCATGTAAGACGTTTTTGGCTCAATTAAGGTAACTTCTAATTTAGGATCATATTTTTTGAGATAAGTAGCAACGGTTGCACCACCAAACCCACCACCGATAACAGCAACACGCGCTGGACCTGAGCGTGCTGGGCTACAGCCCGACAAAGAAGCACCAACCAAAGGCAATAGTGCAGCCGAACCTGCAACCTGTACAAACTGACGACGATTCATACTCATAACCCTACTCCTTATTGACCTTGAATGCCGATGTATTTTGCTAAAGCAACAATATCTTCATCGCTGTAACCTTTAGCATGACGTGCCATAACCGTCGCTGGACGGCTACCATCTTTGAAAGCCTTCATTTGCGAGATAATGGCAGAAGCAGGATATTGCGTCAGGTTAGGAATGGTCACATTATTGGCACCACCAGAGTGGCATGACATACAGTTGTCAGCGAGCATTTGTCCACGATCAACAGCTAAAGCTTGACCAGCAACAAAGGCCAATCCAACACAAGCAACAAGGTGTAAGCGTTTCTTCATACGTATTCTCCTACGTAAAATCATTTTTTATGGTTTGATTCCTCATGAATCTACGCTGAGTGTAAATGGCTGTAACTTGTTTGCCCAATTAAATTTTTTAACGCGCCATTAGTTTTATTTTTATAAGAAAATGCTTATTCTTAATCACTATGTTAAG
>NCFI01000067.1 GCA_002281095.1 Thiotrichales bacterium 35-46-9 | reverse complement strand
TCTGGTTGCAGAAATTCTAAAATCTCGGACTTGCAACCTTCAAGCAAATACTGAGATTTAAGATAATTGTAACTCATCCAACCAGTCGAGACCCGACAGCTAATTAAGTTGTTTTATAAAGGAGTCTTAACATGGCAAAAGTCGTGGTGGTTTATCACAGTGGTTATGGTCATACACAAAAGCAAGCAGAAGCGGTTGCCGATGGTGCGAATGCACAGTTGATTGCCATTGATGCGGAAGGCAATATTGGTGAGGCGGATTGGGCGAGTTTGGCAGCGGCGGATGCCATTGTATTTGGTTCTCCGACCTATATGGGCAGCGCCAGTTGGCAGTTTAAGAAATTTGCTGATGCCAGTTCTAAACCTTGGTTTGGTCAACAATGGAAAGATAAGGTTTTTGGTGGCTTTACCAATTCGGCAACCATGAATGGCGATAAGCACGCTACCTTACAGTTTTTTATCACGCTAGCGATGCAGCATTCGGGGATTTGGGTGGGAACAGGTTTGATGCCTTCTAATGCCAAGTCTGCTAAGCGCGATGACATTAACTATGTTGGCTCCTTTGCTGGCGCGATGATGCAAACGCCGTCGGATGCGGGAGTGGATGAAGTCAATGCAGGCGATTTGGCAACGGCGAAGCTTTATGGTGAGCGTGTCGCAGCGATTGCGACTCAGTTACGTGGTTAATGGTCTAAAAGTTATTGTATTTTGATGGAAAAGGGAGCTTTTGCTCCCTTTTCCATTTATAAAGCCTCATAAAGCGATTAAAATAGCTGAATTAAGGCATGGAGGGAATCGGCATGATTATTGTCACAGGCGGTGCAGGGTTTATTGGCTCGAATATTGTTAAGTTGTTAAACGCTGAAGGTTTTACCGATATTTTGGTTGTTGACGACTTAACGGATGGCACTAAGTTTCGCAACCTTGCTGATTGTGTCATTGCCGATTACCAAGATAAAGATGCCTTTCGTGCAAAACTAAGCGATGCGCGCTTTTTAGAAGGTGTGCAAGCCGTGTTTCATCAGGGTGCTTGCTCCGCAACGACTGAGTGGAATGGTAAGTACATGATGGATAACAACTATACCTATTCTCAGGAGTTGTTAGCGGCTTGTCAGCTGGCTAAAGTCCCGTTTATGTATGCCTCATCCGCTTCTGTCTATGGTGATGGTCCGGTTTTTTCGGAAGGTCTCGTCAACGAGAAACCGCTGAATGTCTATGGTTATTCTAAATTTTTGTTCGATCAACATGTGCGTCGTGTGTTGCCTAAAGCAACTGCACCGATTGTCGGTTTCCGCTATTTTAATGTTTATGGTCCACGTGAACAGCATAAAGGCAGTATGGCTAGCGTGGCTTTTCATTTGCATCAGCAAATTTTAAAGGGCGAAAATCCAAAACTCTTTGGTGCTTATGATGGCTATGAAGCCGGTGGCCAGTCGCGTGACTTTGTCTATGTGGGCGATGTGGCGGCAGTCAATTTATGGGTATGGCAACAAGGTATTAGCGGTATATTTAACCTGGGGACAGGGCGCGCCCAACCGTTCCGTGAGGTAGCGGAGGCGGTGATTGCTTATCATGGCAAGGGTGAAATTACCTATGTAGATTTTCCTGAGCATTTGAAAGGGCGTTATCAAAGTTTCACACAGGCGGATATGAACCGTTTGCGTGCGGCGGGTTATGACAGACCCTTTAGTGATGTTGCTACCGGTACTAACGCTTATTTAGACTGGTTGAGCGAGCAGGGGTTGTAAGTCGTGCCGTTGTTGTGGCGTCAAAAGTTAGGTGCATGGCAGTCATGGTTATTGATTGCTTTTGTATTTTTTTTGCCGATTTCATCGGCAGCGCCTAATCTCATTTTGTTACTGATACTTGTTTTATGGTTGGTTGAAGCTGATTTCTTGCGCAAATGGCAACACATGCGGGCGCACCCGTTGTTTTTCCCCATGCTTGCCTTTGCGCTACTTTATCCTGTGTCGCTGTTATGGACAGAAGATATGGCATGGGGGCTGCATATGGTAGAACGTCATGCGATTTTCTTGCTATTTCCTCTGCTGTTAACGGTGGTAAGAAAGGAGCATCTTAGCTTGTACTTTTCGGCTTTTATTGCCGCTATGACGCTTTCTGAGATTGCCTCTTATGCAGTATGGTTTCATTGGTTAGCCATTCCAGGTATTGATCCTTTAGATCCAGCGGGTTTTTTGGGGCATTGGGAGTACAATCCTTTTCTAGCCTTAGCCATTTATTTCATGGCCTATCAACTCCTGTTTAACCCCGTTGCTTCTTGGCAGCGTTGGCTATTTGTGGTGTTCATCATTACCATGACGATTAATATGTTTATTACCGGTGGACGTATTGGTCAAATTGCTTATTTTGCCTTAATGGGATTGTTGTTGTTGCAATACTTTTCCTACAAAGAACGGTTGAAACAAGGCGTCTTGGCTGGTGCGATTGCCTTGCCGTTGATCTTCAGTATCGCCTATCAAAGCAGTGATCTCTTTCAGACCCGTGTTGATCGCGCTATCCACGAAATTCAAACACATGATGAAACGAAAACAGGATCGGTCAATGCGCGTTTCATTTTTTGGCAAAATACCTTGGCAATGATTCCAGAGCACGTGTGGTTGGGTGTCGGCATTGGCGATTTTCCCGATGCGTACAATCAGTTTGTGGGTGATCGTGTGCCGCCAGAAACCTTAATGGGCAAATGGGGTGAGGGAACGGGTCATAATCAGCCTCACAATCAGTATTTGTTTGAATTAGCAAGTTTTGGTATCTTGGGATTTGCTGTGTTTGCTTGGTTGTGGTTCAGTATCATTCGGCATGCCATACGACAATCTGATTCCTATGCGCACTGGCGTTGGGCATTTATTAGTTTAACCTTGATTGTGATGCTGACGGATAGTTATTTGTTGGTGCAGGCCTTTTCGTATTGGTTTGTTTTTATGATGGCAGCCTTGTGGCAGCCTAGAGTGACGGCATCATGAGGACTTTGTTACAGGTGCTATCTTCGTCCCTGAGTGGGGATAAAAAGTTAAAACTATTCGCTTGGTGGTTGTTCGATCGTGAAACGCGTCTTTATCTATCGCAACTGAAACAAAGATTTGAAAATGCAGGCTTAGAAGCAATACTGCAACAACATCCCTTTATATTCTATAAATTTCGTGCCCATGCTTTTTTGCTGAAAGGACATTCTGAACCGCAGCAAATTCTCAATGCTTTGTACCACCATTATGTGCGTTTGGCGCAATCGCAATCAATGCAGACGATGAGTGGCTATTTTAATGAAGGGTCTGTGTTGTGGCAGCAATCGTTTGAACAACTGAATGTGACTTTGTTAATGCAGTATGACCATCGTATGCGCTTTGAAGGACAACTGAGTTTGAAGTTACTGCTCAATGGTGATGAGGCTTATTTTATTAACTTTGTGCTTGATGGTGATACCGCTAAGGTAGCAGGTGTGCAAGGAGTAAAAGATCATAAAGATCTTTATAAGACCTTTACCAAGCAATTGCATGGATTGCGTCCACAAAACTTTATTTGGATGGCGTTTTTAGATTGGTGCAAAGCGATTGGCATTGTGCAAGTGTTGGGTGTTCGTCCTGAATGGCATGTGTACCAGAATGAAACCAAATCGCAAGGTAAAATCGGTTTCGATTATGAGACTTTCTGGCAAGAGGTTGGTGGTGTTGGTTTTGATGCTGTTTGGTATAGCTTACCGATTGATTATCCGCACAAACCGATTGAAGCGGTCGAGCAGAAGAAACGCTCGCTTTATCGTAAGCGCTATGCGTTATTGGATGAGATGAAACAGGGTGTTGAACGGGAAGTCATATCGTGTCAGTCGTGATAGAGAAAAGAATCGCCATCCTCGGTTTAAAGCGTATCGGCGATGCGATCTATACCTTGCCGCTTATTGAAGCGCTAAAGCAAGAAGGTAATGTGGCGCACATTACGGTGTTTACTGAGCCACAAGTGGCGGCAATTTACGAAGCCAATCCCTTTATTGACGATGTTCAGGTATTTCGTAAAACCGACTTTTGGCGTCATACGTTAATGCAGTTAAAAGCAGATCGGTTCGATGTGTGTATTGTGTTACACAATGCTTTTAAGTATGCCTTGTTGTCTTTTTTGGCGCGTATTCCTATGCGTGTTGGTTACATCAAAGAAGGGCGAGGTTGGTTGCTGACACATAAGTTGCCACTGCCCAATACTGTGACACATCGGCTAGAACATAATGCACGGTTAGGCGATTTACTGGGTGTCGATGGGCGAGGGTTATTGCCGCAGATTTATTTTGCCGATGAGGAGGCAGAAAAATCACAAACACTGCTCAAACATCTTGGGTTGATAGCTGGGGGCTATGTGTTGATGGTCGTGGGTTCAATTTCTCCCACACGCCGTTGGTTTCATGATCGATTTGCCGAAGTGGTGAAGCGTATTGCGGTCGAGTTAAAGTTGACGGTGATTATTGTCGGCGGTCCTGATGATGTCGAAGCGGGTGAGTCGGTGAGGCATTTGTCGGGTGGGCTGGCACGTAATTTAGCAGGGCGTACCAGTTTACGTGAGACGATTTTGCTCATGCGTTCTGCGGCAGCGATGGTGACGAATGATACCGGCCCGATGCATGTTGCCAGTGCCATTGGTATCCCTACCATTACTTGGTATGGTGCTGCCAATGAAGATGAAATCGCGCCGCCATCACCGCATACGACCATTTTGAATGCACGTGTACCCTGTAGTCCGTGCGTGAAAGAAAGCTGTGCGCATGACTTGATCTGTTTGAAGGGAATTACGCCTGAGATGGTGATGAATGCTTTAAAGGCGAAGTTATGACCCTATTGCCAGCCGCGTACAGTCACCCCAAAAGTCGTCCTTGGGTGTTTGCATTGGTACTGCTGTTGACGCTATCTTTATTGGCTGTTCCTATTGTTGAAACAACGCCCAATGCCTTGGCTTTTGAAACTTTTTACAATGCTGGGATGCATTGTTTGCAAGGGTTAAATCCTTACGCTGCTTATGAAGGCTTTGACTATTACAAGCTCAGCCCGACGTTTTTATTGCCACTTATTGCGTTCGCGCAACTGCCATTTGTGGTGTCTGGGGTGATTTGGCAACTCATCTCTACCGTCTTGTTTTTTGCAGCGATGCTATGGCTACTGCGTGAGCTGCCTTTAGCGCGTCCGTTGGGTTTGGGTTTGTCGCTATTCTTGCCGTTTTTATTGTTGACCGATTTTCAGCTTAACGGTACTTACTTACAATCGAATACCTTGGTTGTGGCGTTGATGACTTTGAGTCTGTTGTTTTATATTCGTGGGCAATGGTTGGTGTCTGCGTTGTTGTTGGCGTGGATCGCGAATACCAAGCTTTACCCCTTGGTGCTGACCTTGTTGTTGTTCGTTGATATGCGCTGGCGCTTTATTGTTGCGACCTTGTTGGCGCATGTTTTTCTATTTGCGTTGCCCTATGTCGTCTGGGGACAAGCGCAAGCCAATGCCTTTTATAGCGATTGGATGAATTTGTTGGCGATGGATAAAACGCTCACCTACGGTGAACCTTGGGGACATTTTTTCCTAGGCTTAAAAGCCTTTTTAGAAGTTAATTTTGGTTGGGTGTTACAACAGGGTTATGTGTGGGTGTTATTGGTGTCAGCGGCTTTGGTTGGGCTACCTGCCTGCTGGTTGCGTTGGAAAGCGGGCGTGTTTCAACACGAGACTTTGATGCTATTGTTGGTAACGGCTTTGGCCTGGATATTATTGTTTAGTACGCGCACCGAAGGTCCTACGTTAGTGCTTATCGCCCCTATTTACGGTTATGCCTTGTGGTGGATCATGAAGATTGATGCTGTACAATTTCGTCGAATCGCCTTGTCTGCGCTTGTTCTGGTGTTTATTTTGACGTCATTGTCCACTTCTGATTTGTTCCGTGGCACGATAGTGCATGAACTCTCTTGGCAACACAACCTGCGCACTGTGGGTCTGATGATTACCTTTATCTTTACCACTATTCTATTGTGGCGTGTAGCTTTGGTTACACATCAATCTTCGTTGAAAGGATCCTTATGAGTCATAAAATTACGGCTTTTGTGCTGACTTACAATGGTGAAAAATATATTGAAGACTGCCTAAAAAGCCTGATGTGGGCCGATGAAGTGATGATTGTGGATTCAGGCAGTAAAGACAGAACGGTGGAAATTGCGCAAGCCTTGGGTGTTCGTGTCGAAACCAACTCTTGGGCAGGCTATGGCAACCAGTTGAACTATGCCCTGAGTGTGGCGAGTCACGATTGGGTGTTTTTTACCGATCAAGACGAAGTCGTGTTACCTGAGCTGGCGCAAAATATTCGTCGTGAACTGAATGGTGAGATGAACTATTTAGCTTACAAAACTGGTGGACAAAATTCACTCTTTGGCCATTGGTTGCAATGGGGCGGTACGATTGAAGCGAATGTGCGCTTTGTTAACCGTCATTATGTGACCTATTGCCCTGTACAACACACCTATATTTGTGAGAAGTTACCGAAAAAAACCATTAAAGGCGTGGTACGTCACGATATGGCCCCCACCATGATTGAATGGTGGGATAGAAGCTTTAAGCTGGCGACCATTGAGGCTGAGGTCGATTATGCCAAGGGTGCGCGCTTTAGTGCTTGGAAAGCAGGCATGTTTTGGTGGCGTTTTGTGCGCCGTTATGTGTTCAAATTAGGATTTTTAGATGGTTGGGCAGGGCTGTATATGGCGTTGCAACGGAGTATGTATATCCTTGCTTATCAAGCTTGTTTATTGGAGCTAGATCGAAGTATTCGTCAGCCTAAAGAAGACCCAAACACAAGCAAATTTCGTTAAGCCTACTTCATATCGTAAATTTGTAGTATACCAACAACGCTTTCTTTATCAGTTACGACAAGGGAATAGATTTTGGTGCGATGCATGAGTGCCTCTGCATCGGCGAAGCGTTCGTTGACATCAATGGTGACTGGTGAGGTAGTCATCATTTGTTGTGCACATAGTTGTTTAACGTCATCGCTTTTATCGTAAGCGCGTCGTACATCGCCATCGGTAATGATACCGACAAGCTTTTGCTCGTTTAACACCAGCGCAACACCTAAGCGTCCAGCGGTGATGGTTTGGAGTACATCTCTAAAGCTGCTGGTTGGTGTACAGAAGGGGAGATTATCCTTATGCATGACATCACCTACTTTGGTGAGTAGTTTACGTCCCAAGCTACCACCGGGATGAAAACGGGCAAAGTCTTCTGGCTGAAAGTTTTTGTTAATGGAAAGCACAACGGCTAAGGCATCGCCCATTACCAATGTGTTGGTGGTGGAACTGGTTGGTGCTAGGTTATTAGGACAAGCTTCTTTTTCTACAGAAATATCTAAAACTGCATGAGCGTGTTGCGCTAAAGTAGAATTAAGCTTGCCTGTCATGGCAATGATGTGATTGCCTTGATATTTCAAAAAAGGCAGGATACGAATGATTTCGTCGGTTTCACCGCTGTTGGAAATGAGTAGCGCGACGTCATCGGGTTTAATCATGCCCAAATCGCCGTGAAAAGCTTCGCCGGGATGAACCGAGAAAGCAGGGGTACCTGTTGAGGCCATGGTGGCGACAATTTTCTGCCCAATGAGTCCAGATTTTCCCATGCCAATGACAACTAAGCGACCAGTGGTGTTCATGATCAAATTCACTGCATGCACAAACTGTTCGTTGAGTCGTTCAGACATCATTTGTAGTGCGGCAATTTCTTGTGCGATGACTGATTTGGCTTGTTCGAGTTGTTGATTCATGCAAAAGACCTGGATGTGTGCTAACGATGACTGCATTTTAGCGCAGAATTAACCTAACTGTAAAAATACTTCGCTGAGTAATAGACGACTCGATGCTGTGCTAAAACAGGAGCGTCGAGAAGGAAGTTGAAGTTTGCTTTGATGTTGCCAATGTGGCCATTGATGGCTATCTGTTAAGGCGTACTCAAATGTGGAGCGTCTTACGGTTATTTGTTGCGAAAGCCAGATGCCTAAGGGCTGTGTGCCTATGTGTCTGATATCTGAAAACTCATGTTGTTGATGTAAAAAATCGGCTTGTTCGGCATCGGTTAAAGGAATGAAGCTTCGTGCATAGAGTACCGGCTTGTGGCGACAGTTAAGCAGCACACTTCTAACCCAACCTTTGCTAGGATGAGATAAGTTCAAGCGCGTTGCTTCATCAGGGAGACAGTCGTCGATGCCTTCGTACAGAACGCTTACCGACAAAGGACTGCCGCAGTTAGCACTAAGGGCAAGCGTCAAGAGCCCGGTCGTTTGCATGAGTTTTTGTGCAATCGGCAGACAATTATGCGGCGGTTTGTTGCGCCAATGGATAATACTGGCTGTGTCGTTTTTCATGCGATTAGTTTAGCAGATATGATGTCTGACGACTATGATTGTTGACTTATGAAGAAAATAGCGATAAAATTGAAAAACTAAATTTATGGCTATGTAGCTCAGTCGGTTAGAGCACAGCACTCATAATGCTGGGGTCACAGGTTCGAGTCCCGTCATAGCCACCAAATTGCCAAATCAACCCGTCTCAGTACGGGTTTTTTTGTGTCTACAGTCTAATAAAATCAACGACTTAGTGTTTTTTAGCGTTCCACAACGTGTCGGATAATTCCTTTACAGCCCGAAGATTTGTGGGTAACATTGAGGGTAACGGGTTAGGTTTAGATGATCTTACCCATATCCTTACCCACAAATTACCCAAAAGCGTTACCCACATGGCACTCACAGACACAGCAATTAAGGGGCTCAAAGCGGGTTCCAAAATTTTGAAAAAGACCGATGCTGACGGCTTATTTATCGAAGTCAGAACGAGTGGCGATAAGTTCTTTCGATTTCGTTACCGTAACGCCCTAGGTAAAGAGCAAACCCTTAGTTTGGGTAAGTATCCCAACCTTAGTTTAGCGCAAGCCAGAAAGCTCAGAGATGAAGCACGGCAGCAACTTGCGGTGGGTATTGATCCTAACCAAGTCAAACAGCAACAGAAACTAGAAGCACAACAGCAAGCCACACAACTCGCTATTGAACAAGCAGAGCAGGCGTTAACCTTTCACAAGTTGTTTATTCAATGGTACGACACACGTTGTCACGATTGGAGCGATAGTCATACCAGCAAGGTTATGCAACGCTACAACAACCACATAGCCCCCCATCTAGGTTCATTAGTCGCTAAGGACGTTAAGCCGATTCAAGTAATTGCCATGCTTAAAGCCTTAGATGATCTGAATAAGACCCACATGAGAATGAAAGTGAAGGGTATTGTTAGCATGGTGTTCAAATATGGAGTAGGTTTTGGATTGTTAGAAAACGATCCGACTGCATCCGTACCTGATAACATTTTTAAGGCTCATGTAACGCAGCATTACGCCACCGTTACCGATCCAGCCGCTATTAAAGAAGTGCTCACCAAGCTAGCTGAGTGCAACGACAACGGCAGTATTTGCAGAGCCTTAACCCTAGCTCCTTATGTTTTTTTGCGACCGAGTGAGCTAGTTGGCTTACGTTGGGATGAAATCGATTTTGAAGCCAAGCTAATTCGTGTTAAAGCAAGGCGCATGAAAATGAAACAAGACCACCTGATACCCATGAGTCGTCAGGTAGTAGCGGTATTAGAAGCCCAGCTAGTTCATAAGGTTGGTGATTATGTTTTTGTAAACTATGCTACCTATGCCCCCATTAATCCCGAATCACTTAGGCAACGTATCAGGCGTTTGGGCATAGATAAAGAAACACTAACGCCACATGGTTTCCGTCACATGGCATCGACCCGATTAAATGAAATGGGGTTTAGTAGTGATGCCATTGAAAAACAATTAAGTCATACCGAAGCTAATGCCGTTAGACGGGCTTATAATCATGCCGAATACCTCCCAGAGCGCACGAAAATGATGCAAGCATGGGCAGATTGGTTAGATGGTAATGTAACAACACAATAGGCACATCGGTATGACAAATAAGCTACTTCACTATACTCAGCGCGATGTATTTCCTATAAAAGACATTGCAACTAAATTTAACACGACTATTGATGATATTTTGCATATTGCACAAGATGAGCATTTCGCATTGGAATATCTTGTAAAATCAAAAAGAAATATCATCTTAGCTGTGCCAGAATGTGAGCTAGGTGAAGATGGAATGATGGTCGATAGTTACGGCGAATACCATTCAATTTACTTGGAAATTGGTTGTCGCATGGATATATCAGAAGGTGCAATTAAGCAGCTCTTGGCTAATCGTTTTTTTTATGAAGGCGATAACATGGGTCACTCACTTTATAACGATGGGTTTGTTGTCGCTAACAATGTAGATCAAGGAGAAAAAATCACGATTGATGATGTGATCATCGCTAAGAATAGCATCAACAAACTGTCAGCCTTACTAAAGAACGACACTCCTGAACATATATCTAAGTCTGAAGCATCAAAACAAGAGCAACGAGAGCTGATCTTCTTTGAATGGTTAACCGATAAAGACGAACACACGGTAAGCCAAATGAAAAAAGAGGAAGTCTTAGCCGAACTACGCAAGATCAACCCTCATTTAT
>NCFI01000133.1 GCA_002281095.1 Thiotrichales bacterium 35-46-9 | reverse complement strand
AGTTAACATCTAAATGGCAGCCTAAATGACTACCATGATACTCAGGTGGGTCAATTTTCAAATGCCGCTAGTGGGTCATTTTTACATTGCCGGTGACACCGTTTTTGGTTCGCGCTAACTTGATGCTTTGGGTCTGGTGACAAAGGCTCAAGGGTGTGACGCTTTGCAGTTCGCTTTTTCTCATACCTGTAACCAATGCCGTCATAATCGCAAGTTGTTGGTCACTGGTTAGCTGTGTCATGACTGATTTGAATGTCTGCATCTGGTGTGCTTCTATCCTTCTGTCTCGTGCTTCAACTTTGTTTGCGGAGTGTCCCGTCTTCTGGGTTAGCTTTGCGGTTGGGTCTGGCAACTCCGCCCAACGAAAAACAGCTCTAGCGTATCTCGCAAGTAGTCTGGCTGATGATGCTTTGTCGCGCTCTAGCAAGTCACGATAAACAGATTCAAACCTATCGGCTGTTAGTGCCGTGGCTGGCTGGTTTAGCCATTGGGCTAGGTTGCGTTCAATTTGCCCCATCATATCGCTTCGAGTTTTATCTGCAAGCTGGCGGCTGGTGGTGTATCGAGTGACAAGCTGGCGCAGTGTTTCGCCTGTTGCTTCATCTTCGGGTGTCTGCCACAAGGCTTCCGCTTCAAGTAAATGCACTGGCTGTGGCAACTGAAAACCTGCAAGAAGCGATAGGGCGCGTTTACGTGCTAAGTCTGCATCAACAATGGGGGTGCGCCCAAGGTTTACGTCGTGGCGTTTATTTTGCGCAGAATAGGCTAATCGAAAACTGATGCGCTTCATACCAACAATACAATAAAAGCCGCCTATCGTACGGTCACGAATGATAAATCTTTCTTTGCCTGTTGTCGGGCGTGAAATATTTTCGAGTGCTGTGTTTGAAATGATGATGTTTGACATGAAAAACACCCCAAAAAAATGTTTGTAAATTGTTAGCAGAGGTAGCAATTTTCAAAGGTTTTTAGGGTATTTATAAGCAAAAAACCCCACACAACGGCGGGGTTTTCAGTTTAGCTAACTCTATGAATTAACTAGAAATATGGTGCCGATTGAGAGACTCGAACTCCCGACCCACTGATTACAAATCAGTAGCTCTACCAACTGAGCTGAGATTCTACCATTTAGATAAACGTCGCAGGCGACACAGAAAACCGCTCCGCCAGTAGCTTAATTTGTCTGACGTTTAAGGAACGCTTACCATTCAGAATTTCAGATACAACGCCTTGGCTACCAATCTCTTTGAGATCTGCTTGTTTCACGCCTTGCTGTTCCATCAAAAATTTAAGCGCATCGATGCCACATGCTTCTGGCAGCGTGTTTTGTGCAGCTTCATAATCAGCAATCAAATCGCCGACAATATCAACCAATCCCATCAATGGATGATTTTCATCATCGCCCGTTTGTACTAATAACGATTCAAGCATTTCTACCATATACTGATAATGTACTTGATCACGAATCGGCTCAATTTGCGTTGCTGCCTGAAATGATTGCCAAGCGGGAATAATTGCGTTAATGTTGCTCATTGTTCCATTGTCCTTTGTCGTACTCGTTATGGGTCAGCACTGCCTTAATATAGATGATCTGCTTGGTAAAACGAATAAACGCGATAATGCGGTACTTATTGCCACCCACATCAAAAACAGTTAACTCGCCAACCTTATCAACACTATTGAATGTGTTTTTGAGTTCAGACCAATTCTGAAAGCTGTTTTTCTCGATTACTTTGCGCCATGCCTGTAAAACCTTTGTCGATTCAGGGTGATGACTGGCAAAGTTAACTAATGCTGAGTTACTTATTAATTTCATGGGTTTATTATCTCAAAATG
>NCFI01000066.1 GCA_002281095.1 Thiotrichales bacterium 35-46-9 | reverse complement strand
GCTGTTATGGTCGCACATCGGTCATTCAGCTTACACAAGTCCCAGCAAATCATTCACCACGGAGCAAGGAAAACTCACCTATCATCAACAGGGAAAAGGCAAACAAACCATTCTGTTACTGGGTGGTGGTCCGGGATTTAGTAGCTGGAATCTAGAACCGATCCAACAGTTGTTAGCACCGCATTATCGGGTACTAGTCATGGATATGCGAGGCATCGGTGAAAACAAACAAGCATTTGACCATGGCGACACCCTGTTACAGCAATGGATCAGTGATTTAGAAGCCCTGCGTCAACAGAGCAAAACAGAATTATGGACGATTATAGGTCACTCGTGGGGCGCGCTAATGGCGCAACTTTATGCGCAAAAATACCCTAAGCATGTTGAACAACTCATCTTACTCAATCCCGTTGATCCACAAACCGACAGCCTTAAACCCCTCGTCGAACGCATTGAACAAAAACGCCTTGCCAACACGCCAGCAAAAGACCCCTTTGATGAATTAGCTTGGCAACAAGCGCTCAACGCACCTTCATCAGTCCAACTCACGCAACGCCAACTGTCACAAGCCTTGCCCAGTTATTTTTACGACTATCAACAAGGTGTTAACTATGCTAAGCAGTTTAATGTCTCCGACTTTGAACTACCGATTAATCTGGCCATATGGCAAGCCTATCAACAACAACCCATTCGACCACAAGCGCTAAAACAACTCTCGTTACACTTCCCCATTTTTGTTATTGGCTGTGAGCAAGACCTACTCTCTCCCGAAAACATCACCAATTATCGTAAAATTTTGCCTAACCTACCCCATAAGCAACTCACGCAATGTAACCATTTCCCTTGGGTAGAACAGCCCGAAGCCTTCAAAAAGCAACTCTTTGCCTTTTTACGTGAAGAAGCGGATTTTTCACCGCAACAACGCGCCCAATGGTTCGATGCCTCTGGTTTATTTGATTCGCAAGCAGCACAGTCTGTGAGCTCAGGCGATCTGCGCTTTGTAAAAGCAGATAAGATTGACACCCGCTTTGACTACCACATGACCAACCAGATTAAATTTATGGCTACCAGCTTAACGGATGGCTGGTTATCGCTCAATCAATGTCACTACAACTTAGATGCCGTTAAAACGCTGGAAATTGTTTATGCCGCCGATAAAACCCGCAACCTCCGCATTGTGTCACAAAAACACATCGGATCAGCCGAAGTGCAAGGCAATCGTGTTCAACTGAACGATATTCAAGGTAGTGCTCAAATCTGTATTAGCGCCGAAACGAGAGGCCTAGAAACCATAGGCAACCAACAATGGCAACTGAAACGTGGCCCTTTTATGCGTCGCTACCTTGATGGCTACTATCCCATGCAAGTGAGTTTAGCTGTCGATTGGTCACAACACCCACTTCAACTGATCGAAATGCAACCGACCGCACAGCAGGGCGTTGTCACACAACAGAATGACCGTCAATTTAACGCCATTTACCAATTCGAAGGTAAACTCAACCCACAACTCACCTTTAAGCAACAACCCTGAAAACGAAATGATCATAAACCCCTAATTTTTATTGAAAAATCAGGCATCAAAAGTTATCATATTCACCTATACAGACCTAGGGGTGGCGCTACAGCCTGAGAGTTTGCCGGTGCAAACAACCCTCTGAACCTGATCCAGTTAACACTGGCGTAGGAAATGGTGTACCAAGGTGTTCTATTAATCTCAACACTCGTGTCTTCCTTTCACTGCGCTAGCGCTTTGTAAGGAACCATTGTGAATCGTTTTAATCGTCTTTCTATTGCTAGCTTATTAACGCTCGGTGCACTGCCTGTTGTGGCGCAAACCACTTCGCTTGCTCCCATCACCGTTTCTGCCGATTTGCGTCAATCAACCGATCAGAATTTAGCTGCTAGCACCACTATCAAAACCCAAACTGAGTTACAAGATCAAGGCGCAACCCACTTTGGCGATATTCTGTTACAAACACCGAACGTCAACTATTCAGGTCAAAGCTCTCGCCCACGCCATATTCAGATTCGTGGCATGGGTGAGCGCGACGAATACACAGGTGCACCCAATGCCAGCGTCGGCTTTGCTATTGATGGTATCGACTTTAGCGGCATCGGCATGGTTGGCAATTTATTCGATGTAAAACAAGTTGAAGTCTTACGTGGCCCGCAAAGCACGCGCTATGGCGCCAGCGCCTTAGCAGGACTCATTAACATCCAAAGCAATGACCCAACGGCTGACAATGAGCAAATGATTGAGGCCAGTGCAGGTGGCGATAGTTTGCGCGAACTCGGCTTGGTTTCGAGTGGTGCTTTCAACAAGCAGGCGAATAGCCCACAATACCGTTTTTCGATGTTCAAACACACTAGCGATGGTTTTCGCAACAACGCTTTTTTAGGGCGTAGCGATACCAATGGTCGCGATGAGCTCAACATTCGTGGCAAATTACGCTTTTTTCCCAGTGCTGTTACCACTGTTGATGTCAGCTTATTACATGCCGACTACAACAACGGTTACGATGCTTTCTCGCTGAATAACAGCTTCACCACCCTGTCTGATCAACCCGGAAAAGATACGCAACTCAGCAATGCTGGCGCAGTAAAAGTCACTCACAAAGGCAATCCGAACTTTACCTTGGTCAGCACCACAACTCTAGCCAACAGCAATATGCGCTATAGTTATGATCAGGATTGGGTGTATCAAGCTTACTATCCCACCACGTTTAGCGGTTTCTACCAAAACGATAAAAAGCGCGTTAATGTCAGCCAAGAAATCCGATTGATCTCAACCCCCAACTCACGTCTGTGGCAAAACAGCACTGACTGGTTGGTTGGCTTCTATGGTAGTAAACTGGACGAAAAAAATACCAATCTCAATCAATTCACCGACAGTGCTTACGGTTATATTGCCGACACACTCACTCAAACTGATTACACACTAAGCAAGCTGGCTAGCTTCGCTCAATTAGATCATACATTAAGAGCCACAACCAAGGTTACCGCTGGACTACGCCTTGAACAACATCAGGCCGACTTTAGTAGTTCAAACGGCATAGATGCTTTCAAGCCTTCTGAAACACTCTGGGGCGCGAACCTAACTCTGACCGAACAACTCACACCGATTCATAGTGGCTACGCCAGTATCGCACGTGGTTACAAAGCCGCTGGCTATAACCCAGGATTGCCAGCTGGCTCTGATGCCAAATACTTACGTTACGCATCAGAAACCGCGATTAATTATGAGTTGGGATTGAAATCAAACCATAAAGAGCAAGGGCTCAAGACAAAGCTCAGTGTTTTCTACACAGATCGTCAAAATCCTCAGTTTGATGGTTATAGCTATGATCCAGCATCAGGTACTAACTATGTTTTCTATACAGAAAACTTCAGTAAAGCAAGTAACTATGGTCTAGAAGGCGAATTTAACTGGCAACCTCAAGCGCGTTGGCAGGTGTTTGGCAGTGCAGGATTGTTAATGACGGACGTTTCAGGCACGCCGTTGAATAGCAACTTTACCATTTCCGGTCGCCAACAGGCTCATGCACCCAGCTATCAAGCTATGCTAGGGACACAATACCGAACCGCACAAGGCTATTTCGTACGTGTTGACACTAATGCGGTTGATCGCTTTTACTTTGATAACGTACACAACATTAAATCTGACGCTTATACCCTATGGAATGCTCGCCTTGGCTATCAAGCGAAAGATTGGGAAGTCTTCTTATGGGGGCGTAACATTACCGATGAAAAATATGCCACACGCGGTTACTACTTTGGTAATGATCCGAGTTATACCGCGCAGACGTATCTACGCCTCGGTGACCGCCAACATTTTGGCTTAACTACTCGTTTCTATTTCTAAAAAGGAAGAAGCTATGCATATTTCTGTTGACATCAGCCTCTATCCCTTGGCCGCTGAGTATGTGGAATTGGTGTGCGATTTTATCGCCCGTATTGAGGGGATCGAAGGCGTGAGTGTCGCCAAAAACACACTCAGTACACAAATCTTCGGTGAATACAAAACCATTATGGCGCTGCTGGAAACCGAAATGGAACGCACCTTTAACCAACTCCCCTACAGTGTCTTTGTCCTGAAAATTGTAGGACTTGATCGAACCCCACATAACTGTGACTGCTGATTACGCTTTAGAAGTCCTAGCATCACTGCTAGGATTAGCCTATGTGTTACTGATGGCCAGACACAACATATGGGCTTGGTTGGCTTCTGGCAGTGGTGCGGCCATTTATGCTTGGCTACTCTGGCAAGATCAATTACCCATGCAAGCCTTACTCCACCTCAGTTACATTGCCCTTGCAGGAGTAGGATGGTATCAATGGCGACAAGCTAACACCGCCACCCAGACGGCTATTGAACGCATGAGCCTGAATGAGCATTTCTTAGTTATCGGATTTGGAATCGCGTTAACGCTCATTGTTGCTTATATACTAACAACGGAAAGACTTTCTCAATCACCCTTATTAGAAAGTGCTACCACCGTTTTTGCGTTAATTGTCACTTGGATGGTCGTTAAGCAGCGTATCGAAAACTGGCTTTATTGGATTGTTATTGACTTGGCTACTGCCCTACTGTTTTGGCAAACCAACCACACACCCATGTCACTGCTGTATCTTGTTTACACAGGCATCGCAGTTTATGGCTATTGGTACTGGCGTCATCTCTACCTTAATCAAAGAAAATTGGCCACTGCATCCACTCATCCTGACAACAGGGACCCAATATCTGCCACGGCCATAACAACTGACGATAAAGGCTTCTAACATCACGCAGGGCCGGCAACTCACCGCCACAACTTAAGTAAGTTTGGCGCCAAACAGTTAACTCTACTGATGTCAACCAATACTCCATCAACACCAATTCTAGCGCTTTGGGGGCATAAACTAAGGCGTCAATATCGACTAAAGCGCTTAGACGTCCCTGCTGCTGTAAACACTGATCCCAGCGCATATCCATAATCATGGGTACAAAACCATCACTATTCAAAGCGCTGCTCGTCACATTAGGCAAGATTGACGCAATACGCGATTGCCAATCCTGCATGGAATAAGATGGAGCAACCGCGCACCCCCAAGTCATCTGCTTTTTTTGATGTCTTTGTGCATCGGCATAAGCCATATCTTCGATTAGCTGTGCAGAAACAGGCACCGAGTCTATCTGCTCGCCCGCTAGCCAAGTGGTTAGCAAATAGGCTGGAGAGTCTGCAGATGCCTCTGAATAATCAATGAGCGTCGGGACTGGCAAGCTAAAAACATCAGCCGCACAGGCATAATGTTCAAGCGAACGAGTCACCTGTTGCGCCAGTTTCACATCAAACAGCTCATCCATACCACGCCAAAAAGGTGTCTGTTTTTCTCGCAAGACTTTAAGCGCAAAAGCGCCCTGCGCTGTAGTAAGTCGATAAACGCAATGCGTGGCATCATCAAAAGGAGAAACAACCGCTTGGTAGTCAGTTGCCTGAATGGGCAATCGCGATAACAGCCCTCTTGGATCAAACAACATCAATCGAATCAATCACTGAAAAACGCCATTATTCCATCTTTAACTTACGGGCATAAACAGCAAAAATAAAGGCACCAAGCAACACCCACATGCCAAAACGCCACCAAGTTTCTGCAGGTAAGAACGCCATTAACCCACCGCAAAACACAATGCCTAATAACGGAATGGTGGCACCGCCTGGAATAACGAAAGGACGGTGACGATCTGGTTGTGAACGACGCAACACCACTACTGCCAGACAGACTAATACAAAGGCAGAAAGCGTACCTGCATTGACTAACTCTGCTAAGGAAGATAAAGGCATAAAGCCAGCCATCAATGCCATCAACACACCCGAAATCACAATCGCGACGCTTGGCGTTTGGTAACGTCGAGACACCACTGACAAACTTAACGGCAAATGACCATCACGAGACATCGCATAAATAATGCGTGTCAAACCGTAATAAAGCACCAACATCACCGTTGTTAAACCCGCAATCGCACCTGTTGCCACTAAAGCAGAGGCCCAATTCAGCCCTACCAACTGCAGCGCATGCGCCACAGGTGACGGCACATTCAATTCGGTAAAGGACACCATACCCGTTAACACACTCGAAACGGCGATATAAATGACGCTACAGGCGGCCAATGCCCACAAAAGTCCTTTGGGCACATCGCGCTGAGGGTCTTTGGCTTCTTCGGTGGCGGTCGAAACCGCATCAAAGCCAACATAAGCAAAAAAGACTAAGGAAGCCGCAGCTAAAATGCCGATTGGTTTACCGTCCTCACCATGGCCGAACCAACCAAAAGGCGCAAAGGGTGACCAATTATCGGGATTCACAAACCCTACCCCAACGATTAAAAAAACAGCAATGGTTAGCAACTTGACAAAGACCATGACCGCATTTAACCGAGCACCTTCTTTGGCTCCTACGAGCAATAATCCCATTAAGGTCAGGATAATTAATGCAGCGGGTAAATTAATCCAACCACCACTCGCAGGCGGTTGAATCAACTCAGCAGGCAATCCCAAGCCAATGGCTTGCAGCCCATTATTAAAGTAGCCCGACCAACCTGTGGATACAGCCGCAACAGCAACGCCATATTCAAGAATTAAAATCCATCCGATCAACCAGCCAACCATGTTACCAAAGGCAGTTTTCGCATAACCATAGGCACTACCACTGCCACCCAACATGCCCGCTAATTCAGCATAAGCAAAAGCCGCAAAGCCCGCAGCCAATCCAGCCACAATAAAGGAAATCACCACCGCAGGCCCAGCTTGATTGGCCGCCGCAATGCCAGTTAAGACAAAAATGCCTGTACCGATAATGGCACCGATACCCATGAAAAACAAATCCCACGCCGTTAAAACGCGTTTTAACTCAATTTCATGGCGCATAGGCACTCCTTCTCACTAACCTTGGCAAACCTCATTAGGCCGTTGCGTAAACTTGTAGACCTCTCAACACTAGGTCAGGTGTCCACTGCCAATCGCCCGATAACAAAGGCAATAATTGTTGTGCATCCCCGCCCGTAATAATACAGCGCATCGGACCGCCCACCAAATCGTAAGCCTGACTGTGCAAGCGTTCAACGCCAGCAGCCAAGGTCCACAAAGCACCACCTGCAACCGCTTGGGCCGTATTTTTACCCAATAACTCAATCGAAGGTTGACTATCCGCTTGCTCATCTTCACTCAACTGTAGGTGAACCTTGGCGGTACGATTTAACAAGCATTCACGCATCAGGTTCAAACCAGGCACAATTAAGCCGCCCAAATGCTCGCCGCCATTATTAACGACATCCATGGTCAAGGCTGTACCTGCATCAATCACACACACAGCTGATGCTTCTTGTTGCCATGCTCCCAGTAATGCACACCAACGATCAACACCCAAACGTTGTGGTTGGGCATAACCATTTTTCAGTCCGATTTTTTTGGCTTCTGAAACCACTTCTAAGAGCGTTGAAGACCAGCTATTAGCAATACAAAATCTAAGTAAACGCATCCACTCGCTATCCGTCACAGAAGCGATGACAACCTGAGAAGGTTTTTCTGCATCAGGCCAAACCTGCTGTAAAAAAGCTTCTACCGACAACCCCTGTAAAGCAACTGCTCCAGAATACTCATAAGAACCTGAGCGCACACGCGCCCACTTGACGCGCGTATTCCCCACGTCTAACAACAATTTACTCATGTCATCCCTTAATTCAATCGAGCGGACGCAGTTTAACTTCATCCGCCATAAAAACTTGTTCTCCGGTATTGGTTGCCAAACGCAACGCACCCCGGTCAGTGATACCTAACCAAATACCTTCAACAGACTGATTGCCTTGCCAAACCTTGATTGGTTGCCCTAACCACAGTGCTGAGGACAACCAAGCCTCCCTAATTTCAGCTCGACCATGAGCGGAGGACAAGGCATCTAATCGCAGTAACCACTGATGGCTGATTGAAGCGATTAACTCAGCCACACTCGGCAGTCTGGCAATCTTACCTTCAAGTGCGATTGCTTCACTGGGCAAGGCTATTGATAAGCGATTTAGTCCAATACCTAATATCACATCGCATAAATGACCACGGCGTTGCACAACTGTCGTCAACATACCCGCTAATTTTCTGTCGGCGATATAAATATCATTCGGCCATTTTAACTGAACCTGACTCACACCTAAAGTAATTAATGCACTTTGCACCGCTAAAGCGGCATTTAAACTGAATAAACCGACATATTCTGGCTCGACGGCTACCCAGCCGCGCCAAGAGAAAGCAACCTGCCCTGAACCAGAAAGCCACACCCTATCTTGTCGTCCATGCCCTGCTTTCTGTTGCACCGCAGCACACAAGCGCCACTCACGTTGCAAGGTTGGTAATTGTTGATCCAACCAAGTTTGCGTTGAATCAAGGCAATCAATCACGTCAATTGATGCTAAGCGAAGACGATCCGTCTCCGGTAAATGCTGCCAAATGGCTTTCGCTAATAGAGGGTTATGCAAGTTTCACCTTATGGCGTAGCGGAAGGTTGTGTGACCTTGGCAGCATCCGCTGTTGATTCAGCACTGACAGGAGCAGATAGCGAAACCTGTTGCCACTGCCACCAGCTCAAGCCAGCCAGCAACACGAGCAAGACGAATAGCCACCAACCCGCTCGCGATTTAGGTGCAAAAGGATCAATCAGTGATCGCTTCGCGCCATTCGGTAAACGCGCAACACGCGTCAAGGTCGCACCAAAGGGAATGGAAATACTGGCGTGCGTATTCACCGCCCAACCATTAGCATCCAAAATAGGACCTAGATTACGCTTGCGCAATTTAAACCAAGCAAGCACCATCGAAGGGCCTGAAATCAATAGCACAATACCCACTAATACCAATGGCATTTGCCAAAAGGGTAATAACAAGAATCCAGTGACAATGGTCGCTAAAGCAGTGCCCAATGCACCAATCGCTAGCCCCATAGCAGCAAAAATACCAGCAAACTTGGCAATGTCAAAGGGAGCTGGTGGTGTTGGTTTTGTGTCTTCTGTTGTTTTCGCTGTTTCAGCCGTCTTCTGCAAAGCTGCTGCAGATTTAGCTTCTACTTCTTTTTCGCGCGCACTGGCTAACTTTTCTAATTGGCTGGCAATCATACGACCCAAACGTTTGTATGGCGACCAAAAAGCTTCTGAGACGCTAATCGGATTTTCAATCATACGAACCACAACGGCATCCCACTCTTCACCTTGCTGATCGTAAAAGACGCCATGCCTTCCCACCATTAACTGATCCGCATCTCCCGCTGTGACAGCAGAAACAATGCTCATCTTATCAGTGCCATTGCGTTTAACACAATCACAGTACAATAAAAAAGTACCCGACCGATGCGCCATAGTCGCGTGCTTAGCAATATCGTCAACGATCAATGACAGTCGCATACTACGACCATCAATATACAACTCACCCGCTTCAAAAATACCTTTATGTTCTGGCGAATAGAAATCACGCATTGAAATGGTATTTTGCACCAATAGGTCTAAATCGCGCATGAATAGGAGTAAAGTCAATAACTGCTCTAATTCTGTTAACTGATGTGAAACACTGAGATCTTGCTCAATCAAGTCAGCTAAAGCGCGACTCCAATCTTGCTTTTGCCATTCCTCTAAACGAGCCTGTGCCAATCCAGCAACCATAACGCCCTGTTCTTGACCTAACCACTCACGTGTAGCACTTAACTTAACACTCAACTCACTCCATATGGCCGGTGTCAATGATTCAATGTCACCAAGCAAAGGAAGTACCACTTTATTCCTAAAATCAGCCATCAAACCCTGCCACGCGGGATTAATGCCACGTAACAAGGGCAGTGCTTCATCAGCATTAACTTGCGCTAGTGGCAAAGATTGAATATCTGTCGTTGAATGGGTCAAATGGCCAGCATACATGGCTTCATAAGCGGACACACTAGGATTCAATGCTGCTTGCGCTTGGCTATCAAAACTGACCAAAGCACAACGAGTAAAATAATCGTTAATTTTGATTTCAACCGCTTCAAAAGCATGAATCGCTGCTAACGTCTCTTCACCCAATAACAACACATTGCCTTGCTGTGCTGAAGCCAACCATGCTAATCGATCTTCAACCGCAGCGGTAAAAACATCCAATAAATCAGCATCTATACCCTGTTTACCGCTGATATCCTCTCGACTACCGACGCAATGAACCACCTCCTCAAAAGCGACAAGTAACTGATCGGAATGAATGGCATCGCGTGTTATCACGCCATCTCCATTGAAAGCCTGCTGTGAAAATAGCGTCATCGCTGATTCAACTTGCTCCAACGTAATGATTGTTTTATCTTGTGCACTATCTAACAATAACGTAGCTAAAGCGGTTAAGTTCTTACCGAGTTCAGTATCCGTTCTTAGCGTATTTAAGGGTAAGGTAGCTTGACGACGCGCTAACAAACTCGGTTGTTGCAATGCATCACAAACAAATTGAATCGCCAATGTCAGTTCATTGACGCGAATACGACCATCCACATCTTTATCGAGACGTTTTAATGTTTTTTGCTCCAGAGAAAGTTGTTGAGTTGGACAACTCAACACTGCCCAGAGCTTGGTATCCAATTCAGACAAATGCTGCCAATCAGCATCTGTACTTAGTTTTACTTGGTCAAAACCACCAATACGTTCAAAAGTCCATTGATGGCTAGCGTTTTTTGGTAACATCGTTCGATATCCTAGTCTGTTTTATTAGGTTACTATACCCGAAAAACAGTTCAATCTGCGTCAAAAAGTTCACACACATCATGATAATAACGAGATGACAGCTTAAATTTAGGCAATAAAAAACCCCGTTCGAATCTGAACGGGGTTAGTAATTAAGTGCCTGGCGATGACCTACTCTCACATGGGGAAGCCCCACACTACCA
>NCFI01000065.1:10942-18503 GCA_002281095.1 Thiotrichales bacterium 35-46-9 | reverse complement strand
TAGGCGGTAAAGGGTGAGGTTAATGCGGTGGTCGGTCAAACGGCCTTGGGGAAAGTTGTAGGTGCGAATGCGTTCAGATCGGTCGCCACTACCAACCAAGCTTTTACGTGCCGCTGAAATCTCTTGTGCTTGTTTTGCTTCGCGTGCTGCATTAATGCGCGAGGCAAGCAATGCCATGGCCTTGGCGCGGTTTTTGTGTTGCGAGCGTTCTTCCTGACATTCAACCACCACACCAGTAGGAATGTGAGTAATGCGAATGGCGGATTCAGTTCGGTTAACGTGCTGACCACCTGCGCCGCTGGCGCGGTAGGTATCGACTTTCAGATCTTCGGGTCGCAATTCCACGCCTTGTACGGCTTCGACTTCGGGTAATATGGCGACGGTCGCTGCAGACGTGTGAACTCTGCCTTGTGTTTCGGTAGTCGGAACGCGTTGTACCCGATGTGCGCCTGACTCAAATTTGAGTTGACGATAGGCGCCTTCGCCTTCGATGCGGGCAATGATCTCTTTGTAGCCACCATGTTCGCCTTCTTGTTCGCTGATCACTTCTACGCGCCATCCTTGACGTTCAGCGTAACGAGAATACATGCGGAAGAGGTCGCCAGCGAAAATAGCGGCTTCATCGCCACCGGTGCCAGCACGAATTTCTAAAAATAGGTTGGCATCATCATTCGGGTCTTGCGGGATAAGTAGGGTGCGTAGACTATTTTCTAGCTGTTCGAGTTGTTCTTTTAATTGCGGTAGCTCTTCTTGTGCCATGGCTTTTAAATCGCTATCGCCGCTGTTAATCCAGTCAAAAGCATCAGCAAGATCTTGTTCCGCTTGGCGAAAGGCATTCCATTGTTCTACCAGGGGGGTGAGATGCGCGTGTTCTTTGCTTAGGGTGCGAAAGCGTTTATTATCATTGTGGACATCGGGATCGGCCAGTAAGTGGTCAAGCTCTTGTAGACGTTCACTGGCTTGTTCGAGTCGTTGACGAATAGAGTCTTTCATGCAGATGATTTCTCGGGCAATAATAAGGTGCGTGCTTGCTGTAGTAGATTGTCGCCACCGTGGTTGCCCGCTTCACGAATGGCGAGGCAAGGGGTGTGCGTTAACTTGTTGGTCAGTTGATGCGCGAGCTTACGTAATACGGCTTCACTGTCGTGACCGGCATGAAGCTCGCGTAGCGCATGGGTTAATGCTTCATCGCGTTGCTGTTCTGCGTAATGGCGGTAGTCGCGAATCAGTGGCGCAGCGTCCGACATGAGTCGCCACTGTTGCATGAAGTGATCGGTTTTGAGTTGCACAATGTCTTCGGCTTCTTGTGCCGCTTGCGCCCGATTTTTACGGTTTTCTTCAACGATACCCACTAAGTCATCAACCGTGTACAAATAGACGTTGTCGAGTTTGGCGACTTCCGCTTCGATATCGCGGGGTACGGCAATATCCACCAATAACATGGGTTTGTTACGACGTTTTTTCAGTGCACTCTCCACCGCGCCCTTACCTAAAATAGGGAGGGTGCTGGCGGTAGAGGAGATAACAATATCTGCTTCATGCAAATGATGCGGAATATCAGCCAAATTAATGGCATAGCCATTGACTTCTTGCGCCAATAGGCTGGCGTTGGCAAGGGTGCGATTGGCGATGGTGATTTGTTTGACACCTTGCTCTTTTAAATGACGTGCAGCCAGCTCAATCGTTTGCCCTGCGCCAATGAGTAGTACATTTTGTATTTTCAAATCACCAAAAATTTGCCTTGCTAGGGTAACGGCGGCAAAAGCGACGGAAACAGGGTTGCTGCCAATAGCGGTTTCGGTGCGAACGAGTTTAGCTGTATTGAAAACGTGTTGAAAGAGACGATCGAGTAAGCCATTGAGGGTATTAGCTTCGCGTGAAAAAGCATAAGCATCTTTCATTTGACCCAGAATTTGTGGTTCGCCCAGTACCAACGAATTTAAACCAGCGGCGACACGATTCATATGTAATACCGCATCGCGCCCCATATAGGTATAGGTGTAAGGGGTAAGGGTATGATGGCTGAGCTGGAAAAAGTCGTGTAACCAAGTTTGTAGCGGGGTAATATCTTGGTGTCGATGGGTTAGGTAAAGTTCGGAGCGGTTACAGGTCGATAAAATGGCACTACCTTGCGCTAAGCCCGACTCTCGCAATGATTTCAGCGCTTGTATCAGTCGATCGGGCGGGAAGGCGACTTGTTCGCGTACATCAACGGGTGCCGTTTGATGGTTGATGCCGATCGTAGTTAAGGTTTGGTTGAGCGTGGTATGGGGCATGGGTATGACTATTCTTGTTGAAGTTCCCTAACTTGCCAGCGGGTTAATGTGCTAACATCATGACTCTGGTACTGCCATTAAGGCGGAGTATCATGATAACATGAACCGAATAAAATAACGTAAAGGGCTAATTGTCCGAAAATAAGGTGGGCTTTGCAAGAATTATGCGCAAAATGTCGTTAATCGCCTTCCGCGCTGATGCTTGGCGTTTAGGATTGGCTTGGCTGTCTGTGACAATGTTGTCCGCTTGTAGTGCTATTGAAACACAGGCACCACAACAGCAGGATGCGTCGCTAAGCGAATCTATGGCGACAGGCTTGCCTAAGCTGGCAACAGTGAAATTAACAGCGGATCAGGTGTATCGCGTTTTAGCGGCCGAATCGCTTTATTTGCGTGGCGAAACAGCCAGTGCGGCACAGGTTTATATTGATTTAGCGCAACGCTATGGCGATGCAAGTTTGGCGCAACGAGCCTATGATTTGTCAGCCAGTTCGGGTAATGGTCAGTTATTGGGGCAAGCCAGTCAGTTGAATACCGAGCTTAATCCGAATCGCATTGAATCTTGGCAAGTGCAGGTGGTTCTGGCGCTGCGTGCGAACGATGTTGAAAAAGCCTGGCAAGCATGGCGCTCCTTTTATCAACAAGGCTTGGCCAAAGGCAGTAGCGAAAAAAGCCTGTATATGGCAACGGCTACTCTGATGCAAGATGATTTGGCCATTGATACCTTGATTGCCTTTAGTGCACGCATTGCACAAGAACAGCCTTCAGCTTATGCCGAGTTTTTGCAGGTGATGTTTTTGGCTTCGGCTAGTCGTCTTTCAGAGGCGTATGAGCGATTGATGCAAGCCCTGCAACGCTATAACGATCAGCCTGAGTTGGCTCAGATGCTTGCTTCTTTGTCCACGCGTTTGGCCGACGGACGAGGTGTAGATTGGTTGGTTGGTTACGTGCAGCGCCATCCGGAAGATGTTGTGGTAGGTGAGCAATTAGGACGCTTATATGTCACATTGCAGCAATTGCCTTTAGCAAAAGCGCAGTTTGCACGTTTGTTAGAGCAGAACCCGCGTCTCACTTCGGTATCCATGTCGTTAGCGTTAATTGAGTTAGAGCTGGGTAATGCAGAAGTTGCTGAAGCCTTGTTGTTGCCTTTGGTTGATGATCGTCGCTTGTCGGATATGGCGCGTTATTATCTAGGTCAGGCTTATTATTTTCAGCAACAAAATGATGCCGCTGTGGCGCAATGGAAGCAGGTAGTACAGGGTAATTATCGTTTAGATGCTTTAGTTTGGCGTGTGCAATTGCTCAGTAAGCAAAAGCGTTTTGCTGAAGCGGAGGCTTTGCTGAACGCCTTTGAATCAGCTAATGACGAGGAATATGTGCGTTGGGTGCAGGCGCAAGTTAAATTGCTGGTGATGCAGAAAAAAGCGAAGACGGCTTTGCCCGTGTTGGATAAAGCCATCTTTTCTTACCCGCAAGTTGTCGCCTTATGGCAAGAGCGTGCGAATATTCATTACGATTTAGGGAATGGTGCCGGTTTTGAGCGAGATATTCGTGAGGCCATGGCTTTGGCACCGGATAATGCTGACGTATTGAATGCCTTGGGTTTTTATTTGGCGGATCAGGGGCGTTCATTGGTTGAAGCGCGTCAGCTGTTAGAAAAAGCCGATCGTCTTTCACCGAACAAGCACTACATACTAGACAGTTTGGGTTGGTTGGCCTATCAAGAGGGGCAGTTTGAACAAGCCTTAGCGTTATTAGATAAGGCCTATGCGATTAAGGCTGATGCAGAAATTTTACGTCATCGACTCGCCGTGTTGCTAGCGATGAAACAGGAAGCGAAAGCTAAGGCGTTAGCGAAACAAGAGGCCAAGCAGTTTAGCGATGACGCGGTTTTAATGAAGTTCCTTAAGCAAATGTCATTAATGCCTTGACCTAGATTCTAAAAATCTCTATAATGCTAGGTTCTTATCGAATTTTTTTGATTTCCAGGAGTTTGGAAACATGTACGCCGTAATTAAAACTGGTGGCAAGCAGTACCGCGTAAGCGAAGGTGATCGCCTACGTATCGAAATGCTTGACGTTGAAGCTGGTAGTGAAATTTCTTTTGACGAAGTAATGTTAGTCGGTTCTGGCGACAGCGTTAAAGTGGGTACGCCACTGGTTGCTGGTGCTGTGGTTAAGGCTACAGTTGAAGACCATGGTCGTGGTGATAAAGTGATTATCATCAAGTTCCGTCGTCGTAAGCATTACCGTAAAAAACAAGGTCATCGTCAGTATTACACACAGGTTAAGATCACTGGTATCAGTGCTTAATCGTTAATAGGAGTGATTAAACATGGCACATAAAAAGGCCGCGGGTTCCTCTCGCAACGGACGCGACTCAGAAAGTAAGCGTCTTGGTGTTAAAATGTACGGTGGCCAAGCTGCTGTTGCAGGTAACATTTTAGTGCGTCAACGTGGTACTAAATTCCACGCTGGCGAAAACGTTGGTTTAGGTGTGGATCACACTTTGTTTGCGAAAGCAGACGGTTTTGTGAAATTTGCTCGCAAAGGTCCAAATCAACGTATGTACGTCTCAATCGAAGTGGCTTAATTTAGCACGTTTTCGGTTTAGAGCGAAAAACGCCTCGCGCAAGATATTGCAGCGGGGCGTTTTTGTTTGTTGGGTTGGCATCAGCCATAAAGAATCAAAAGGAATGCATGATGAAATTTGTCGATGAAGTGCGCATCGAGGTTAAAGCCGGTAAGGGTGGTAATGGCATTGCCAGTTTTCGCCGTGAAAAATACATTCCTTTTGGTGGTCCTAATGGTGGTGATGGTGGTGATGGTGGTGATGTTTACCTAGAAGGGCATGCTAGTCTGAATACGCTGATTGATTTTCGATTTGAGCGTATTTTTGAAGCGCAAAATGGTGAAAATGGTCAGCCCAACAACAAAACAGGGCATCGGGGTAAAGATAAAATTCTGTCGGTACCAGTCGGTACCGTGGTTTGGGATGCCGATACCGAAGAATGTATTGGTGAAGTATTGAGCATTGGTCAGCGTTTACTGGTGGCTAAAGGCGGGTTACATGGTATTGGTAATTTGCATTTTAAGAGCAGTACCAATCGTGCGCCGCGTCAGTGTACGCCGGGTAAAGCGGGTGAAATGCGTAACCTGATTCTTGAGTTGAAGATTTTGGCTGATGTTGGTTTGCTAGGATTGCCCAACGCTGGTAAATCGAGCTTGATTAGCGCGGTTTCAGCGGCCCGTCCTAAAGTGGCCGATTACCCTTTTACTACCTTGTATCCGAATTTGGGTGTGGTTAAAGTCGCTAATCATAAAAGTTTCTGTATTGCCGACATTCCTGGGTTGATTGAAGGGGCGGCAGAAGGGGCTGGTTTGGGTGTGCAGTTCTTACGTCACCTATCGCGTACAGGCTTGCTGTTGCATGTTGTGGATATGTTCCCGCCCGATGAAGAAAATGCTGATCCAGCACATAGCGTGCGCGTGGTGGAAATCGAGTTGGCCAAGTATTCAGAAGAACTGGCCGACAAACCGCGCTGGTTGGTGATGAATAAGCTGGATTTGGCTTTAGAAGAAGATGCACAAGCCGCTTGCGATAAGCTAGTAGCTGATTTGGGGTGGACTGAGCCTGCTTTCCGTATTTCGACAGCAACGGGGCAGGGCTTGCCTGAGTTAACTTGGGCGATTATGCAGTACCTCGATGAGCAGCGTGAAGCGGAAGCTCTTGCGAATGCTCCCAAAGCTGCACCCTTAGAACCCTTACCCGAAACACGCGAGGATTGGGGGGTAACTGAGTGATGCAACGTGCAGAATTAGTGAAGGCCAAACGCTGGGTAGTGAAAATCGGCTCGGCTTTGTTAACCAATGACGGTCAGGGGCTGAATCGTGAAGCCATGGCAGACTGGGTCAAGCAAATGGTGACCTTGCGTCAGGCAGGCGTTGAAGTGGTGTTGGTATCATCGGGGGCTGTTGCCGAAGGCATTAAACGGCTTGGCTGGACATCTCGTCCGAAAGAATTGCCCGCTTTACAAGCAGCAGCAGCGGTGGGTCAGATGGGGCTGGCGCAAGCTTGGGAAAGCTTGTTTGCCAACGATCAGATCATGACAGCGCAAGTATTGCTAACGCATGAGGACTTGTCGGACCGTCGACGTTATTTGAATGCCCGTAGTACGTTAAATTTCTTATTAGAACAGGGCGTCATCCCCGTTATTAATGAAAACGATACCGTGGCCACCGATGAAATTCGGCTAGGTGATAACGACACCCTAGGCGCGTTAGTGGCTAATTTAGTCGGTGCGGAAGTGCTGGCAATTTTGACCGATCAGCAAGGGCTGTTTACCGCTGACCCTCGTTCTAATCCCGATGCGTGTTTGTTGCATGCGGTTAAAGTTTCTGACCCGGCCATTGTCGAAATGGCTAGTCCAACCGGTGGCGCTTTAGGTCGCGGTGGTATGGCGACCAAAGTGCGTGCAGCGCAACGGGCTGCCCGTTCGGGTACGGTGACGCTCATTGCAGCGGGTCGTGAAGCGGGTGTGTTAGAACGTCTGCGCTCGGGCGAAGTTCTGGGTACGCTCTTTGAACCTGATGTTGACCCCATGCCAGCGCGTAAACAATGGCTTGGCAGTCAGTTGCAATCGCGTGGTACGCTTACCCTAGATGGTGGTGCGGCTAAAGCCCTGCGTGAGCAAGGAAAAAGCCTGCTGCCAGTGGGGGTAATGGCGGTTTCAGGCAGTTTCAGCCGTGGTGATGTGGTGATTTGCGTTGATGCAAAGGGTGTGGAAATTGCGCGTGGCTTGGCCAATTATGCTGCTGATGAAGCGAAACAACTGATGGGGCAGCCCACTCATGCTATCGAAGCGATTTTAGGTTATATGGATGATGATTGTTTGATTCATCGAGATAATTTAGTGCTCAGTGAGTAGAATGAACCAAGATAAGCCCCGAATTTCGGGGCTTTTTATTGGTTGTTGATTCCCATTGTGGCTAGCGTTATAGTGTAGAGAATGCTAAAAACTCCACTGCGTGGGAGTTTTAGCATTCCCAAGTTTATTTTATTTCTGTTGGAAGGGATTAAATCAAGTGGTTACAGGTAATAATCGTGCATCCCTTCCCCCAGACCCCCATCCCGTTAGATTTTTTTGAAATTACCTTTTGAACTTATTACCGATTATTGAGGAAATAGTGTGTCTGAATCTGCAAGCGATATGCCCAGCTTGACTGTGGCTCAACCTGAATTCTTCGCTCCTTGGCATGTGCGTTTAGGTACAGGTGAGATTAGC
>NCFI01000065.1:0-10926 GCA_002281095.1 Thiotrichales bacterium 35-46-9 | reverse complement strand
AGATTAGCCCTCGTCGTTTGTTTTTGCTGCAAGCCATTGATGCCACTGGGAGTATTAGCCAAGCGGCCAAGCAGGTTGGTATCACTTATAAAGCAGCATGGGATGCAGTCGATGCCATGAATAACCTCGCTGGTCAACCCTTGGTCGTCAGTCAGCATGGTGGTAAAGGTGGTGGCGGTGCGCACCTCACACATGCAGGCATGCAAATTGTCATGATGCACGAGCGCTTGTCGGCCATGCAAGCCATTTGGACAGCCAGTTTAGAAGGCGTTGATGCCGATGTTTTACCCATGCTTAGGAGACTCACTATGCAAACCAGCGCCCGTAATGCTTTTGTCGGACAAGTTAAAACCATTAAACACGGGGCGGTTAATGCCGAAGTGATTTTGGCATTGCAAGGCGGTGATGAGCTAGTCGCAACGGTGACCGACGATAGTGTTGAGCGTATGCAATTGAAAGTGGGTTCGCAAGCCTGGGGCTTAATTAAAGCCAGTTGGGTCATTTTAGCCTTGCCCGATGCCAGCATGAAGACCAGTGCGCGAAACCGCTTATGTGGGGTGGTCAGTCGTTTGTCACATGGTCCTGTCAATACCGAAGTGGTGTTGCAACTCGATGGCGGCAATACGCTTACTGCCGTCGTCACGCATGACAGCGCACAGGAGCTTAATCTGGCCGAAGGCAAGCCTTGTTGTGCCTTAATTAAAGCCAGTCATGTGTTGCTGGGAGTGGATGGGTAAAACGTTATTTATCTAACTAAATATTGTTGACACTATATAGGTGTTCAGGTATATTTCGCTAACCGATATGGTGTCAGCACCATATCAAGCGGAACTTAATCTGTAAACCCTGTGGAGTCTTCAATGACATTCAAATCTCTATTGGCAATCAGCCTGATTGTGCTGGCGCCCCTTTCTGTATTGGCCGATGAGTTAAAAATCGCTGTCGCCGCTAACTTTCTCAAAACCATGGAAACCCTATCTAAAAATTTCGAGCAGCAAACGGGTCATACTATCAAGGTGTCGGGTGGTCCAACGGGTAAGCTATACGCACAAATCGAAAACGGCGCGCCCTTTGATATTTTCTTCTCTGCCGATCAAAAATCGACTAAGAAATTAGAAGATGATGGAAAGATCAAAACAGGTTCTCGCTTTATTTATGCACAGGGGCGTTTGTCGTTATGGATGCCCAATGTTCCTGCTGGTGTTGAAGCCGCAGATGTATTGAAAAAAGGCGATTTTAAGCATATTGCTTTAGCTAATCCGAAAGCGGCACCCTATGGTGTGGCAGCAGAGCAGACACTCGAAAAGTTAGGATTATTGGAAACTCTGCGTCCTAAATTTGTTATGGGTGAAAACATTGGTCAGACTTACCAGTTTGTGGCCACAGGTAATGCACAGATGGGATTTGTTGCTCATTCCTATACGGTTGATCCTAAACACGTGAATAAAGGTAGCTTTTGGTTAGTGCCTTTGTCTTACCATTCGCCATTAGATCAAGATGTGGTGGTGCTGAAAAAAGCGGAAAATAGTAAAACAGCGCAAGCCTTCATCGACTATGTGCGTTCGGCTGAAGGTAAGCAAATTATTGAAGCCAGCGGTTATACTGTGCCCAATTAAGTTTGCATCGGTTTGATAATACGGCCTCATATTGTGAGGCTGTTTGCTTATAAAGTGAATGGAACTTCTAAAAACCTCACTTCGTGGAGTTTTTAGCGTCCCTAAATTGTTTAACCTCTGGTGGAAGGGCTTAAATCAAGTGGTTACATGCACTATTGTTGCAGCCCTTCCCCCAGTCCCCCTTCCCGTTAGGGTTTTTAGAGGTCACTTGAATTAGCTATGTGGTACATCTTCGGCGTCGAAATCGACCCATCTCCTATTTGGACAACGCTTGCTGTCGCTTTTACCACGACCTTGGTACTGCTCATTATTGGTATACCCATGGCGTGGAAGTTGGCGCGTACCCAATCGCGTTGGAAAGTGTTTTTTGAGGCTTTGGTGGCTTTGCCTTTAGTGTTGCCACCAACGGTATTGGGTTTTTATCTACTCATTAGCATGAACCCCAATGGCATGGTGGCAGATTTCTTGCGCTTTTTGGGCCACCCAGACGGTCAACTGACCTTTACCTTTGTTGGCTTAGTTATTGGCTCGGTGTTTTATTCACTGCCTTTTGCCGTACAACCTTTGATGCGCGCCTTTGAGCAGGTGCCTCAGTCATTAGTCGATGCGGCTAAAACCATGCGTGCGAATACACTTAGCCTGTTTTGGCAGGTGGTGATGCCTTTGTCGCGTCGTGGTTTTTTAACAGCTGCGACCCTAGCCTTTGCCCATACGGTGGGTGAGTTTGGTGTGGTGTTGATGGTTGGCGGAAATATTCCGCATGAAACACGTATGGTGTCGATTGCCATTTTTGACCATGTAGAAACCTTAGAGTATGCACAAGCGCATGTGTTATCAGTCATTATGTTGATATTCTCGTTTAGTGTGCTGTTGGTTGTTTATGGGTTAAATCGGAAGTTTGAGGTAAAAATCGGATGAATCAGCTGAGCATTCAAACCAAACTGGTGCGCGACAATTTTACCTTAGAGATTCCTGAGCTAACCTTGCCGACCACGGGCGTGACGGCACTTTTTGGTCGTTCTGGCAGTGGCAAAAGCACGCTATTGCGCGTACTAGCTGGCTTAGAAAATAAAGCAGTGGGACGTATTCAGTTTAACGATCAAGTTTGGCAAGACGGCAAAGAGTTTATGCCAGCGCAAGCGCGTGGTGTGGGGGTTGTTTTTCAAGATGGAGCTTTGTTCCCCCATATGACGGTGCGTCAGAATTTACAGTTTGCCTTGGCACGTGCGCCACGATCACAAGATTTGGTTGAAGTGGCTCGTCGTTGTCGCATCGACCACAAACTCGGTGCACCTGTGCCAACACTATCGGGTGGTGAAAAACAGCGCGTAGCCATTGCGCGAGCCTTGTTATCATCGCCTGAGTTGTTATTGCTGGACGAACCTTTGTCGGCATTAGACACGGCAACGAAAAAAGAAATCTTGCCCTTTTTAGAAGAATTGAAAGACAGCCTGAATTTACCGATGATTTATGTTACCCATGCGCCGGCTGAGGTCGAGCGTTTGGCAGATAGGGTGGTGTTTTTACAGCAAGGCAGGGTAGATAAAGTTGAAACCTTAGCCGAGGCTTTGTCTCGTGCTGATTCGCCTTTGTTCGCTGACGAAGGGGCAAGCAGTGTGCTGTTGGCACAGGTGGAAACCTTGCAAGCAGGCGATGGGTTGTCTTGTTTGTGTCCTAGTGGTAGCCAATGCCAATTATGGTTGCCCGAAGTGGCTCATGCGGGCAACTACCGTGTGCGCATTATGGCAAAAGATGTGGGACTTAGTTTAAGCCCACCGCAGGACTCTAGTTTGTTGAATGTGTTGAAAGTGACAATTGAGCGCATTGAAGTAAATGAACAAAGTGCCTTGCTGACGCTGCGTTTGGGGGGACAGACTCTGTTTGCACAGATTTCATTGCGTTCACTGCGTCAATTGCGCTTGTCGGCGGGTATGCAGGTCTACGCGTTGATTAAAGCGATGGCGTTGGTTTAGGATGCGTTGCACATAAAAAATCCCCTCGTGTGAGGGGATTTTTTATTTGAGCGAACCACTGTGTGATTAGTGATGACGCTCGGTATGGTCATGACGCGCTGGACGACGTGCGCCATCACGTGAAGGACGTTCGTCGCGGTCATGGAAATTAGCACGCTCCGTACGACCACGGTAGCCACCAGCACCTGCTGAAGCAGCACCATCACGGCTGAAACGTGGACGACTGTCATCGGCAGTGGCAAAACGATTGCCACGATCCTCGCCACGAGGACGTGCTGGGCGACTGTCGGCAAAACGATTGTCGGTGCGGCTATCAAAACGATCAGTGCGTGGCGCATAACCACCACGATCACCGCCTTCACGGCTAAAGCTAGGGCGATCGCCACGTGGTGCAAAGCTGCTACGCTCACCACCTTCGCGGTTGTAACTTGGACGATCACCGCGCGGAGCGCCGTAACTACCACTACGCTCACCATCACGACCCGCGAAAGCAGGACGATCACCACGTGGTGCAAAACCACCACGATCACCGCGGTCACCGCCATCGCGACGGGCAAAGCTAGAACCGCCATCACGACGACCGTAGCCAGAGCCACCACCACCATCGCGACGACCGTAGCCACCGCGACCACCGTCGCGACGACCACCACCAAAACCGCGACCCTCTTGTGGTTTGAAACGAGACTCTAAGCCTTCAATTTCAGTTGCTTCGATGCGTTTTTCCATCAATTTCTCGATGCGACCGAGCGATTGCACATCGGTACGGCTAACGAAAGAAACCGCTGTACCTGAACGACCAGCACGACCCGTACGACCAATACGGTGTACATAGTCTTCAGCAAATTTAGGTAGGTCAAAGTTAAATACGTGCGTAATGCCAGGTACGTCGATACCACGCGCAGCAACGTCAGTGGCAACCAATACTTGAGTGTCACCCGTGCGCATGCGCTGAATCATCTTGGTACGTTGGCGTTGCACCATGTCACCGTGCAATGGGTCAGCAGAGATGCCTGAATCACGCAGACTCATTGCCAGCTCTTCTGCATCACGTTTAGTAGCAGTAAATACAACCGCTTGACCAATTTCATCTTTCGCTAACCAGTGGTTTAATAGTGCACGTTTGTGCTCTAGTCCGTCTGAATAGTGTACTTGTTGTGCAATGGTTTCGTGGCTAGGTTTAAGTGCGGCCACTTGTAACCAAGCTGGCTCGTTCAATAGTTTAGAAGCGAAAGACTTAACGCTATCATCAAAAGTTGCCGAGAAGCAAATGGTTTGATGGTTCTTCGGTAAGCGATCGCCAATAGCTTGTACGTCGTCTGAGAAGCCCATGTCTAACATGCGGTCAGCTTCATCTAATACAAACATTTCGACACGGCTTAAGTCAACTTTGCCACGGCTAATATGATCTAACAAACGACCGGGTGTGGCGACGATGATTTCGTGCGGCATACCAATATTGCGTAATTGATCGCGGAAAGGTTCGCCGCCAGTCACACAAACGGTTTTCATGCGTGGCAATTTACCTGCAAACATCATCGCTGCTTTAGAAACCTGTTGTGCCAGTTCACGTGTTGGGCAAAGCACCACCACGCGAGGGCCACGACCATCGTTAATGGCGGGTGTTAATAGGCGTTGTAATGCAGGCAACATGAATGCTGCTGTTTTACCTGTGCCAGTTGGTGCACAAGCAATCAAATCCTTGCCATCTAACAACACAGGAATACCTTGTGTTTGAATAGGCGTTGGAGAGGTGATGTTGTTGCGTGTTAGGTTGTCAACGATTTTATCGCTAATGCCTAAGGCAGCAAACGGGTTTAATTCGGTGGTGGTTTCAATGGTTTCGTTCATTTCAACTAATGTATCAGACATGGTCTATCCCTAAAGGTAGTGAGCAGGCGTTAGCCAACTTGCGCTTATTTCATCGGGCGCAGGGCAAGGCAAACAGCGACTCAAACATAATAAATGTGAGAACAGCGGCCAATATGGATGTGTGCAAGCAATCTAAAGTAAGGGGGCTTGGCAGCAACAATCATGGGGGCGGGTATTCCCGTCAACTCCCGCGCGATTGGCTGGCCTAAAATTCTGTTATTCAACGACCAAGTTGTCGTTCACAGAGGGGGCGAGAAAATCGAGTTTATGCCAGAAAACAACTAAATAACCATCTGGCGATGCGAGAGAGATTTAATTATGCGGCAGATGATTGAAAAAAGCAATGCTATGATAAGAAAAATTTATTATCTAAGTAAGCCAGACTGGTGCAAGCTAGATGATCAGGGCCTAAAACCCACCGATGCTACCGTTAACTAACCCTAGAAAAATTCAACATCGGGTGCGCTACGCACATCAACAATTTCAAATCGATTACGGCCTTTTTCTTTTGCTCGATAAAGGGCTTCATCGGCGTACTTATAAATTTCTTCGGTTATATAGTCTAACGAAGGATCCATTAACATAATACCTAAAGATAAGGTGACAAAGTGGTAAGGGGGATTACCAGAATGCTCGATGTGCCTGTCTTGCATGGTATGCAACACTTTGTTAGCTAATAGAGGTAAGTGGCTTGGAGATTGGACAGGAAAAAGCACGCCAAATTCTTCTCCACCTAATCTAAATACATGATCGGATGCACGATGAAATACTTGATGCAGAACTTCGACAATAGCAACCAACACTTCGTCTCCGGCTTGATGGCCGTAGGTATCGTTGTATTTTTTAAAGTGATCTGCATCACACATCATGAAAACAAGCCAATTGCCATCTCGTTTATTGCGCCTTACTTCTTCTGGAAAGAGTCGATTAAAATGACGGCGGTTATAACACCCAGTTAATTCATCGGTAATGCTCATTTTTTCAATGCGCTTGCGTTGCGTAATATCGTGACGTATGGCGATGTAACCGACAATATTGCCTTGGGTATCCATGATAGGGTCGATATGAATTTCTATCCAAAAGTCTGTTTTAGACTTGGTCAACCCAGGTAGTTCACCATGCCAACTATCACCAGCACTGATGGTGCGCCACATGGATTCATAAACAGAGGAAGGGGTTGAGGGGTGTTTGAGTAATTGATGGGTTTTGCCAATCAGTTCATCAGCACCATAGCCAGTGAGTTCGCAAAATGCCTTGCTCACCGTTAAAATTTTACCGGTCAAATCTGTCGTGGTTGCCATGACGTAGCGGTCAATGGTTTCGGCATAGCGATTACTCTGTCGCAATAACTCCATTAACATTTCTTGCAGCTGCGGATGTTGGCTTAACTGTGCGAAGGCAGTTTGTGGATTATCTGCAAATAAGCGATGTAATTGGATGGCATCTTGTGCTATCCAAGGGCTTTGTTTTAATGGTTTTGCATTAAACTCGTTTGGCAAAAGAACACTCAGCTACAATAATATTTATTTAATAGCTATATTTTAGCATAGAATTAGATGTATTAGGTTCGAACTATGTGCTAATTTATTCAGTTTTTTTCTGATCTGAAATTAACCGTTCAGTTTGCATTTTTGGGCTGGTGGACTGAGTCGCTAGGCTAAAAAAATTCATACTGTCACGTAAGCGATTGGCTTGTTCGCTAAGGTGTTGAGCAGCAGCCGTTGTTTCCTCTACTAAAGCCGCATTTTGTTGAGTAACATCATCAATTTGCGCGATGGCGGCACGCACTTGACCAATACCTTCACTTTGTTCATGAGAGACTTTGGCAATCTCATCAATCATGCCAGCGACATTGGCAACAGCTGCAGTAATGTCTTGTAACATAGCTCCTGATTTGTCTGCCAAATTAGTGCCGACTTCGATGCGATTGACGCTGTCTTGAATGAGTGTTTTAATGTCCTTGGCAGCACTCGCCGATTTTTGCGCTAGCGCTCTCACTTCACCCGCAACGACAGCAAAGCCTCGTCCGTGTTCCCCCGCTCTGGCAGCTTCTACCGCAGCATTTAGAGCCAATAAATTGGTTTGGAAAGCAATGCCATCAATTAAGGTAACAATGTCAGCAATTTTGCTACTTGAAACACGGATGGACTGCATTGCAGCGATGGTTTCTTGCATGACCGAGGCGCCTGCAAGAGATTGTTCTCTTACTGCTAAGGCAAGATCGGCAACATTGCGCGCATTAGCCGTATTGCTTTGCACTTCGTGGGCCATTTCATCCATGGTCGTTGTCGTTTTTTCTAAGGCAACGGCTTGCTTCTGTACACGATCGGAAAGATCATAAGCACCTTGAGATACTTGCATGGCTTCTTCATTAACAATGGCGGAAATTTCGATGGCTTGTTCTACTGCTTGTTTAATTTGTTCTATCGACAGTGATAGTGCCTGCTGAAGTTCTAAAAATTGACCCTGATACTGAGCAGAGTTTGTTAGTGTTTGTGTTAAATCACCTTTTGATTGTGCTTCCATAACAATGACAATAGCGTTAATAACCTGATCGATGGTATCCATGGCGTGATTGACTTTGTCTTTCATCAGTTTCAGGCTGCCTTGTGCTTCAGCACCAATGCGGGCGCTAAAGTTAGCCATGTCCATTTCAGTCATCACACGGTTAATTTCTTCCACTACGGCATGAATGGAACCTAGCCCTTTTTCTACCATATGACGGAAGCCTTCGGGTACGCGAGCATCCATTTTGACATCAAACTTACCTTGTTCAAGGCTATGCATGACCTGCTCCAGTTCCCGCATCATGAAGGCAACGCTTTCCGCAGAACCATTCACACCGAGTTGAAGGTCTTGCATATCTCCGTTGTACTCTCCCTGCATACGTTGCGAAAAGTCAGCTTGTGCAATAGCGCTCACAACACGTCTGGCTTCTTTCATGCCTTCGTCTAAATGAACAAAAACGCCTTGTATATGAGCGAGCATGATGGAAATTTCGTCACGATGACTGAAGTTCATGCGCTCCCCCAACCGCCCTGTAGTGGCAATGCTTTCAGCCCAATTTTGAGCTGCCTGTAAACTCGCACTAATCATGCGGATACTATAAAAGGCCAAAAAAGATCCAATTAAAATGGTTATAAGCACGATGGACTGCATAAGTAGACTCATTTGTTCAGTGAGTTGCTCAGCAGTTTCTTGTAAGCTATTGACCCGTTCACTTACTTTGCTGCCGATCATTTCTGCCATAGGGCGAGCATTCAGCAAAAGGGGTTCGGTTTGTTGTTGAAAGTGGGTGTAAGCATCGCTAAACCGATTCTCTTTCATCAGGGCAATAATGTCCAATAACCCAACTTTTAGGTACTCGCCACGCACCAATTGGAAAAGTTCTGTTTCCTCTTTAACAATTTTGGCGGTTTGGGTGTTGAGATAGCTAGCCCAGTTTTCATTGATGAGATCAACGTTGGTTTTAATTTGGTCATAATAGAGCTCGACCGGAAAGTAGTGTGCTGCTGCTAGCGCGGGATTAGCAGGGTCGTATTGGAGTGCGTAGAGCACTTGCGATTGATTGGACTCCATGAGACGGCTGATATTGCCGACAGCTTGAGAGGCTACCAGTGCATCTGCGATTTCATCCATCATGGCTTTTTGTTGCGACGATGAAAACCAATTAATGCTTGCGGCGATGGTTAAAGCAGACAAAAACAATCCCACCAACAGCCAAAATCGACCCTTTATTGACACGGTATTATCCTCATATTGTGGCGTTTCTTTATTTCTTTAAGTATGGCCCGATACCTTTGCAGCAGATTTGACCTTGTTAGGTTTCAAAGCTAGGCTAAAAGGTGTTATTCGTATTATTAGATCATTATAGCGTGATTAGGGTGATTTAGTGTTTAGCTTTTATTACGCCACAGTGCGCGTTGTTTTTGTAACAGCTGATCATGGGTTTCGACGTGATTTGGGTCTTTCGGAATACAATCGATAGGACAGGCTTCAACGCACTGAGGTTTGTCGTAGAAGCCGACACATTCGGTACAGCGATCGGGGTCGATAACATAAATTTTAGCGCCCACCGAAATGGCCTCATTGGGGCATTCGGGCAGGCACATATCGCAGTTAATGCAGTCTTTGGTGATGATGAGCGCCATGTTGACTAACTGAACTGACGTACCAATAAGCCCATGCGTAGCGCGTTGCTTTCTACCAATGCCGGGAAGTGGTGACGTGGAATTTGCATGACATGACCACTACCTGAGGCGACTTCGATCGGTTTGCCATTTTTATTGTCGAGCATATCGCGCAAGACAAAGGTATGGGGTGAATGACCTGGCATGAGCAAAGAAAGAGTATCGCCAACGGCAAAGCGGTTTTTGACATCAATCGTTATATGGCTATCAGAGATATCAATCACTTCACCAGCAAACTGCTCGTGAGTTAATACACTGCTACCGGTATCGTAGTTTTGTGTGTCTTCTGGAGCGCGATGACGACGTAAAAAGCCTTCTGTATAGCCACGATTGGCCAAACCATCTAATTCGCGCAGCCATTGTGGGTCGAAGCCTTTGCCGGCATGAGCGGCATCAATCGCTGCACGATAGGTGGCAGCTGTTCGTGCCACATAGTAGTGCGATTTGGTGCGTCCTTCGATTTTGAGTGAATGCACGCCAATATCAATCAAACGCTGTACCTGTTCAATGGCACGCAGGTCTTTCGAGTTCATGATATAGGTGCCGTGCTCGTCTTCAAAGGCAGGCATGAGTTCACCGGGTCGATTGGCTTCTTCGAGTAAGAAGATTTCATCGCGTGCAGTGCGTTCTTCGAGCGGGGTAAGGCTGTCAGAGCTGCCGCAACCACCTGAACCACAACCACCACTCGTCATCGCAATCGGTTGGCTGTTGAGTGCAGTGGGATCGAAAGTGACTAGGTCACCTTCTGGGGTTTCTTTCGCTTGGTGCGCATCATACTTCCAACGACAGGCATTGGTGCAGGCGCCTTGATTAGGATCACGTTTGTTCATATAGCCCGAAAGCAAACAACGACCTGAGTAAGCGATACAGAGTGCGCCATGTACGAAAACTTCCAGCTCCATGTCGGGTACGGCTTGACGAATTTCGGCAATTTCTTCCACCGATAATTCGCGCGATAGGATGGCGCGGGTTAGTCCTTGTTGACGCCAGAACTTGACCGTTGCCCAGTTAACCGCATTGGCTTGTACCGACAAATGGATGTCAATGTGTGGATAGGCTTGACGCACCATCATGATTAGGCCAGGGTCAGACATAATGAGTGCATCGGGTTTGAGGTCGATCACTTCTTTCATGTCTTGCACAAAGGTTTTTAGTTTTGAGTTATGCGGTGAAATATTAACCACTACATAAAGTTTTTTACCTTGGGCATGTGCTTCGTTAATGCCGGTGGCAAGGGCTTCCAGATCAAACTCATTATTGCGTACACGCAAAGAGTAA
>NCFI01000064.1 GCA_002281095.1 Thiotrichales bacterium 35-46-9 | reverse complement strand
CATATTGAGAGTCGGTGTAAAGTGTGACCTGACAAGGCATTTTTAACGAGCTCAATCCCTCAATAGCTGCCTGCAACTCCATACGATTATTCGTCGTATTGGGCGCACCACCACTAATCATTTTTTCGACATCACCAAAACGCAATAAAGCGGCCCATCCACCCGGACCGGGATTGCCTGAACAGGCGCCATCGGTAAAAATTTCTACAGTTTTCATCATGCGATTTTATTCTTTTGTTTTACGATGTGTCACAGACCCATCAAATTGCTTACGTTTGGCTAATTGCGGTAGTAAAGACTGCCAACGCCAACCGTCTCGAAGACCAATCAGTTTAACACGAGACGTTTTTTTATGGGCAACCAAACCGTAGCCTTGTGAGAAAGGCGTCGCCAACCAAGGCAACCAACGCCGCCAACCCGTTGCTGGATAAAAATCGACTTGTTGAATTTCGTAACCCAAGGTTTGCAATGCATCCACCAATCGTCCAGCTCCCAATAAAGACAATCCTGAAGCGGCCTGTCGGTGTGCTCCCCACAGCTGACCACGCCACGCATTGAGTGGATGAAATCCCATCACCACCAAGCGCCCATCATTAATCAGCACCCTGTCCACCTCCCGTAACACAGCGTAAGGATCATGCGAGAGTTCTAGCGTAAAGGACATGACAACGAGATCAATACTTTGATTGGCAATCGGTAAGTCCTCAAAATCAACCAAAGCTTGTGTATTGGTTAAGCGACTATCAGTCAGCACAAAATGCTCACGAATCGGACAGCTACGCCACGCCTCACTATAATCGGTTGCCATTCCGAGCTGTAATCCATAGTAGCCAAACTGTTTTTTCAATACCCCACTTAACCAAGAACATTGATGAGCCATGAGCGCATCACAGGCATCGGTGGCACAAAAGGCTTTTAAAAAATGACTGAGATGGCGCATCTTCGCTCCTTTTGCCATTGACCATTTCATCTGGCTTGACTATCATGTTGAGATGACTAACCCAACCACTACCCAAGCCAAGATCGTCGGACTTCCCGCTCTTGAAGACAATTATATCTGGATATTAATTCAGGGAAAGCATACGCTGGTTATTGATCCGGGCGCAAGTGCTCCGGTCATTGACTGGTGTCGCGCCAATAACCGACAACCCACCGCAATTTTACTGACGCACACCCATCATGATCACATTGATGGCATTGCTGATTTGCTGGAAACTTATGGCAACACCTTACCCATATATGCGCATAACGAAGCCCGACTTAATTTTGCGTTCAATGCCATTTCACCAGAACAAACACTGACGTTCGACAACATTAATCTGTCGGTCATGTTGTTAGCGGGGCATACCCCTGACCATATTGGTTTTTACTGGGCATCAGAGCAAGCTCTTTTCTGTGGCGACAGCCTGTTTACGGGTGGATGTGGTCGTTTGTTTAACGGTGGCACGGCAGCACAAATGACGGAAACCCTAACAAAAATCGCTGCGCTTCCGCTCACGACGGCCATTTACTGCGCTCACGAGTATACACTTGCCAATTTACGATTTGCGTTAAGAGTTGAGCCAGACAATACAGACACTCAACAACGTTTAGTAGCCGCTAAGCGACTCAGAGCTGCTGGACAAGCAACAGTGCCGTCACGGCTCAGTGAAGAATGTGCCACTAACCCCTTTTTACGCACGCACCTGCCAGCAGTAGCTGTTGCCATCGAACACTGGTGGAAAGCACAAACCGACAATCCAGTAGAGCGTTTTGCTCAGTTACGCGCTTGGAAAAATCAACTTGATGCAACGGGCATTTTGGAGCAAGACGAATGAAGCTAATCCGTTATTCTCTAATCGCATTGTGCGTCACTAGCCTTTTATTGACTGGCTGTAGCCAAGGTATCAAAGACGAAGTCAACATGTCGGGCAAAACCGCAACGACGGGTAAACGCTCTGGTGCCATGCTCAATTACAGCTTGCACGAATTAAAAGAAATTGATTTAACCAATCGTCAAGCTGATGAAGAAGATAGCAATATTGATATTTGGCAAAAAATTACTGATGGCTACCAATTTAATCAGCCAATCAATAGTCGAATTCAAAACGAAATTAACTTCTATCATGCTCGTCCTAAAACCATTCCAGAAGCCTTGCGCAGAGCTTCACCCTACTTGTACATGATTACGCACGAAATTCAACAGCGTAACATGCCGATGGAAATTGCTTTTTTACCCATTATTGAGAGTTCGTTTAACACTAAAGCCTTATCCAGTGCCAATGCCTCGGGCATGTGGCAATTTACCCCAGATACTGCTCAAGTGCGTGGACTAAAAAACGACTGGTGGTACGATGGACGTCGTGATGTGTATGAATCGACTGTGGCAGCCTTAGACTTACTTCAAAGTCTTTATGGCCGTTTAGATAACGATTGGATGCTGGCTCTAGCTGCCTACAATTGGGGCGCACTCAACGTCAAGGCAGCGGTAGCCAAAAACAAAGCCAAAGGCTTACCAACAGATTATTGGAATCTAAAAATGCCGACCGAAACCATGCGTTATGTGCCAAAACTCTTAGCCGTAGCGGAAATGGTTAAATCTGCGCCTCAATATAAAATTGCTTTGCCTAATATTCCTAACACACCCTTGTTAACTCGAATCCAAATCGATCAACAAATTGATTTATCAACCGCCGCTCAAATGGCTGATATGAGTTGGGATGACTTTCATCGCATCAATGCAGGGCATAAGCGTATCACCACCAATCCTAATGAAAAAACACACGTGGTGGTACCGGTTGATAAGCTCAGCACTTTCGCCATTAACTTAACGCGTTTTGCGCCGCAAACCAACGGTAAATGGATTTCTTATACCTTAACCGCCAATGATACCCTTGCCGATCTCGCCAAACGGCATAATACAACACCTGAAATTCTATCGCGTATTAATCAGTTGAGTTACACACCCAAAGCCGGACAAACGCTCCTCATTCCAGTTGATCATCAGCAACTAGACGAAAATTTAGCTGCCACAGCCGACACCAGTTTAAAAACAACTTTGGCTTTAGAAAGTCGCGAAATTGCCAATGCGCGTGCCTTAGCTGAACGTAAAGAAGTGCTAAAAAAGCAGAAAATTACGCATAAGCTACGCAACAATCAACCACTATCCAAAGTGGCAGAATATTATGGCGTTTCATTGCGCGCGCTGGCTCTCGTTAATAATCTGACGCCACAGTCGAAACTGAAAGTGGGTCAAGAGTTGATTATTCCTGTAGAAAAAGTGATTTCAGTTACCGCTAAAAAAGGCGATACTTGGCAATCTATTGCTAAACAAAATCGTGTTCCAGCACATGTACTATTAAGTTTCAATGACGCTAAAGAAAAAGACCCGCTTAAACCGGGTCAAGCCATTAAAGTACCCAAAATGGGTTAAGGGGTCAGCTCAATTTCTTATGCTAACCGCTGTTGTAAATAACGATGGGGCGCACTAGCCAGTAGACGTTGAGTATAAGCCTCTTTAGGTGAGGTTAGGACTTCTTCTGTTGTCCCTGTTTCCACAATGTTACCTGCCTGCATCACTGCTACACGGTGCGCAATGCGCGGCACTATTGAGAGGTCGTGCGTAATGAATAAATAAGACACACCCATACGTTGTTGCAACTCATCTAACAGCGTTAATATTTGTCCGCGTACAGTGACATCCAAGGCACTGGTCGGTTCATCACAAATAATTAAACTCGGCTCGACGGCTAAGGCTCTGGCAATACCAATACGTTGCCTTTGACCACCCGAAAACTCGTGCGGATAGCGCCCAGCATGTGCTGGCTCTAGCCCAACTAGGCTCAATAATTCAGCCACTCGCGCATCACGATTGCTTGGCTCGCCCACGTTCAAGCTATCCATACCTTCACGGATCAGTTTACCCACCGTCATACGCGGATTAAAGGCACCATAAGGGTCTTGAAACACAACTTGTAGGTGCTTGCGTAACGGGCGCATTTCTCGTTCACTCATGCCAATTAAGGCATGATTTAAAAAAGAAATACGTCCTTTAGCAGGAACTAACTTGAGCAACGCCTGCGCCAAGGTGGTTTTACCACAACCCGACTCACCGACCAAAGCCAGCGTTTCACCTTTATTCACGTGCAAGTCAATGCCATTGACAGCGATGGTATCGGGCTGCTTACGCAACAGCCAGCCTTTTCGACGACCAGCAAAACTGACGGTTAAGGCTTCTGTTGAAAGTACCGTTTCGCTGTGCGCAACGGGAGAGCGAAACTCTGTTACCGGCAAGGCATTGGCAATTAAACGACGTGTGTAGGGGTGATGTGCTGACTTAAAAAACTGTTCAATGGCTAGTACTTCAATCAACTTGCCCTTATACATCACACCCACGCGGTGTGCTAACTGAGCCACTAAGCCCATATCATGCGTAATAAACAAAATCGTTAAGCCACGTTTTTGTTGTAACGATAATAACAATTCTAAGACTTGTGCTTGAATGGTCACATCCAAAGCGGTCGTCGGCTCATCGGCAATCAACAGTTCTGGCTCGCCAGCCAAGGCCATGGCAATCATAATGCGTTGTTTTTGCCCACCAGAAAGTTGATGCGGGTACCAGTTATAGCGCTCGGAGGCGTCGGGAATACCCACCTCTTCCATCAATTCAATAACGCGTTGACGCTGTGCACTACCACGCAATGCCGTTTGTAATTGCAAGACCTCGGCAATCTGATCGCCCACGCGCATCAGTGGATTGAGGGCCGTCATGGGTTCTTGGAAAATCATACCGATACGACCGCCTCGAACCTGTCGCATCTGTGCCTCCGAGAGAGACAATAAGTCACTCTCAGCCAAAGAGACACGTCCCGACAACTTCATGTTGCCTGGTAATAAACGCATTAATGCCAAGGCCGTTAACGACTTACCCGAACCCGACTCTCCTACCAAAGCAAAGACTTCACCTTTTTGCATGCTAAAGGAAACATCATCGACCAGCTTACGCTCATCGGTTAATTGAACGCTGAGTTTTTCAACCGCTAATAAACTTGTTGGCATCTTGCTTTCCTAACTTCTTGTTGCTCTTGGATTAAATACCTGCTGAATGCGGTCAGCCAATAAATTGGCCGATAGTACCAGCGTAAACATACCGGCAAATGCACCAAACAAATTCCACCAAACGACTGGCTCACGATTGAGCTCTTGTCGAGCGAGATTAATCATGTTGCCCCAACTGGGCATGGTCGGATCGACTCCAATACCAACATAAGATAAGACCGCTTCCGCCAAAACCAAGCCACTAAAATCCAACACCACGGCAATCAACACCAAATGGCCCACATTCGGTAATAAGTGTCTACCGATGATTTTACCATCAGAAACACCAAATGCCTTAGCGGCTTTGACATATTCCATTTCGCGTAGCTTTAACGATTCCGCACGTAAAATACGTGCTAGCCCAGTCCAGCCGGTTAACCCCAACACTAAACAGACCAGTAGTAAGCGTACATCTGCCCGCTCCTGTTCACTGGCAAAGAGTTCAGCATGTTGCGCTAAATAAAGTTGCGCCAACAACATAGCACTGGCAATCAGCAACACTCCGGGAACGGCATTTAGGGTGGTGTAAGTATATTGCACCGCATCATCCACCCACCCTTTGAAATAGCCTGCGGCAATGCCTAGGCTGATGGCAAAAGGAAGCGTCAGTAAGGTCGTCAACCCACCAATCAACATACCCGTGCGAACGCCTTTTAAGGTTTCATAGAGTACATCCTGCCCAACCTTGCCAGTGCCCAACACATGATAAGATTGCCCCATGCCCCATAACCAAGCCGACAAAGCTGATAAGCTAACCAAGGTCAAGGCGGCGGTTCGCCAAGGAATGTCAGTGTCTTTAAAAAGACGTAACCTTGCTAATAACATGACCAGAATAGCCGCCAAGCCAGCACCTACGACTAACCAAAAAATGGATTGTTGCACAATATCCGTGGCCTGTTCCGATGCATCATTGAGGTGAGTCCCTGCATATTTCAAGGCAACTGGCGCACGAATGACCGACCCATCCTCTGTTTGACGCGTTTCTTTCCAAAGACTTTCAATGGCAAAAGGGGCGGAATAGCTTTTTTCTTGTCCCGTTGCCATTTTACCCAAAGCAACATCTAACACACTGACCACAGGACGATAAGGATCGTCTGTACGCCAATGAATCGAGTCAGCCAAAGCAATCAACACAAACCACAACAAAATAACCGATGACGCCAAGGCGGTATGACTTTGCGCCACCAAGCGCCAACGCTCTCGCGCCAGCGCATCCCTTTTTAGTTGCCAACCAAAACCCACTAAACTGAGCACCAGCAACCATACCACCACATCTGACCAGAGCACTAACATCAGTCATCCCCCAAACGAACGCGTGGATCCGCCCACGCATAGGCAATATCAGTCAAGATCAGACCAAACACATACAAAACCGCCCCCAAGTAAACCATCGCACGCACAATGGCAAAATCCTGACTATTAATGGCATCAATGGTATAACTGCCTAACCCAGGAATACCGAAAAAAGATTCCATAATTAAGCTACCCATAAACAGTAAGGGCAACACAGCCACTACCCCAGTCAGAATGGGTAACATGCCATTGGGTAACACGTGTTTTCGCATCACCTGCCATTGGCTCATGCCCTTGGCTCTAGCCGTACGGGCAAAGTCTTTATCCGCTTCTTCTAATAAAATACTGCGATACCAGCGCACACCCGCCCCGACTCCAGCAATCACACCTAGCACAATGGGCAAAAGCAAAAACCGCCATAAATCGCCATCGGGTTCATAGCCAGAAATCGGAAACCAGTGCCAGAGTTTCGCCATCACATACTGACCACCAATGATAAAAAACAGACCCGAAATCGACATAATAATCACGGTAATGACCAAGCCCAACTTATCTAACCATTGACCGCGAAACATCACCAACAACAAAGCCAAAGCTATATTAACGAGCAAACCCAAGACAAAACTCGGCAAGGCCAGCCACAAAGATGGCCAAGCACGTTGTGCCAAATCTGCGCCAATGGCACGCCCCGCATCCGAGACACCAAAGTCAAACAGCATCAACTGCACCGATTTCTGCCAAAAAATGGTTTGCGATAGCATCGACCATCCCGATGCCTCACTATTCCATAACAGGGGTAAATCGTAACCTCGTGCCGCTTTCCAAGCCGCAATAGCAGCGTCGGTAACATGCTTATTACCCAGTTGCGCACGCGCCATATCATCAGGTGAATTGACGACAAAAAACAGGGTAAAGGTGAGCAGATTCACCATCAGCAAAATCGGCAATAACCAGAGTAGTCGACGAATAATGTAGGTGGTCATAGGCTATGCTCCTTCCGTTGCTTTCTCCACACCAACCCAACTAGCCCCATTAAGAGCAAAGCAGCCAGCGCAAACGGCCACAAAATGGGCTGATTCCAGCTCTCTTGCGCCTGTTCGCGTTGTGTCACATCAATACGACGATACTTTAAGGTATTGTTGGCCATCAGGTTAGGATAGACATTATTCACCCAACCATGAAACAGGCTAACGCTTTGCGGATGCAATCCAAATACCCAAGGTGCATCCTCGCGTACCAGAGCAACAGCTTGTTGGATCAAGGCGCGACGTTCACTAGAATCCTCCATACGCGCAATCTGCTCATAGAGGACATCAAACTGGGGATTTTTGTAATTGCTGGCATTTTCACCACCCGAATCCATTTTAGCGTTACTACCGGCCAATAAAAACAAGAAGTTTTCGGCATCGGGGTAATCCGCATTCCAGCCCCAACTAAAAATCTGTGCATTACCTGCCAACATTTTTTCTTGAAAGCGATTGTAATCCGTTGATCGAATGACTAATTGAATACCCAGCTTAGCGAACTGTTTACGCATCCAATCCAGCTGCGCTTTATCATCTGCTCCCGTACTGACCGTATCATAGTAAAGTACCAACGCCTTGCCAGTCGCGGGATCGATACCATCGGCATAACCCGCTTTTGCCATCAATGCTTTCGCATCCGCTAATGGGCGACGCTGACACTGACCCGCTTCACCAACATGGGTAATAGGGTTGCAGTCCGTACTGGCACCAGCAATACCGGGTGGGATGAGCCCTTGCGCCACCACGCCACGCCCATTCAAGAAAATGGCAATTTGCTCTTCATAATCAATGGCGATGCTAATCGCTTGGCGTAAATAGGTTGCCTTGTCATTCCCTTGCCCAATGACAGGGTCACGCATATTAAAACCCATATAAGAAGAACTGGTTGCAACGCTAGAAATCAATTGCATATTTTTAGCACGCATTTCAGCCGTTAACGAAAGCTTACCTTGTTCGTTTAATTGAATCGCTTGGTCAAACACTTCACTGGAAACCCCCGAAGCATCGTAATAACCCTGCAAAAACTTCGCCCAATAAGGTACGGCTTCTTTTTCTAAAGCGAACACCACGCGATCAATGAACGGCAGCGGTTTACCTGCATCAGCCAAAAGTGATTTAGGTACAGTAGAACCGGCTTCGTGCGGATAACTTTCAGCATGAAAATAAGGGTTCCGTTGCAGCACCATACGACGATTTGGGTTGTTTTCGGCTAAATAGTAAGCGCCCGACCCAACAGGCATCCAAGACCAGCTTTGATTCGCTTCTTTCATGCCTGGCTGGGCATAATAGGCATCGACCTCCCAAGGAATCGGTGCAAAAAACGGCATTGCCAGCCAATAAATAAACGGCGGATACTGCCCTTTAATGCGAATCACTAAGGTTCTTTCATCAACAACTTCAACGCCCTGCGGGTTAAACTGACGATAATCCCTCCACTCACTCGATTTGGGCAGCTTGGCAAGCGTGGCTACCTGCGCTTCTAGTCCGACAATTAAGGGCATCATCATGTCTAAAATTGGGGAACCATTGCGTCTATCACTCATACGCGCAATGGCATAGGCTAAATCTGTCGCTGTGACTTTGCGCTTTTGACCCGCAAAAGCAGGATGAGGCGCATAAGCCACATCATCACGCAAATGCAAGGTGTAGCTGCTGGTATCACTTGCAGCATCATAATGCACCGTGGGCATTTGCGTTAAGATGAGTGGCTCTAGCTGATAAGGACGCTTGAGATAATGATATTGTAAAGGTGGTTCAACAATATTCGCTAAAAACACCCATTCATTGCTGCTGTAAGACTTAACGGGATCGAGGGTTTTCGGTGGTGCCGAAAAAGCCGAAAATAAGGTGTTTTCATGCACCCAACCGCGCGGGTAAGGATTATTCCATGTTGCCTGAGCGCTCAAACTGACGATGCAGCTTAATAGTAACCACCACTTCATAGGCTTAACTCGTTCCTTGCCGATTGATTTAATTGTTGTTGTAACGCAGGCCAGTTGGGTAAAAACTGGGTCATCAGGGCATGAAAACGCGGTGTATGATTGCGCTCTAACAAATGCACCAATTCATGCACCATGACATATTCAATACATTCTACGGGCATTTTCGCCAACATTAAACTCAGCCAAACGCGTTTATCGCGCGTATTACAGGTTCCCCAACGCGTTCTCATATCTTTAACGCCCCAGTCTAAGGCTTCTACGCCCATCATCGGTTGCCATTTTGCTAAGAGTTCAGGAATGTATTGCTTTAAGGTTTCACGATAAAAATGCGCCATGACCTTCGCTTTATACTCACTGCTCGCCCCTTTAGGAACCTGCATGACCAATTGTTGTTGTGCCTCATCCATCGTTACGCTGGAACGGCGACGTTCAGACTCGACTACTACTAAGCGGTAAGTCTTACCCAAATAAGCATGTAGCTCACCGCTGATCCACATCTTTTCCTGAACGACAGGACGCTGTGCAAAAGCGGCCTGTTTGGCTCGAATCCAATCCAACCTCGGTTGTAAACTGCTTTTAATTTGCGCATCAGTTAGGTGCATGGGGGCAGACACTTGTACCTTGCCTGTTGGTGGCCGTAAACGCAAATGCAGATGCTTAATCGGTTTGCGTGTGACTTCGATGTCAACGCCATCTAGCTGTAACCAAATCGGTGCTAGGGATTTTGGCTTTGCCAAGGATTTTTTACCCGATAGCAACCCGTTTAACCAAGACATCACCGTGGGTTACCCTTTCAAAAACTCAAGCCAATGCGGTTACGCATAATTGGTATTCATCGCGCTTGATACAGAAACGCGTTGTACAGGCAAAGCCACCAACATCGACTCAACACTTAAATGATAGTCTAATGCCTCCCACTCAATGCCTGTGCCATCGCAGATTAAACGATAGTCTTTAACCTGTTTAATGCTGGCATTGAGTAATTCGGGATACCAATCTAAGGGCGTTGAAATACGTCGCCCATCTACAAGATCAACGTGTAAAAACTGTTCGTCAATGTGGACTTGTTTAGCGGCTAAACCATTCATATTTCTACCCCCTCAAAAACCCAAGCTCGTACACCATTGGGCGTAGCTTTTCGGTTAGGGCTTTGTAGGCTTGCTCGAAGGGTTCAAAACTCACAGGGGCATAATCGTCACTTTCGTTGCGTTTTTTAAGGGCGTTGCGGATTTGATACCAGCCAACATCGGGGCGATTGAGTTTGTATTCGTCGCGCACTGCGCGGTTGTCGGTATGTAAAAAGTAGGCTTGCCAGAGTTTTTTGGCTGCTTCTAATACCGCTTTAGCCTCTGGGCTTTGCTTTTTACCTTTCAGATACTGCACCATAAAATCCGATTCAAAGCGCCCTGTTGCGCCTACATCTTCTTCGGTGAAAGGAATAAAGTGATTAACAATAGACCACTTTTGACCATTCCATTCAAGGTCATTGGCACTGGCGGCTCTGTTATTACGATTAAACAACATCCAAATTAAGCAATCGTTTTTGAACTCATCGCTTAGCTCGCCTGTTGGCTGTAAAAATTGGTCACGGTCATTGAGCCATGTTGGGATGATTAAACGGCGAACAGAAAAAACAACTGCTGCTTGCCAAATATTATTAGGGTTTATAAAAAAACCATCACCTTGACCATAACATGATGAAAACAATACTGTTTGTTGTTCTGCGTGTTGTAAATCATTTTTTCCACAATACATGTATGCAATAGCATCATCAGACCATGCTTTAACTCTTGGTGCAGAAGTAGCTGGAGTAATACCGTTTTTTAATGGTAAAGCTGGAACTTTATTTATTTTGGGACGACTTAACCATACATTTAGGTAGCTACTGTTAGGTAAGTTATAAAAGCTTTTTTCACCAATAGGATTTGCATCTTTATCAAGAACATCTGCTGTAATATTGTCAATT
>NCFI01000063.1 GCA_002281095.1 Thiotrichales bacterium 35-46-9 | reverse complement strand
ATTGCCTTGAGTTTGGCTTGATCGATGTTGCTCATAGAATTTCCTCTTTTGATGAGATTTTAATCTATGAGCGTTTACACAGTTTAATTTACAGACTCCTTAGGTCAGGGCTATTATTTTGCCAAACCCAGCCCAACCCCTGTTAGCAAACCACAATGGCAAATGCCTGACAATGTGGATACCAGCCAAACCCTACTCAGTCGCTATGCACGTGACATAGTACAAACTGCTCCCAGCATCAAAGATACTATGCTCGTTTCTGAAGCGGTCGACTTCTTTCTACAACACCCAGAACACCAAGCGGTAGCTGTGGTAAATGAGCACACGGTTCTTGGCCTGCTAGAACGTAAACAAATGACCGATCTCTTCTCTAGCCGCTACGGTCGAGAGTTGAATGCACGCAAACGCATTGATCAATTTATCGACAAACGTAGCTTGATTGTCAGCGCCAATACCCCACTGGAAATCATCTCGAAAATGATTACTCAGCGCGATCACAACAATGCACAAGGGGTCTTTGTCATTACCGATGCCAGTCGCTACGTTGGCTTGGGCTACTTTAATGACTTGTTACGCGCCATTACCGAAACCAAAATTGCACTAGCCAAATCCGCTAATCCACTCAGTGGCTTACCCGGCAATCAAGCTATTGAAAATGCCATTCAAAAACGGCTCAATAATCGTAAAAATTTCATGTTGCTTTATGTCGATTTAGACCACTTTAAGGCGTTTAATGATTATTTCAGCTATGAATTAGGTGACAAAGCGCTCATCACGCTAGCCAAAATCTTAGAAGATCACACTCACCACTCCGAATTTTTAGGTCATATTGGCGGTGATGATTTTATTCTGCTATGGAAAGAAAAAGATTGGCAAAAACGGCTTGAACGTATTTTTGCCGATTTTACCAGCCATTATCCAGACTGGTATAGCAAAGAGCAGATCGGCCAGCGCGGCTTTACGGGCAAAGACCGCAACGAACAAACGCAATTTTTTTCACTGATGAGCCTGTCTGTGGGTGTTATTCCCATCGAGGCTGGTCAATTCGAATTTCATCATCAATTGGCTCGTTTTTCCAGCGAAGCCAAGAAAAAAGCAAAAGCCATTGCCGGTAACTCTTGGCATTTATTTAGTAACAAATCTTAATTTTTATGTCATCAGGGCTTAATTCAGTTAATACCGAATGGCTCTAGACTAAACCTATAGTTAAGCACACAAGGGGAGCACACATGACTCACTTTATTCATGCCATGAGCATTGCCAAACGACTCCAATCTAACCTCATCGTTGCTTTTATCGCATTATTCATCCTCGGTGTTTCTGCCTACAGTGCTATGCAATTTGCCATCCAACAGTCTCAACAACTGATTAGTAACGAAACCGAACTGGTTGAGCCGATTGCTGACTTTCAACGCAACTACAGCCAAACCGTTCAAGCCATGAATGACACCATCATCACCATGAACGAAGCCAAATCCAAAGCCTTTAATCAACGCATTGATGAGCTACACCAATCGCTCATTCAGTTACTCACTCAATTAGGCGCGGTAGTTGAGCCCAATTCAGATGGCAAACTCACTATGAACAGTGAAGCAGTTACTGCCAACAACCTGCCTTATGTCGAAGAGTTGTTCAAAATAGACAACCTATTAACGAATATTAAAAAATCCACTAACTCCAGCCTATTCTTGCGTAATAACGTACTCTCTACTTTTAGTTTTGGCTTAGAATCCAATGCTAAAAAAATGGCACGCGAGCTTAACCACATTCATCAACAACACAAGTCTGAAACCGTGAGCAACCTGCTAGGAGAAGTCGAAAAACGTATCGGTTTTTCGCAAATTCAAGCGGCTAAAATGGTCACCACGCTAGAAGGACAACTCATTCATGAAATTCGCGAGAAAGGCATTGGTGATGGCGTTGAAGCAACGGTAAAAGAAATAGCTTCACTGGCTGGCGAAGATAGCGTTAAGCAACTTGAAAAATACCGTGAAGACTACTTAGATGCCTTGAATGACTTGAGAGACTTCATCAAAACCATTAGCCAAAACAACCAGTCGCTTAGCCAGTTATCAACCGAAGGTGGTCAGGTTTTATTGAATCTTTCGGAGCTGTTACAAACAGAACGCTCGGCAAAATACGCACAAATTGATGAGGAACTCAACGAGAGCCAAACGCAACTCATGATCATCGCCTTCATTGCCTTACTCTTATTGATGACCATTACCCTAATGATCATTCAATCTATTAAAAGACCGCTCGCACAAATGCGCCAATCACTCGAAAATATGGCTAAGACTGGCAACTTACAACTGAATAAATCGGTACAAGGAAAAAATGAACTGAGCGATATGGAAGATAGTCTACTGCACGCCTTTAGCGCCATTAAATCGGCCATCGATGAAGTCACCGCAGTAAGCAATCAACTTTCTCACGGCAAGCTCACCCAGCGCATGAGCGAAAACTATCATGGTGATATGGCCACGCTAAGTAACCACTTTAACAACAGCCTAAACAAATTAGAAAACACCTTTGCTCAAATTCATCAGACCACTCATGCCCTGCTCGAAGGTCAGCTTGACTATGTTGTTGAGCATAGTGCTATGGAAGGTCAATTTAAGACATTGGTTGTCAACTTGGATCAAGCCATGTTAACGCAAAAAAATGCACTAGCTGAAGTACGTCATGTTACCCATGCCATGCGTATGGGCGACTTTTCTCAGAGGATTAGTATGGATATGCCCGGTGATTTGAGCCACCTGAAACGCTACCTCAATGAAGCTTTAGATTTACTTGAATCAGCCATTAATGAAAAATCGATTATGCTTAATCATTTAAGTGCAGGTGATTTTACCTATCACATGAGTGGTGAATACACCGGTAAGCTACTCGAATTAAAAGAAAACATGGGGCGTATGACGCACAGCATTGCCGATATGTTGCACCACGTACATTCAGCATCACACCATGCCGTACATGGTATTAAAAAAGTCAGTGCCGGCAATCAAGATTTAAGTAAGCGCATACAAAAACAGGCTGCCGCACTGGCTACGGTTAACCATGAAATGGTTGAAATGACCACTTCAGTTAACGACACCTTATCGCAAGCCCAGTCGGTTGCCGACAATACTGAAGCCATGCGTCAGCGCTCCGTCAGTGGTCGCAATCTGCTTGGAGAATTAGCACACTCAATTGAACAGATCAAACAGGCCAGCACACAAGTGAGCGATATGACCAATGTGATTAACAGCATTGCCTTCCAAACCAATTTACTAGCGCTTAATGCCGCGGTTGAAGCCGCCCGTGCTGGTGAACATGGTCGTGGCTTCGCCGTCGTTGCTCAGGAAGTGCGTGCGCTTGCCAATCGAACTGCCGAAGCGTCCAAATCGATTCATCAAGTCACTCATCAAAACCTCGTTCTCATTGAACAGGGGCTAGCACTCAGCCAACAAACTGTCGAAGCCTTCACTCAAAATGCTGAATCCGTTGATCACATCTATCAGATGACGCAAAAAATGAACGCTAGCTTGGAGCGTCAAACCAAGGGCATTATGGATGTCAGCCGCTCTATTGACGAAATTGATGCCAGCACGCAGCAAAATGCCGCCATGGTCGAACAAATTGCTAGCACCTCAGAGAACATTATTAATGAAGTGTTATTGCTGGAACAACATGTACAGCAGTTTAACCTGCCTACCCCATCAGAAAAACAAGCTAACATACCCTTATTAACGACTTTACATTGAGGCGAGTCGACGCTTCGGTAAAGTTGGTTATAATGGTCGCTTCTCACTTACGGAACCGAAGCTTGTTATGAACAATCACGTCACCACTTTTCTGTTCGACCAACTCGACATTCGCGGTCGTTATGTTCGATTAACCAGTGAATGGCAGCAATGGCAGACCAATCGCCACACCACCCCAGTTGCGACTCAGCTATTGGGTGAATGTGTCGCGTTTTTGGCGTTAGTCGCCATTGATGTGAAAAGCTTAGGGAAATTGACCTTACAATTACGCGGGCACGGTCAAGTGAAAACGTTGGTGGTGCAATGTCAAATTGACCGTGAAGATCTAAAACTGCGCGGCATGATTGAAGCGCCTGAACTCAAACAAGTCAACTTTCTGAGTGAAGCCTTTGCCGATGGCGATTTAGCCTTAACGCTCTACAACGAGTTAACACAAACCAACTACCAAAGTATTGTTCCCATCGAAGGCGACAGCGCCACGCAAGTCTTCGCTGATTACCTCTGTCAATCCGTTCAGCACCCGACCAGTTTGTGGCTGATGGCAGATGAACAGCAAGTCACCGGACTACTGTTGGAAAAAATGCCCGACACGGACGCTAAAGACCCAGATGGCTGGCAACGCATCAATCATTTAGCCAGCACGCTTACCGATGAAGAACTGCGTGACTGCTCGCTCGATATCTTATTGCATCGTCTATTCCACGAAGAAGTCATTCAACGCTATCAACCAACACCTGCCATCTACCACTGCCCTGATGAGCGCGACAAACTCATCGAAGTGATTCGTTCCTTAGGCCAGGATGAGTGTGAGCGCATCATCAGCGAAGAAGGCAAACTGATTATGAGCAATGAACTGTGCAATCGAAGCTATGTGTTTAGTCTAGCCGATGTTCAAGGCATCTTTGGCATACCGACAAAACATTAAGGAAGGTCTGAATAATGCGCTCCGCTTCTTATTCAGACTTCCTATTTTCGTTTTTTGAGTGGTTGGAAGGGCATAAATCAACCCGTTACAGGTTATTTTGGTGAAGCCCTTCCCCCACACCCCCATCCCTTTGTATTTTTCAGATGTTCCTTAAGCAATTGATTGTCATTAAGCTATTGCAATTCAAATCATTTTGCTCTAATCTGGCAGTGTGAGAAACCCCTTTTGGGAGGAAGGAATATGAACATCAATAGCGCAACCAACAGCAACCTATTAGGTATGCAACAATTGCAAAGTGCGGTGATGAGCACACCAGACAATACGTCATCAACGCCGCAAGCTCTAGCAAGCGCGGGACAAAGTCGTACTCAGGAAGCGGCGAGCATGGCGCGTGAAACGCAAACGCAACAACGCGTCCAAGCCAGAGATGAAACTCAGGCAAGCACCTCATCTAATGCTGCTTATGAGCAATATTTACAAACAGGCCGTTTAGATACTTACGCTTAAGCAAAGTGTTTAACACGCCTTTCATAACAGCGCCTTTAATGGCGCTGTTTGTTTTTGAACCTGCTATAACAACATCGCAAGCGCATCCTTTCCTCTTATCCGTTATAATAGTTAACCTTTTTGCTAATACATCGACGACCTGCCATGAATACAACCACTGCCAGACGCCACTCTTTTCGCCAAGCCTTGAATGAGCGCACGCTGATTCTCGATGGTGCTATGGGCACCATGATTCAAGGTTATAAGCTGCAAGAAGATGATTTTCGCGGTCAGCGTTTTGTCGATCACCCCATTGACCTTAAAGGCAACAACGACCTACTCACCCTAACCCGTCCCGATGTCATTGGCGCTATTCATCGTGCCTATTTAGATGCGGGTGCACAAATTCTCGAAACCAACACCTTTAACAGCACCAGTGTCGCGCAAGAAGACTATGATATGGCGCATCTGGTCACGGAACTGAACCGAGAAGGTGCGGCACTGGCACGCAAAGTTGCTGATGAGTTTAGTGCAGAAACGGGCAAAGCCGCTTGGGTAGCAGGCGTATTAGGTCCAACAAGTAAAACCCTCTCCCTCTCGCCCGATGTCAATGATCCCGGTTATCGTGCCACCACCTTTGCCGCCGTCAAAGCAGCCTACCGAGAAGCCGCTATGGCTTTGCTTGAAGGAGGTGCAGATATTCTGATGATCGAGACCATTTTCGACACTTTGAACGCCAAAGCGGCTATTTATGCCATTTTGGAGTTGATCGACGAACGTGGCGAAGACATTCCGATTTGGATTTCCGGCACCATCACCGATGCTTCAGGTCGTACCTTATCAGGACAAACACTGGAGGCCTTTTATCATTCCGTACGTCATGCCAAACCCGTTGCCATCGGCTTAAACTGTGCCTTAGGCCCTGCCGAACTTCGCCCTTATGTCGAAGAATTATCGCGCATTGCCGAATGTCGTGTTTCGGTTCACCCTAATGCGGGCTTACCGAATGAATTTGGTGAATACGACCTTGCCTCTGCCGAAATGGCGAAAGAAGTGGGCGAATGGGCAGCGAATGGTTGGTTAAACATTGCTGGCGGATGTTGTGGTTCAACCCCAGCACACATTGCGGCTATCGCTGCCGCCGTGACGGCTCACCCACCACGCGTCATCCCTGAAATTCCAGTTTACACGCGCCTTTCGGGACTAGAACCACTCATCTTAGATGAGCGTATCGTTTTTGCCAATGTAGGCGAACGTACCAATGTCACCGGCTCGGCTTTGTTCCGCCGTCTCATTAAAGAAGGCAACTATACCGAAGCCTTGAGCATTGCCCTCAAACAAGTAGAAAATGGCGCGCAAATCATCGACATTAACATGGATGAAGGCATGTTAGATGCGGTGAAAGAAATGACCACTTTCGTCAATTTAATTGCCGCAGAACCCGACATTGCCCGCGTCCCCGTCATGGTAGACTCATCTAAATGGGAAGCGATTGTTGCCGGACTTTCCTGCTTGCAAGGCAAGGGAATCGTTAACTCCATTTCGCTGAAAGAAGGCGAAGCAAAATTTCTTGAGCAAGCCAAAGTATTGCGCTACTTTGGTGCCGCCACGGTCGTAATGGCATTCGATGAAGTTGGTCAAGCTGATACCTATGCCCGCAAGGTTGAAATTTGTACGCGTGCTTATAATTTACTGGTAGCAAACGGTTTCCCTCCCGAAGATATTATTTTCGACCCCAACGTCTTTGCCATTGCCACCGGCATCGAAGAGCATAACAACTATGCCGTCGATTTTATTGAAGCGACACGCACCATTAAACAAACCTTACCACATTGTCATATCTCAGGTGGTGTGAGTAACGTCTCCTTCTCTTTCCGTGGTAATAATCCGGTACGCGAAGCCATTCACAGTGTCTTCCTCTATCATGCCATTAAAGCCGGCATGGATATGGGTATTGTTAATGCCGGTGCGATGGTCATCATCGACGACATTCCTGCCAAGCTACGCCAAGCGGTTGAAGATGTGGTCACTAATAGCGATTCAGGTGCAGCCGAACGCCTACTGGATATTGCGCAAGAATTTGCTCATTCCGGTGTCGGCGAAGCGGTGACAGAAACCTTGGCTTGGCGTGAATTACCCATCGAAAAACGCCTAGAACACGCATTGGTTAAAGGCATTGACGCCTTTATTGATGCCGATACTGAGGAAGCCTTAGCGAAAATTGGCAGTCCGCTGCACGTTATTGAAGGGCCGCTCATGGACGGCATGAACGTAGTCGGCGACCTATTCGGCGCAGGCAAAATGTTCTTACCGCAAGTGGTTAAATCGGCGCGGGTAATGAAAAAAGCCGTCGCTTGGTTACAACCTGCCCTACTCGCCGAAAAAGAAAAAAATGGCGGTGGTAACAGTCAGGGAAAAATCGTCATGGCGACGGTAAAAGGCGACGTGCATGACATTGGTAAAAATATCGTTGGCGTGGTACTGCAGTGTAACAACTTTGAAGTGCTTGATCTGGGCGTGATGGTCTCCAGCGAGAAGATTTTACAATCCGCAAAAGACTGGGGCGCCGATATGATTGGCTTATCCGGTCTGATTACGCCCAGTCTCGATGAAATGGTACACGTGGCCAAAGAAATGCAACGTCAGGGCTTCACCATGCCGTTACTCATTGGTGGTGCTACCACCAGTCGAGCACATACAGCAGTCAAAATTGATCCCGCCTACGAAGGCGCCGTGGTCTATGTGAAAGATGCCTCACGCGCCGTCGGTGTTGCGCAATCGTTGTTATCTCAAGAGCTGCGCGATGCGTTCAAAGCACAAACCAAAGCAGAATACGCTCAGGTACGTGAAGAGCGTAAAAAACGTGGCGAAGGCGCAGCGCGTATCCCCCTTTCACAAGCCAGAGCCAATAGCATTCAATTAGATTGGGATAACTATACGCCGCCTAAACCCAACTTTTTGGGCATTAAGGTGCTAAACGACTATCCGCTCACCGACTTGATGCAACGCATCGACTGGTTGCCCTTCTTCAATGCGTGGGGATTGGCTGGTACTTTCCCTGCCATCTTAACCGACAAGGTGGTAGGTGAAGAAGCCAGCAAACTCTACGCCGACGCGCAGCAGATGTTGCAACAGATCATCGATGAACGCTGGATCACGGCACGCGGTGTATTTGGCTTCTTCCCCGCCAATCAGGCCGACAATAAAGACGACATCATTTTATACACCGATGATGGCCGCCAAACAGAACAGCTGCACTTGCACCATATCCGTCAACAAATGGATAAAAAACGGGGTGGCTATAACCAGTGTTTGTCGGACTTTGTTGCGCCCCGCAGCAGTGGCAAAGCAGATTACATCGGTGGCTTTGCCGTTTGTGCCGGATTTGGTATTGATGAACACATCGCCCGTTTTGAAGCCGAGCACGATGACTACCACAGCATTATGCTCAAAGCCCTTGCTGACCGCTTGGCCGAAGCTTTTGCCGAACGCTTACACGAGTTAGTCCGTAAAGAATACTGGGGCTATGCGCCAGACGAAGCCCTAGACAACGAAGCGCTCATTGCTGAAAAGTATCGTGGTATTCGCCCAGCTCCTGGATATCCAGCGAATCCAGAACATACCGAAAAAGGCCTATTGTGGCAACTAATCAACCCCTTAGATAACATTGGACTAGCTATCACGGAAAGCTATGCCATGTACCCAACCGCTGCTGTATCAGGTTGGTACTTTGCCCATCCAGAATCGCGCTATTTTGGCGTCGGAGCCATCGGGCGTGACCAAGTAGAAGACTACGCCCAACGCAAAGGCATGAGCATTGCCGAAGCAGAACGCTGGTTAGCGCCCAACTTGGGCTATGATCCTGAGGAGTTTAACTAACCTCTGTCACACTGCTCACATAAGTAAAGCGACCAACTGGTCGCTTTTCTTTATAGCTTAATGATAAGGCGCTGTCTTAAAACTCACTCCATTCACCGCTACTGCTATTCGCTTTGGGCGATGGTAGACCTTTGGTTGCACTGCTGTTGGCTGTCGCTTTAACTACCGGACGAGCTGTTGCGTGATTGCTTTGCCCTGTTTTGAAGAAGGACATGTTCTGACGCAGTTCGTTGGCTTCGTGGTTGAGGCTCTCGGCGGCGGCAGTGGTTTCCTCAACCAAAGCAGCGTTTTGCTGTGTAATCACATCAATATCCGCAATCGCTTTGTTCACCTGATTAATGCCAATCGATTGCTCGTTAGAAGCATTGGCAATCGCTTCAATCATTTCGGCCACCTGTTCAATGGATCCCGTAATGCCACTGAGAACTTCTCCTGACTGCTCTGCTAGGGCTGTTCCTTTTGCCACACGTGCTACCGATTCTTCTATCAATGCTTTAATGTCTTTGGCAGCATCAGCGGATTTGCCTGCTAAGGCACGCACTTCACTGGCGACAACCGCAAAACCACGTCCATGCTCTCCCGCTCTGGCGGCTTCAACTGCCGCATTTAACGCTAACAAATTAGTTTGGAAAGCAATACCATCAATAATGCTAACAATGTCCGAAATTTGGCTACTCGATTCCTTAATCGACTGCATGGCTTCAATCGTATGCAACATCACCACACCACCATCTTCAGACTGATGCTGTACTTGATGTGCCAAATCAGCCACTTTACGCGCATTAGCGGTGTTCGCTTGTACAGCTGCGGCCATTTGGTTCATCGTAGCACTGGTTTCTTCCAATGCTGCCGCTTGTTCTTGTACACGGGTCGATAAATCACTCGACCCTTGAGTCACTTGTGCTGCTGCTTCGTGCACAATACGAGCAATCGTAACCGACTGAATAACAGAGTCCTTAACTTTATTCGATGAGAAATTAATCGCATTTTTCAAGTCATGTAATTGGCCTTTAAAGGTTCCTGATGGCAAGGCTTTAGTCAAATCACCTTGTGCTTGTGAAGCAACGACGTCACTAATCGACTCAATAGCATGCGACATAATGGTCATGGCAGAGTTAATGCTTTCTTTTAATACAGCCAGATCGCCCGAAGCACTAGAGGTAACGCGACCATTAAAATCACCCTCAGTCATTTTTTTCATGACCAAATTAACATCAACAATCACTTCGCTCATGGCATGAAGTGCTGTCTCTACCAAACTTCTGAAAGCGATGGGGACGTCTTCATCCATTTTAAGATCAAAGCGACCCTCTTTTAATCCCTGCATGACTTTTTCTAACTCACACATCATAAAGGCAACCGACTCTGCAGACGCATTGACCCCATCCTTGAGTACAGCCAAATCGCCCACAAAATTGCCTTGCATTCTCTGCTCAAAATCTGCCCGCGCAATAGAAGCAACAACGCTATTCGCCTCTCGGATGCCTTCATTTAATGCGAATAAAAGCACATTCATGCTATTTGAAATGGCATTTAATTCATCCTTACGTGCTGGCAGACGTGTCTCGAAATTCATTTTTTCCGAAGTGTGAGCAACGTATGAAACAATCTCTTTAATCGCATTACTCACAGAGCGAATCGTCAAGCCCCCCCACAACAATAAAGCTAATAAAATAATCAGCACAACAAGGCTCAGATTAATAAGCGTTTGATGAAAAGCAGCATCAAGATCGTCAATATAAATACCCGTGCCCACGATCCAATTCCACGATGGATACTGACGCACATAAGATAACTTAGGAACTGGATCTGTGGCATCAGGTCTCGTCCAGTAGTAGGTTACGAACCCGCTATGGGTAGGACTGTCTTTGACAACCTTAACCATTTCAATAAATAGATGTTTTCCTTTCTTGTCTTGATTAGTCGATAGATCTACACCATCTAACTTAGGAACTGTGGGGTGCATAATCATTTTAGGAACAGTGTCGTTAATCCAAAAATAGTCACCATTTCCATAACGTAATCCCTTCACAAAGGCAATCGCTTCTTTTTGAGCTGCTTCTTGGGTCAATTCCCCTGACTGGGCTTTTTTATGATAAAGATCAAGTTGGTTGAACACACTATCCATTAATTTATTTAGCTGCTCCTTTTTTTCAGTCAACTGATTCTGATACAAGGTATTTAAAGATACTCCCGCCAATACAAGCAACCCCAACACAGCGATGTCGGGTCTCGACTGGTTGGATGAGTTACAATTATCTTAAATCTCAGTATTTGCTTG
>NCFI01000062.1 GCA_002281095.1 Thiotrichales bacterium 35-46-9 | reverse complement strand
TGCCGTTTCGTCGGTTTCACCCGTGCGGATACGGATAACGCGTTCAACCTGGCTGACAAAAATCTTGCCATCACCAATCTTGCCGGTGCGAGCCGCCTTCATAAACTGGCTTTCTCTTAGAGAGTAAGTGCATCAGGAACAGCATTGAGCCATCGTTCACGCGCGGAAGTCCAGGTCCAAAGCGACCATCGGCTGCTTTCACGCGATGTTCATTGGTGACTTCTGTTTGTACCTTTTTCCAATCAACCCCAAAAGGTGGATTAGCAAGACAATAATCGAATCGCTCAAATGGCAGCAAGTCATTAGATAATGTGTTACCAAGTTTGATGTTTTTAGAATCGTACCCTTGAATAAGCTTATCAGCTACACAAATCGCATGCGTTTCTGGGTTAAGTTCCTGTGCGTAGGGAATTAATCTAGCGTTGGGGTTCCACTCATTTACAAGATCAATTGCTGCCGACAAGAAACCACCCGTACCCGCAGCACAGTCGTAAACGGTACGAACAACACCTTCACCGTCTAAAGCGTCATGGTCAGTCGAAAACACCAGCGTTGTTGCTAGTCCAATAACGTCACGCGGTGTATAGAACTCTCCTGCGGTATCATTTGATGATTCAGCAAACTTGCGAATCAGATGTTCAAAGATCAACCCCATTTCATGGTTAGAGACACTATCGGGATGCAAGTCTAGATCTTTAAACTCTTTTGATACTAGGTAAAGCAAATTATTATCGCTTAACTTGGCAATCCAATTAGTGAAGGCGAACTGTTCGAATACTTGACGGGCATTCGCTGAAAACTTACTGATATAGTCTTCAAGATTCACGCGGGTGCTTGTCGCGCCCAATGTTGCCAAGCTAAATGTTGATGTGGTGTAGAAAGAAGCTTTGGCGACACCTGGCAACACAAGCTCGATATCTAAGTTGGGAATACCTTTTACCGTTTCATAGCGAGTGATAACGTCCTGACGTGTTGGCTCTAGCACGCACTCCATTCGACGCAAAACGGTGAAGGGCAAAATGATGCGACCAAACTCAGACTGCTTAAAATCGCCACGCAATATGTCAGCAACTGACCATATCTTGTCTGCAAAAGTTTGTTGATCCATCACAGCTACTCCAACCTTCTAATGCAGAGTAGGATAACATGTGACAGAATCATTTTTCAACCTAGAAATGCATAATAGAAAATACTTCATTAAAATATTATAGGTCTTTGCTTTCAACCCTAAAATTCAAATAGCCGAATAATTCTTGACTTTGACGCTTGCGACATAACACATCGCATGGTTTTGGTCGATGAAGCACCACTGACTGGTATTGATACAGAACGTCTGGCCGCCGATTTATCCGCTATTTGTAGCACCGAACAAGCTTTTTGGCGAAACGAACAACATCCTTATCCGTTCCAGAACTATTTATTTCAGGTGATGGTCAGCCATGATGGCTATGGTGGATTAGAACACACCAACAGTACCGCTTTAATGACCTCTCGTGCCAGCTTGCCGCGTTTGCATCAAAAAACGAGTAAAGCCTATGAAGACTTTTTAGGCTTGTGCGCGCACGAATATTTTCATGTCTGGCTGGTAAAACGCATCAAACCCGAAGGGTTGATACATCCCCAATTAGACGATGCCGTCATCACGCCGTTACTCTGGATTTTCGAGGGCTTTACAAGTTTATATGATGATTGGATGCTATTACGCAGCGAACGCATCAAGCCTGCAGAACTCCTAACACGCTGGAGCGATAGCCTAACCCGAACCCTAACGACCGTTGGGGCGGCTCAGCAATCTTTAGCCGATGCCAGTCGTGAAGCCTGGATTAAGTTTTATCAACCCAATGAAAATTCCGCCAACAGTCAAGTCAGCTACTACACACGTGGTATGGCAACCAGTCTGCTACTTTTAGCCGAATTGCAGCAACAGGGCGTACATTTAGATAACTTGCTTCATCGCTGGTGGCAAGATTGGCAAGACAATCCTAAGCAAGCACTGAATCCTAGCAAACTAAAAGATGATTTAACGTCGCTTTGTCCTCATATCAACTGGGCGCTGTGGCTTGCCCAACACGTCGAGCAACCTAATCCGCAATTGGCCGCGCAACTGGCTTTGGCTTTGCCAAGCATCGGACTGGTGTTAACGGCCAAGCTACAACCATCCTTAGGCGTCAAACTTGCAGAAGAACAAGGCGCACTCGTCGTTAAACAAGTTACCCTTGATTCGCCCGCACAGTCAGCTGGCTGGCAAGTCGGTGATGAGTTGATTGCCCTATCCGATTGGCGTGTACGCAATAACACACAAGTCGAGCAACAACTCGCCAGCTGGCAAGCCAACCCCAACTCACCCGCTTTGTCTGTGGTTTTAGCACGAAAAGGCTACCTGATAACCAGCCACATTCAACCCGCCCTGATGGCGACGGCTTATGATCTCGCCGCCATTAATGAATCCTCACTAACTTGGCTTACGCCCTAAAAAAACCATAACAGGAAAACAACAGCATGACATTACAGAATTTTGATTGGCACGACTTCCTTACCAACTACTGGCAAAAGAAACCCTTAGTCATTAAAAATGCCTTGTCAGCCGATGCGCTAACCTTCTTAACACCGGAAGATTTAGCCGGACTCGCCATGGAAGAAGATGTCGAAAGCCGCATTGTGATTGAAAAAGACGGACAAACCCCTTGGGAACTCAAGCGCGGCCCATTTACTGAAGATGACTTTACCAGTACGCCTGCCACCCATTGGACACTGTTAGTTCAGGGTGTCAATCACTGGTTACCCGAAGCCGCCGAGCTCTTATCGGCCTTTGATGCTATTCCACGCTGGCGACTAGACGATGTTATGGTTTCTTACGCGCCCACTGAAGGTGGAGTTGGCCCCCACTATGACCATTATGATGTCTTCCTCATTCAAGGCAAAGGTATCCGTGAATGGCGCCTGACCACGCAATATTGTACTTTGGATAATTACCTGCCCAATATGCCCTTGCGCTTAATGGACAAGTTCCCCGTAGAAGAAACCCACTTTTTAGAAGCAGGCGATATGCTTTATCTGCCGGCTAAAGTCGGACACTGGGGCATTAGCCGATCAGACGACTGTATGACTTGGTCAGTGGGTTATCGTTCTTTAGCAGCACGCGAAATGTTGGAACACTTCGCCGACTTTGCCGCCCGTGAATCCATCCCCGCACAATGGTTCAAAGATCCTAGCTGGCACAATATTCACCATCCAAGCGATATTAGTCACGAAGCAACACAACAAGCTCGCGCAACACTGGCCGCTCTATTGGCTGATGATGCCACCTTCCACCGTTGGTTTGGTCAATTTGTCACTGAACCGCAAGGTCATCAAGGTTCATTGCTCAGCTTACCGCCTGAACGCAACCTACCGATTGATCGTTTCACTCGTCGCATTAAACAAGGTGAAGGTTTATCCGCCGACCTGATGAGCCGTTGGGCACAAGACACCACGCAAACACCGCGCTTATTGCACATTAATGGCGAAACAACCAGCATTGATGCAGATGTCGATCAGGGATTACTGGATGGTCTTTGCAGCACATACGACCACAGCGCAGATCAATTACTCCAATTCATGCAAAACCCCGCCAACACCCATTTATTACATGGACTATGGCAAGCAGGCGTATTGCATTGGGCAGAAGAAAACGACTAAGGAAGGTCTGAATAATGCGCTTCGCTTTGTATTCAGACTTCCTATTTCTATTTTTTGTTTGGTGGAAGGGGTTAATTCATTCGGCTGCATGTCGTTATAGTGCAACCCTTCCCCCAAGCCCCCAACCCTTTTGTATTCTGCAGAGTCACCCTAACCAGAACCAGTTTTCTGGTTTTTAATCTAATAGCCCTGTAAAATAGGCGCCGAAGCACCCTAATCAAAGGAATCATACCGCAATGAGCAATAACAACATTGAATCCGTACTGCATGAAAACCGCCTGTTTACCCCTTCAGAGCGCGCCAAAGCAGAAGCAAATGTTAATGCTGAACAGCTATCAGCACTTCATGCTGAAGCGAATGCAGACCACGTCGCCTTTTGGTCGCGTTTAGCCAAAGAAAAACTACAATGGTCAAAGCCTTTTACCGTAGGCTTAGATGACAGCAAAGCACCTCACTATCGTTGGTTCACTGATGGCGAGCTCAACGTTTCAGTCAACTGTCTTGACCGCCATTTAGACGATCGCGGCGATAAAACGGCCATTATTTTTGAAGGTGAACCCGGAGATGTGCAAAAGTACACCTATCATGAATTGCATGGTGCCGTCTGTCGCTTCGCTAATGCACTAAAAGTACAAGGTGTACAGACGGGAGATCGAGTCATCATTTACATGCCGATGATTCCTGAAGCAGTGATTGCCATGCAAGCCTGCGCTCGTATTGGTGCCATTCATTCGATTGTATTCGGTGGTTTTTCAGCAGAGGCACTAAAAGATCGAGTCGAAGATGCACAAGCCAAAATCATTATCACTGCCGACGGCGGCTTCCGTGGTGGACGCACCGTTGAACTAAAAAAAGCGGTTGATACAGCACTTGAAAAAGGCTGCGACCATGTACGTAAAGTACTGGTGTGTAAACGCACTGGTCAAGATATTGTCATGAAAGAAGGCCGTGATTTGTGGTGGCACGAAGCCGAAGCTGGTATGCCTAATTATTGCGAACCCGTTATGGTTAACGCTGATCATCCTTTGTTTCTACTCTACACTTCGGGTTCAACAGGTAAGCCCAAAGGGATTGTTCACTCATCGGGTGGCTATTTGTTAGGTTCGCACATGACCAACGAATGGATTTTTGACCTTAAAGATGACGATGTATTTTGGTGTACTGCCGACGTAGGTTGGATTACCGGACATTCTTACGTTGCCTATGGTCCCTTATCGAATGGGGCCACTATTCTCATGTTTGAAGGTGCACCCACCATTCCGCACACTGGTCGTTTCTGGGAAATCTGTCAAAATCATGGCGTGACGGTATTCTATACTGCGCCAACCGCTATCCGCGCTTTAATGAAGTTCGGTGACGACGTACCCAAACAATACGATTTATCGAAACTACGCCTATTGGGCTCAGTGGGTGAGCCGATTAATCCAGAAGCATGGATGTGGTACCACACAGTCATTGGTCAAGAACGTTGCCCAATTATGGATACCTGGTGGCAAACTGAGACAGGCGCCCACATGATCGCGCCCTTCGCTGGTGCAACCGCTCTAAAACCTGGCTCATGTACGCAAGCACTACCCGGTATTTTTGCTGAAATTGTTGATGAAGAGGGTCACGTCATCACCGCTGACAATCAAGGCGGCTACCTCGTTATCAGTAAGCCATGGCCATCCATGTTACGTACCATTTGGGGTGATGATGCACGTTACGTCGAAACCTATTACGAGAAATTCCATAATAAATATTATGTTGTCGGTGATAGCGCTTTCCGTGATGCCGATGGTTACTACTGGATTTTAGGTCGTATCGATGACGTACTCAATGTTTCCGGTCACCGCTTGGGTACGATGGAAGTCGAATCGGCTCTGGTTGCCCATCCCGATGTGGCAGAAGCCGCAGTTGTCGGTCGTCCGCACGACGTTAAAGGTGAAGCCATTGTTGCCTTTGTTGTGCTCAATGGTGCCCGACCTACCGGTGAAGCGCGTGAGGCGATGATTAAAACACTCAAAGCTTGGGTTGGTGAACAAATCGGTCCAATTGCCAAACCTGACGAGATTCGTTTTGGCGACAATCTACCCAAAACGCGCTCAGGTAAGATTATGCGTCGCTTACTACGCACATTGGCAAAAGGTGAAACCATCACTCAAGACACGTCAACGCTAGAAGATGCCACAATTCTGCAACAATTAGCCGAAAAATAAGCTATACTTTGTTAGTACGTAAAAAGCCAAGGATTTTCCTTGGCTTTTTATGTATTAAGACAACAACATATCAGCAACTCATGTTATAAATTGTGTTAATGATAGAAGTAAAACAATAAGGAGATACTGATGGATCAATCCACTGTAGATAAAATCCAGCAAATGGAAGCCTTCCAAAAGCTGACTAAAGCGCGCTCCAGTTATAACTGGACCATGGCAATCATTATGATGGTTCTTTATTTTGCCTTCATTTTGTTCATCGCATTTAATCCCACGGCTCTTGCAACCAAAATTGCAACTGACTCTGTTATCTCAATCGGTATTCTAGGTGGCTTTGCCTTGATCGTTTTCTCGTTCATTCTAACGGGCATTTATGTGCGTCGTGCAAATAGTGAATTTGATGCCCTGAATAACGAAGTTAAGGAGTTGGTTAAATGATGCGTTCTTTATCAACATTATTATTGACTAGCTTAGTTGCCAATGCTGCGCTAGCTGCAGATGCTGCTGAAAAAGCAGTTAACATACCTGCTATTAGCATGTTTATTGTCTTCGTGATTGCAACTTTAGGTATTACTTATTGGGCATCAAAGCGTACACGCAGTGCGAAAGACTTCTACACCGCAGGTGGTGGCATCACCGGCATGCAAAACGGCTTGGCACTGGCAGGTGACTTTATGTCAGCGGCCTCTTTCTTGGGAATCGCTGGCTTAGTATTTGCGAATGGTTTTGATGGTCTGATCTATTCAATTGGCTTCCTTGTTGGTTGGCCCATTATGCTATTCCTAATGGCAGAACGCTTACGTAACTTGGGTAAATACACCTTCGCTGACGTAGCTTCTTACCGTTTATCGCAAGTGCCTGTGCGTGCGGTGGCTGCGGTCGCTTCACTGGTGGTTGTGGCTATGTACCTCATCGCGCAAATGGTTGGTGCGGGTAAGCTGATCGAAACCTTGTTCGGTCTGTCATACACCAGTGCTGTCATCATCGTTGGTGTGTTGATGATTCTTTACGTGACTTTTGGCGGCATGTTAGCCACCACTTGGGTACAAATCATCAAAGCAGTATTACTACTATCGGGTGCTTCTTTCATGGCGTTGGCTGTGTTGTGGGGCTTTAGCTTCAGCTTTACTGACTTATTCTCGAAAGCAATCGAAATCAGTCCTAAACATGACGCCATTATGGCACCAGGTAGTCTGATCAAAGATCCAATCTCAGCCATTTCGTTAGGATTGGCACTGATGTTTGGTGTAGCTGGTTTACCGCACATTTTGATGCGTTTCTTCACGGTAACTGACGCTAAAGAAGCACGTAAATCGGTATTTTATGCTACTGGCTTCATTGGTTACTTCTACATCCTAACCTTCATCATTGGTTTTGGTGCAATTATCCTCGTATCAACTAACCCAGCTTACTTAGATGCTGCCGGTAAATTGATTGGTGGTAACAACATGGCTGCAATTCACTTGTCACACGCTATTGGTGGTGACTTGTTCCTTGGCTTTATTTCAGCGGTTGCCTTTGCTACTATCTTGGCTGTGGTTGCTGGTTTAACCCTAGCAGGTGCTTCTGCTGTGTCGCATGACCTCTACGCTAACGTATTCAAACGTGGCAATGTGGATGAAGCAGCTGAAATGCGTTTCTCTAAAATGGCGGTTATTGGCTTAGGTATCGTAGCGATTTTCTTGGGTATTGCTTTCGAGAAACAAAACATTGCCTTCATGGTCGGTTTAGCTTTCGCTGTTGCCGCTTCTGCTAACTTCCCTGTATTACTATTGGCGATCTACTGGCGTGGTCTCACCACTCGTGGTGCGGTTATGGGTGGTTTAGGTGGTTTAATTACCGCAGTAACACTGGTAGTCTTATCTAAAACGGTTTGGGTTGATGTCTTCTCGTTTAAAGAAGCGATTGTTGCTTACAAAGACCCAGCGATTTTCTCAATGCCAGTGGCTTTCTTCCTAGCTTGGTTCTTCTCGATTACCGATAAGAGCGCACAAGCAGAAGCAGAGCGTGAAGCCTTCACAGCGCAATACGTTCGTTCTGAAACGGGTATTGGTGCGGAAGGTGCTTCAGCACACTAATCATGAACTTTTGTTTATGATAAAAAAAGCCCTCGACATCCGAGGGCTTTTTTATTGGTAGCATTTTTCGTAAAAAACTCATACCACAGGAAAGAGTGATAATTGGGGTTTTTCTGGTGTATCCACATTAGGCAGTAAACGCCAAGCATGACGCGTCACATAAGCCAATTGCATCCAAGCATCTAACAACATAGACTCATGCACATAAACAGGTACACGATCATCATCCGGTGCTGATAAACGCTTACTGTGATGAAACTCTAACTGCTCACGTAACAAACGCATCTCTTTTTTAACCAAATTACCATCATCCGTTGCCGTTTTTTCCGGCTGTGATAAAGCTAAAAGCAGGCGTTGTAATTGCTCTCCAATTCGATGTTGCAGTGACGAATAGAGTACCGAAGTCGCATCACTCATCACCAATTTTTCTTTTTGCATGCTCACATAGACATTGGGAATAACACTGCCCATCAAGTGTCCCATCGTGCGTAAACGACTGGAGAGCTTAATTTGTCGCAAAATCTGCCGCTCACTCGCCTCATCGTGCGCTAAACGCCCTGTTACCGACATCAATACTAACAAGCGTTGATCTAACTGTTTAAGCTCATCCTGCAGTCCTTGTAACATGTGCATTTGCGAGAGTGTGCGTGGCATATCGACACTAAGCCGTGTCATCTGCTCCAAAGCCTCACCCATAGCAGCAATCAGGCGATTGCCTTGGACAAGACCCTCGTTAGCTGTTTCAGGTGTCGAGATACTCAATGGATCATGAGCAGGCACTTGATGTGGACTATCGGGCAATAGCCAACGAATCAGCGTTACCAGTTGCGGTACTAATAAAATAAACACACCCGCAACCACGACGTTAAATAAAGTATGCGCATTCGCTAATAAAATACTGGGTTGATCAGAACTACTCATCGAATGAATAAATTGAATAAAAGCATCGAGAAACAACAAAACAATCGTTGCACCGATCACATTAAAGAGAGTATGAAAGAGTGCAACTCGAATGGTTTCGCGACCTTTACCGATGGAAGCTAACCAAATAGTAATACAAGTACCAATATTGGCACCCAACATCATAGCAATGGCAGTGGTCATATCAACCTGATCCGCTAACACCAATGCCAGTACAATACCGCCAAAAGCCGCTGACGATTGAATCAACGCTGTAACAACAATACCCACTAAGGCAGCAGTCCAAATAGAATCCATCCAACTGATGATCGATTGCATCCACGCCGTTTCTTGCAAAGGACGCATAGCATCCGCCATAAGATTCAGACCAAGAAAAATGAGACCCAATGCCAGAATCAGCTCAGCAACGTATCGATTTTGCCAACGCCAAAACATCAAAGTTAGGCTACCAAAAAAAATTAACCACACAGCAATATCGGTGACCTTAAACACCATAAGCTGTAAAGTAAGTGTCGATCCGATATTGCTACCAATAATAATGGCTAAGGACTGTGCAAAGCTAATCATGCCCGCTTCAACCAACCCGACAGTCAATACCGTTAATACGGAAGAAGACTGCAATAGCGCCGTTAATACCGTACCGACGACTAAACCATGCCAGCGCGTCGCGGTCATGCGTAATAACAAGCGTCTTAAGGGCTCGCCCGCATTGGCTTTGAGTCGTTTAGAAAAAACCTCTAAGCCATATAAAAACAAACCCAAGCCACCCAACAGCAGCCCTATTGATTGCCACCCCATATCTTTTTCCTTTAGCATGCTTACCAGCGCAGTGTAAGCATTGTAGCAAAGTATGGAAAAATAAATGCCTAGGCAGGGGTGTTAAGAAACCCAGTGATTAAAAACTGATGCTGAATAATCAGTCTTTTGTCTAACAATAAAAGCTACTTCTCTTCCGTCTGCAAACGAATACTGAAAGCGCGACTGACTGGCGCAACATATACCTTGCCATCGCCAGGATTGCCAGAATGAGCTTCGGTTAAAATAATTCTGACAATTTGCTCGACCATATCATCAGGCACAATCATTTCAACACGTACTTTGTCAATGAAGGGATCAAACTCTTGCAAGCGATCAACACGCTCTTTACCAAAACCTTTTATGGTCATAGCGGACATACCTGGAAAGTTTGGCAACTCCATAAGAGCTAAGGCCAATTTTTCAAGCATAAAGGGCTTAATATAAGCACGTATTTCTTGCATTTTTCTGCTCTCCTTCAAGTTAAGCCGCTTTTTGAACAGTTTGTCTTCCTAACCATAACCAATAAATAACGGGTAATAAAATCAATGTGGCTAGGGTTGCCGTTACTAATCCACCGATAATAGCCAGAGCAAACGGCCTTGTCGCCTCAGCGCCAACGCCATTAGATACGGCGGCAGGCAACAACCCCAAAATTGCCATCAAAGCGGTCATGAGTATAGGACGCAAACGTGCCTTAGCGCCCTCTTGTATCGCAAGTAAAGCCTCTTCACCACTGGCACGTAGGTAATTGATGTACTCCATCATGACCACACCATTCTGTACAGCAATGCCAAAAAGTACAATAAATCCCACAGCGGCTGAAATACTCAAGTTCACACCCAATAACCACAGGAGTAATATTCCGCCTGCAATGGCAAAAGGTACCGTTAACATGACCAACAAGGCTTGAGCTGCCGATTTAAAGGCCCAAAACAGCAAAGCAAAAATCAACAATAAAGAAATAGGAACTATCACGTATAAACGCTGCATAGCTCGTTGCTGATTCTCAAACTCCCCAGACCAGACCAAACGGTAGCCAGCGGGTAACTCAACTTCATCTTTGACTCGCTTCATGGCCTCTTTAACAAAAGAGCCTTGATCACGGTCAATCAAATTAGATTTAATGGCAATGCGTCGATAATTGCTTTCACGCGAAATACGATTGGCACCCGTTTTCAATACAATATCTGCCACCTCACCAAGCGGAATTAACTGGCCATTCTCCGTGGGAATCAACAAATCATTCATAGCGGCGACAGAGTTACGTCCCTCGTTTTGCAAACGTACTTGTAAATCGAAACGACGTTCACCCTCTAGAATTTGTGTTGCGACACCACCACCCAGAGCTACTTCGATTTGTTTGTGCACATCGGCAACACTTAAACCGTACATCGCTGCCTTGACTCGATTAATGATTAATTGCGCTTCACCTGCACCCATTTGTTGTTCAGCTGCGACATCTGCAGAACCATTGATCGTGTTTAAAATGGAGACAATTTGATTCGCTTTTTCTTGCATAACAGCCAGCTCAAGCCCATACAACTTAATCACCACCTCACCCTGTGAACCTGAGATAGCTTCTTCGACACTTGCTTGAATTTGCTGAGAAAAATTAAACGACAACCCTGAAAAAACACTCACTTTTTCTTTAATCGCTTCGATCAGTGCTACCTTACTGGAATAACGCCATGTTTCTTTAGGTTCCAACTCAACATGAATTTCCATGCTATTAAAACCTTTGCTGTCCGTACCATCTTCAGGGCGTCCTAAATGACTAACCACTAATTTAACCTCAGGGAATC
>NCFI01000061.1 GCA_002281095.1 Thiotrichales bacterium 35-46-9 | reverse complement strand
TCTGGTTGCAGAAATTCTAAAATCTCGGACTTGCAACCTTCAAGCAAATACTGAGATTTAAGATAATTGTAACTCATCCAACCAGTCGAGACCCGACATATAAAGATTAATTTCAACATGAAATTTTATCAGCTTCTGGTTAAACTAGAACAACATGTCAACAACCGGCTACACGGGATTCTTTAAATAATGCTTCAAAACCTTAATCCGCTCAAACTTCCGCTTCAGGGCCAACAACTCATCGAAGCCAGCGCGGGTACCGGTAAAACTTACACCCTGTCAGCCTTGTACTTGCGTTTGGTATTGGGTCATGAGCAGTTGTTTGATCAAGGTGAACGCATTTTATTGCCGCCCGATATTTTGGTAATGACATTTACGGAAGCGGCAACGGCAGAATTGCGTGAGCGTATTCGCTTGCGCTTGCAGGAAGCAAAGTTCGCTTTTCAGCAGGGAAGCAGTAGCGATCCTTTGTTATCCGCTCTTTTGATTGAGTTTGCGTCTGAAAATTACGAATTGTGTGTGCAAAAACTGAGTTTAGCCATTGAATGGATGGATGAAGCAGCCATATTTACCATTCACGGCTGGGCGAGTCGTATGTTGCGACAGCACGCTTTTGACAGCTTATCGCTGTTTGAGCAAACCTTAGTTGAAGACACGCATCAACTTAAATTGGATGCCTGCAAGCGTTATTGGCGACAAGTTTATTATGCACTTGAGCCTGATGCCATTCGTGCTGTTCAAGCTTGGGTAACAAATCCAGAAGCTTTGTTGGCCTTAATCAATGATCAGAAAGGAAAACCCGAAGAGTCTCTTGGGTCGGATTGGGTTATAGAACCTAGACAAGCACTTGAGCCTTGGCTGGAGTGGCAAACGCAACTGGCTGACTCTTTCAAACAGTTGCAACAACTCTGGACGGATGAGGTCACAGCGTTAATTCAATCTGCTAAAGCCAGTAAGGCACTAAAGGGAAACAATTATCAAGATGGTTGGTTTAAGCAACTGCTCAATTGGTTGCGAACGGGTCAAAATGCGCCTAGTTTGAAGCAACTCACGTCGGTAAGTACGGGCGGCTTTGTCACCAGTAACAAAGGCAGTGCACCAGAGCATCCCGCTTTCGATGTTATGGCAAGCTATGTTCGCTTAGTGCAACAAGAACCCGATTATCAATCTGCGCTGTTAAAACACGCACAGATTGAAGTGAATCGTCTGTACCAGCAAGCCAAACAGCAAGCTGGCTTGTTTGATTTCGATGATCTGTTGCACCAACTTTATCAAGCCCTGCAAGGGGAAGCAGGGGAATCCTTAGCTCAAGCCATTCGTAGTCAATTTCCAGTAGCGCTAGTCGATGAGTTTCAAGATACCGACCCTTGGCAATATGGCTGCCTAATACCTTTGTATCAGCAGCGCGATGACTGCTTGTTGCTAATGATTGGTGATCCCAAACAGGCGATTTATCGTTTTCGCGGTGCCGATATGGACACCTATTTACGGGCAAGAAAAGATGCGCTGCATCATCATACCCTCACACAAAACTTCCGCTCTAGCGAGTTCGTTATTCGTGCTGTCAATCAGTTGTTTGCTTTGGCAGAAACTCATCCACAAGGGGCCTTTCAGTTTAGGCAGGGTGAAGAGAATCCGATTGCTTTTGTAGAAGTGAGTGCGGGCAAGCAACTCCCCAGCTTGAAAGTAGCTGGGCAAGATCAAGCAGCCATCACTTTGTGGGCACAAGAAGCTGGAAAATGCGTTTCCAAAGACAGCTACTTAACGGTCATGTCGGCCAAGTGCGCGAATGAGATTGCTCGCTTGCTTGGCAGTGCAGATACTGGTTTTGCTTTAGAAGAAGGATTAAAACCCCTCGAGGCGAAAGACATTGCCGTACTGGTAAGAAACCGTAATGAAGCCGTCACAATACAACAAGCCTTACGAGAAAAACGCATTCCCAGTGTTTATTTATCTGACAAGGAAAGCGTGTTTAGCAGCGAAGAAGCCTTGGATGTTTGGCGTTGGTTACAGGCAGTGCATGAACCAGAATCCATCAGTGCCATCAGAGCGGCTTTGGCCAGTCGCAGCTTTGCTTTTTCTTTAGCTGAGCTGGATAGCTTGCGAGACAATGAATCCGCATGGGATGAATGGGTGACGCGCTTTCGTGCGTGGCGCGATACTTGGCAACAACAGGGCGTACTGGCGATGCTCTATCGGCTGTTGCATGAACAGGGCATCTCGCACTATTGGCAACAACAAGTGGAGGGTGAACGTAAACTCACCAACTTATTGCATTTGGCTGAAGTGCTGCAACAAGCCTCATTAGAGCGAGAAGGACGCACCGCACTCATTCGCTGGCTAGCGGCGCATATTAGTCAGCCGCAATCATCAACGGCGCAGGAACATTTGGTACGTCTGGAAAGTGACGCTTCCTGCATTACCATCATTACCATTCATAAATCGAAAGGCCTTGAATATCCCTTGGTGTTTTTACCTTTTGCTATGAGTTTGGGTATGAACAAACGTCAGGTAACCGATGAACAAGAGCGTGAACTCGATTGGCAAGAGTCGATTCGCTTGCTCTATGTTGCCTTAACGCGCGCCAGTCATGCTCTGTGGTTGGGGGTGGCAGGATTGAAATCCAGTGCCAATAGTGCCGGATTTTATGAAAGTGCCTTAGGTTATTTATTGTCGGGTGATCGTCGGGGCGATGACGAAACGCTTTGGGCTGAAGCCTTTCAACCTTGGTTAGTGCAAGCAGACGCTTTGATGGATTGGCAACCGGTCGAACTGATTGGTTTTAATAATGAGTCGATTGATGAAATGGTTAGTGAATCCGTTTCATCTAGTATTGCAGCTCAAGCGATATTGCTTCCTAAAGTACGTCATTGGCCTTATTGGCAGGTAAGCAGCTATTCACGCTTAACCCAACAACTGGATGCACAGCGGATCAGCGCCAGTGAGTTTCGTTTGCTAGAAGATCAGACACTTGAGCGTCAAGCCGTTTTCGACGATGACAGTCATAGTGACTTACCGCTGTTTCAAATTTCGGCAATCGAAACACCTTGGCAATCGTTACCCGCTGGCGCGGGGGTAGGGGATTTAATGCATTTGGCGCTAGAAGCTATGCTCATGGAATCACCGATAGAAGATACGCTTTTTTGGTCCAGTTTTTGGCAACAACAGTTGAGCAGTCATCAACTGCCCTTAACACTCGAAATGGATTTTCATGCATGGTTAACGACCTTAGCAGCACACCCCATTCGCTTAATATCGTCTGAACCTAACCCCGTGCCCTTATCACTGAATCAGTTAAACCAAGGCGCTTTTTGCTGTGAAATGGGATTCACTTTGCCATTATCGCAAACGCATAGCCAAGCCATTGATGACTGCGTGAGTGCCATGGTGTTGGCAGGAGTGGCACGGCCTAAGCTATCTTATCAACGTTTGGGTGGGTTATTGACTGGCTTTATGGACCTAATTTTTGAGTATGAGGGGCGTTACTATGTGCTCGATTATAAAACCAATAAGTTAATACAAGGCTATGATGATTGGTCGTGTCAGCAAGGGATATTATCGCATCGCTATGATGTACAAGCGATGCTCTACGTGTTGGCATTACACCGATACCTATCGACGCGTTTAGCGAATTATGATTATGATCGGCACATGGGAGGAGCGATTTACTGGTTTATTCGTGGCGCCGATCCACTGCAGCCGCAGCAGGGTGTTTGGCACTGTAAACCCAGTTTAGCTGAGTTAGAAAGTTTGTCGCACATTTTTTCGAGTCAATCGCTATGAACAACCCAATGCACATTCAACTCAGTTCTGTCGATGTGGCTTTTGCCGATTTATTGCAGCGACAAGCAGCCGCTCATGCAGATGCTTGGTTATTGGCGGCGCTGACCAGTCATGCCTATCGAGCAGGTCATGCCTGCTTATTGCTAGATGAAGGATTAACCAGCATCATTATTCATCATACGAATGCGATCACTCAGGAAAGGTTAAGTCCGCAATGGCCAGAGCAACAAACATTCTGCCCTTGGTGGCTGCCAAGCGACGAATCTAGTCCTTTAGTGTGGCAAGATAATCGACTCTATATGCGACGGGCTTGGCAGGATGAACAGACGATTCAGCTCAATATTCAACAACGCTTAGCATTACGTGATGACAATAAAATCGTCTTAACCGATTGGTTAACAAGCTTATTTCCAGATTCTGGCGCTCAGACTAATGAACCTAACTGGCAAGCTATAGCCTGTGCTTTAGCTACGCGCGCCCAGTTTTCAATCATTACAGGTGGGCCGGGTACGGGTAAAACAACCACCGTCGTCCGTCTGTTAGCCACCTTGCAACGCTTGGCGCAAGCTTCATCAACCACTCAATCTTTGCGCATAGGTTTGTCTGCACCAACGGGTAAGGCTGCTGCTCGTTTGGCTTCATCTATTCAGCAGGCGATCAGTCAATTACCAGTAGCCTTTCAACTCAATTTACCCACGCAAGCGCAGACCTTGCATAAATGGTTAGCCAGTGATGAGTTAACACAGTGCGATTGTTTTATCGTCGATGAAGCCTCTATGATCGACTTGCATCTGATGGCACAACTGTTAACCAAGCTCCCTCTGAGTACACGGCTCATTCTATTAGGTGATAAGGATCAATTGGCTTCTGTCGATGCGGGAGCGGTGCTGGGGCAATTGTGTCGGGGTGCTGAGCAGGGTAATTATTCAGCAGAGACTCAGCAATGGTTGTTAGCCTTTGCTGGACAACATTTACCCAGTACTTACTGCTCAAGCATGGGTAATGCGTTAGCGCAACAAACAATTATGTTACGTTATTCACATCGTTTCGATGCGAGCAGTGCGATTGGTCAGTGGGCAACATGGGTTAATCAGCAAGCAGTTAAGTCAGTCAAAGCCGCTTATACCCAGTTACCGATTTGGACAATCGACACGTCAGAGGCTGTTGTTGCCTTGCCTATCATCGCCAATGATACCCAGAAACTCAAACAGCTGTGCTTGGCACAGTGGCAGAGACTCAGTGTTTCTATACACGAGGACGTCGATGAAGAAGCTATCGACAGCTGGGCAAAAAAATGTCTTGGTCAGTTAAGTGAGTTTCAATTATTATGCGCGGTGAGAGAAGGACCTTGGGGTCTCGTGTCGATGAATGAGCGCATGGCAAAATGGTTTGGTTTAGATTCGTCACAATGGCTTGCTGGCCGAGTAGTGATGGTAACACGTAATGATTATACACTGAATTTAATGAATGGCGATATTGGCTTGTGCTTACCTCATCCACGCCTAGGTTTGCGTGTTGTTTTTGCTACAGAGAAGGGGATTCGTTGGATTCTGCCCGCCCGTCTGTCTCACATTGAAGACGCCTTTGCTATGAGTGTTCATAAGTCGCAAGGTTCTGAATTTAATCGAGTTTGTTTGTTGTTACCAGAACAGGATAGTCCCATTTTGACCAAGGAGCTCATTTACACCGCCATTACGCGCGCCAAACATCAATTTATTTTAGCTTGCACCAGCCCTCAGCAGCTTTTTACAGCATTAGGGCGATCCGTGCAACGAGCAGGTGGACTTTCTTTTGTCTAATCAACTCAATTGCCATTATTATGATCAAGCGATTTGTCGTTCCTGTACACAATTAAGCCTTGATTACCCACAACAATGTCAGCAAAAGCAAGCTAGCGTTGAAGCGATTTTATCTCAATGTTCCAATGAGATTAGCTGGTTACCAATGGTTACCAGTTCGATAGCTGGTTTTCGTAACAAAGCCAAAATGGTGGTGAGTGGTCATTGGCAAGCACCAATATTGGGACTGCTTGATCGGCAATTTCAGGCTCACGATTTAGTAAACTGCCCCTTATATCCTGCTGAATTACAAGCCACTTTTGAACCGATTAGATCGTGGATTCAAGAGCTTAAGCTCATGCCTTATGATGTGATCAAGCGTCAAGGCGAGTTGAAATACGTCATTGTCAGCATAGATGAACACACCAAAGCACTGATGTGTCGGTTTGTGTTGCGATCGACACAAGCCATAGCCAAGATACAGCAATATTTGCCAGCGCTGATGGAAACCTTGCCAAACCTAGACGTTGTGTCGGTCAATATTCAACCTTTGCCAGCAGCGATTGTGGAAGGCGAACAAGAAATACTGCTGACGGAAAAAAAGGTTCTGACTCATTGGTTGAATGAATTGCCGTTGTATTGTCATCCACGCAGTTTTTTCCAAACCAATTCACAAGTTGCCGCTCAGCTTTACGCGCAAGCACAAGCTTGGATAGCGGATTGTCAGCCGAGTCAGCTTTGGGACTTATTTTGTGGTGTCGGTGGCTTTGCCTTGCATGCCGCGCAAGTCATGCAGGGAAAAGTAACCGGCATTGAAATCAACGCCGATGCCATTGAAAGCGCCCAACGTAGTGCGCATCATCTAGGACTGTCGGATCGACTGCATTTTCGTGCGTTAACAGCCGACGACTTCGCTCACACAGCAATTGATGCCGCTGCAGATTGTATTATTGTCAATCCGCCAAGACGAGGCATCGGAGCGCAGCTGTGCCAGTTTTTAAATCACTCAACGGCAACACAGCTCATTTATTCCAGTTGTAATCCAGAGAGTTTGGCTGAAGATTTGAAGCGATTACATCAGTTCAAGCTAATTCAAGCCAGAGTGTTTGATATGTTCCCACACACACAACATGCTGAAGTATTGGTCTTATTAGTGCGAAGATAGGTTGTGGGCAGAAAGTTATTACTTTCGACAATAAATCTTGTCGAAAGTAATAAATATGTATTATCATATCTCAACCCTACTTATATGATATGAACCCCGTAATGAGAGAGTCCAAACCCTATGAGTTCAGCTACTGCTTTGCCAGCAACCGCACAAGCCAATCCATTAACTGCTTATTTAAGCAGTGTTTCTAGTACCTCACGTCAAGGTTACTTACGTGGCGCTGTGCCGGCATTTATCGAATCCTTAACCGGTGGCCAAAGCCGTGCTTTAGATGCCATTGATTGGAATCAGTTGACTGTTGACGACGTGCTTACGGCTTTGTTGCGTCTGCAAGATGCCAATAAATCAGAGCGTTATCTTAATCAAGTCATTAGTTTAGTGCGCGGTGTTGCTAAAAATGCGTGGCTATTAGGTAATATGGATGGCGATGTCTATGCCCGTATTAAAGCCATTCCGTTCAAGAAAATTCAACGCCTGCCTGCCGGTCGTGAAATTACCCATGATGAATTAACTGCTATGCGCGTGACACAGGCGCAATTGCCACATAATGCCACCTTAATTCGTGACAAGTTAATTTTTAACCTTCTGTATTTACTCGGATTAAGGCGATTTGAAGTCGCTAAGTTAACACTGGCTAGCATTCATCAGCAACGTCGCATTATCCGCTTTGTGGGTAAAGGCAATAAAGAAGCCGAACTTCCCTATAGCGATGAAATTGAAAATAACTTACAAGAATGGTTAGCCATACGTGGGCAAAAGCCAGGTCCACTACTCTGTCGCATTCGTAAAGGTGGACAGCTAGATACGAGTAAAGCACTTAGTGATGTCTCTATTCGTGACATTCTCAAAAGGACTGCGCTACTGGCAGGTATTGATCCCAGCAGCTTGGCTCCCCATGATATGCGTCGTTCACGTATTACTCACCTGCTCGATGAAGGACATAAACTGCGTGATGTACAAGCGCTGGCACGTCATGCCAATGCGAATACAACCGCTAAATATGACCGTTCTGATCGTGAAGAGAACCTACGTCGGTTAATGCAACAAAATTAAGACAGGTCTGAAATGATGCTGTTCATCGCTGCTTCAGACTTAGTTTCTCAAATTACGAACATTTTAGTGAGTTGTATGCTTGTCAAGACTTGAAACTTATCAATAATGGTTATAAGATTAAATCAAGTGATTGCTAGGTTAACAAGCGGTGTCAACACGATACAAGCCTATTTGCTTAATCACTTGGGAGCAACCTAAACCTCATGATTTCAGCTACTCGCTACCCCTATAGTGACGAGCAATGTGCACACTTACATGGCATTGTATGTGCAGCTATTCGCGATGCAAAAATAAAATTTACTCCCCTGGCCTATGCTGTTTTTTATCAGGCGGCGATGAATGGTTTTAGTTGTGCGCTTTCTGATGAGCTGTTAACCCTTGAAAAAGGAAAAACGCTTGAATACGGGTTAAACACCTTATACCACAAATACATTGGTGAGTCTTGTATTAACAATATTGCCTTACTGGATGATATTACAGAAAACTTGCATCAAGGTTCCCACAAAATAGTGACCATTACAGAGCAATCCAGTGCGGTGCTTGACCAACAAATTGACCGACTAGATGCCGATGATGTTTCCGCTGTTGACCTAGCCTCTATTGCTGGAAAACTCAAAAAAGAAGTCATGACATTATCAGTTTCACAATATGTGTTTATGGATACACTCAATGAAGCCCAAACCCATATTAATGAATTAAAAGAAAAAATCGCTTCGTTACAGCAGCTAGTTGCGTATGATCAATTAACGGGATTGCACTCTCGATTTGCCTACGATGAGTTCTTAAAAAAAGCAATTCATGCTGACACAACAGAGAACCTAAGCTTGGTGATTGCCGATATTGATCAATTTTCACTCTTGAATGAAAACTTTGGTTTTCATGTTGGCGATGCCATATTGCGTTATCTTGCACAAAAAATGAAACAAACCTTGGGTAATGATGCTTTTTTAGCTCGGTTTAGTGGTAAGTCATTTGTTTTTGTTTTCCTTAACCGTTCGCCTGAATGGGTCATGCAACGCGTCGAGAAAGCACGTCAGGCTATTATTTATTCAAAAATACTGCTACGTAGCACAAAACAAGAAATAGGTTCAATTACAGCTTCTTTTGGCATAGCTCATGCTTCTGAAAAAGAGTCAGAAGCCTCATTGCAAAGCCGTGCCGAAGAAGCAACGCTTCTGTCAAAACATCAAGGAAGGAATCGAATAACCCAACTTTAGAAGCGTGACCACCTATGTCCGAAAGAATTAAAATGCTGCGTGATATGAAGGCCTGTATGAACAATGCGTTTCAGGATTTCTCGCTACTGTATCAACCGCAAGTTGAAGTACTCAATAACGGTAACATCCATACGATTGGTTATGAGGCGCTCACTCGCTGGTCTGGTGTTCGAGCTGACTTATTTATCTCTGTAGCAGAAGACTATGGCATTATTAATGAATTAAGTGACTGGGTACTTAACAGAGTGATTAAAGATGCTCGTCAATTTAATGCCAAACGCCAACAGCATAAATTTTATTTCAATATTTCGGGAAAGCAAGTGCAAAAAAATGGACGATTTTCATTAGCCTTAGAAAAAGCCATTTATCGTGAAAAAATTAACCCCGCTTTTATTGGTGTAGAACTCACCGAGACGATTTCAGTGGTCGATATGTCTTCTTTACGCTGGCTGGTAGATCATCTTAATGATATCGGTATCGACGTCGCGTTGGATGATTTTGGTATTGGCTATTCAGGTATTCAAAAATTACAAAAACTGAATGTGCAAAAGATTAAAGTCGACAAATCTTTTCTGAATTTCAAAGATAAACGCTCTCTATCTATCCTAGATTATGTTGTTAAACTTTCAAAAGATATTGGCATATCTGCTATGGTTGAAGGCGTAGAAACGCCACAACAACAGGACGTATTAATGAACTTTGGTTATCAGAAGTTTCAAGGTTATTTATACGGAAAACCGGCTATGCTGGTGGCCTGATGTCTTACCCCATCCATAAAAAAAGACAAGCCTAAGCTTGTCTTTTTTGTTCGCTAACCCAGTATAAGTTTATTTGGTTTTAGCTTGCTGAATCGCTAGCACAGGATAAACCAAGACTGTTAGCACAAAAGCAAATCCAGCTGCGATCATACTTAAAAACAGCCAATCAACCCAATAAGTCACTTGAGCTAATGATGAGCTAGTCGCACTTGGCAATACCAGAATAAACAAAATCCAAGCAAAAATACCGATGACAATGCTATTGATGAAGGCTTTTCCATGCACTAAGCCCTTGCCCTTCGCCAACAACATGCCGTACAACAGCACCAAGGCAGCAATCACAACCACGACCGTGGTTAAGTGCAGTTCTAGGAAACCCAACAGAGTTACCACCGCTAAACTGATTTCATAAGCAGACATGATTTTCTTCTCCTACCCTTAATTATACTTTGCCTTTGAGCATGCCTAAATAAGCAGGCTTGAGCATTTGCTCTTTCATAATCCATGCAAACCAAGATTCTTGTTGCGGATTGATAAAACTAAAGGTTGGGATAAGATTTTTGTCGTAATCAAACTCGATCAACATGGCCGAACCAATTTGTGTAATCAACGGACACGAAGTATAACCATTGAATTTAGCACTAGGTTCTTTGCCCGCTATCGTGTCTAGCAGGTTAGCAACAACAATAGGCACACTCATTTTGACAGTAGCTGCGGTTTTACCTAGGGGCGTACCATTGACGTCACCACAACCAAAAACATTATCGTATTTAACGTGCTGTAGGGTGTTTTTATCCACGGCTAACCAGCCACCGCCTGCAAAGCCACCTTCTTTCCAAGACAAATCAGATTCACGCACTGATTTAGGTGCACGCATGGGCGGAACAACATGTAATAAATCGTAGCTTGTGGTTAAGCCTGTACCGTCTTCTGTGCTGAATGTGGCTTCACGTTTAGCAATATCAATGGATTTTAGTTGTGTTTTGAACTTAACATCCATATTATTTTCTTTGAAACGGTTGATAACGAAGTCGTTAAACCAAGGCAAACCGAACACACCACCTGTCGATGAATAGAAATTCATCTGTGCTTTATCAAAACCGCCATTACGCTTGAGCTGATCTAAGGTTAAGAAAGTCATTTTTAATGGAGCGCCGGCACAGCGAATCGGTGTTGATGGCAGTGTAAAAATACCTTTGCCGCCCTTTTTGCTATACTCGCTGATGGCTTGCCATGATTTCTCAGCCATATCTGGACTGTGATAAACACTGGTCAAGCCATTAGTACCAATCGCATTGACGTCCATACCCGCAATGGCTTCATAGTTGTATTCGATACCACTGGTTACCACCAAGTAGTCGTATTTAATCGTCTGACCTGCATCAGTGGTCACTTCATTTTGTTCTGGGTTGTAGCTAACCACCATTTCTTTAACGAGATTGATGTTCGCGCCTGAAGGCAAAAAGTCCGTATTTTTACCTGGCAACACGTCGCCTTTGGGCCATAGCCCAGTAGCCACCAAGGTCAAACCAGGCCAGTAGTAATGGTCGGTTTTTTTATCAATGATGGTTAGTTTTGCATTTGGTAAGGCTTTGGCTAAGCGATTAGCAATGCTGATACCGGCAGAACCGCTACCCACAATGGCAATGTGTACCAGCTTAGTACTTTCTTGTGCAGCAATTGCAGACTCTAAACCGGTGAAATACGCAAATGCAGTAGCAATACTTCCGGCTAAAAACCGACGGCGGCCTTGCATTACAGGTGCTTCATCTTTCTTCATGGAAAGGATACCTCTCATGTTAATCAATTAAATTCTTATCGTTACTCAGTGCATTGTCTGCGCTCAGTCGGCTTAGTCGAATATGGCTAAACTTTAGCATTCTATCATTGCTTATTTATTTCAACAAAGCTACTTATCAAAATTGCGTAATAAAACTATTTTATATACGTAATTTATGAATCTTATTAAATGCCGCGAAAATCATTAAATTATGGCTATTTATGTTTTTTTCT
>NCFI01000060.1 GCA_002281095.1 Thiotrichales bacterium 35-46-9 | reverse complement strand
TCTTGGGCATGTTACCCCTGTCGCTAAACTTAAGGAATGGCAGAAAACCCATCCTGAGTTATTTGTTAAAAAAGTTTATAACCAGTTGAGACCCGACAGTTAAATGAGTTTGTCGATCAGATTAAGAATATGGCGAGAGAGCATGGCATTGTGCCTCAACGAATAGTCTTTGAAATTACCGAGCGAGATACGGTACAAAATCTGACCTTACTGGAGCGTTTTGTGCGAGACCTTAAATTTGAAGGCTTCCAATTCGCCATTGATGATTTTGGCTCAGGGTTTTCTTCGTTCCATTATCTCAAACACTTTCCTGTTGATTACTTAAAAATTGAAGGTGAGTTTATTTCTCATATGACTCGCGACTATATTGATCGTGCTTTTGTACAAAGCGCTGTGACACTCGCTCAAGCGGTATCGATCGAAACGGTTGCTGAGTTTGTAGAGGATGCAGAAACATTGCAAACCGTTAGAGATATTGGTATTCATTATGCTCAAGGGTGGTTTATTAGCAGTGCTCAACCTACCTTCATGACAGAAACTCCAGAGGTGGTGTTAGCAGCTTTAGGAATTAAAAAATTGGGTTAAGACTAAAGCTGTATTAACTGTTATGGTTTTCCAGTGAATGAATGGCTACGATAAACTCACCATAAAGCCGTTGCGCTAACTCGGTAAATTCTGGCTGTAAGGCATCAAAAGAGGTGAAACAGCGTTGTAAGGTTAAGGATTGTCCCCACTCTCCAGAACGTCCAAAACCGCCTTCAAACTCACTTCGTGCCGCAGCGAGTGCTTTTTCTTGCATGAGCTGTGTATCTAATCCTGTATCTGAATCAACCTGTTTGGCTTGCTGTTGTTGTAAGCTCCGCACATAAGCTATGCCACTTTTACAAGCGACTTTGAGCGGTTGTTGCCAAGCTTGTTGGTAAAGCTCAACATAGGCTTGCAAGTATAAGCGAGCTTGTGTCGATGCAATCGGAAGAAACCTAAGACTCATGTCAGTACCTATCACAGCACTGGTCACAGACTGTTCCAAGGCGTTAGCCAGACAATGAGCAAGCCATGCGTCAATCAGCTTGTGGGCTTTAATACCTGATTTTGATTTAAGTGATCCGGGTACTAATTGAACGGCGCAGTGCTCGTTTTGTTCATTGGCATAAAGCAAATCAAGTTGACCACTCAGCGTCGTGTTTGCCAGATTTAGTGACAGCGGTAAAGGGGCTAATCGCTGGTTGTAATCCACGACAAGACTCTGCCAAGCCTGCCACACCTGTTCGCTGGTTTGTTGTAGTGCTGTTGCGTTAAGCTCGGCAAAACTCGCTAAAGGCAAATACCCACTCAGTTGCCAAGGCAGTGCATCTGATCGACCCGTTGCGAGCCAATATTCGATTTGTTGTTGCGTAAGCTGATGCTGCTGCAAAGCCGATAATTCAAAAGCTTCATCATCCACTTGAATTACTTGTGGTTGAGTCAGTCTAATGCCAAGGCGATACTGTAAGAGCACAGCTTGTGGATGACGTAGCAGAGTACTGAGCCGCGTTAATGGCAGTTGAGCGGGTATGGGCTCGTCGGCTAGGCTTGCATTCGCCCAATCTGTGTCGCTTATGATTGAGTCTTTTGCTGCTAACCAGTCAATGGCGTAGCTTTGTAATTCTGTATCCGTTTGCACATAGCGCGGTGAAAAGTGTTGTAAAGGATGCTGTACTACCCTTAAAGGCGGCGTCCAAAGTTGATGGCAATAATCGATAAACTGAGCAACGAGAATACTGGGCGCTCGATGTTGGTCATCACGAATACTACGCCCTGTCCAGCTCAGATAGAGTTGTTGACGCGCCGATAAAATTGCTTCTAAGAATAAATAACGATCATCATAACGACGTGATCTATCCCCCGCTCGCCACTGTCCTGCTAACGCCATCAAATCAAAGTCTTGTTTCACCTGTTGACGAGGGTAATCTCGCTCGTTTAGGCCAATCAAGCAAATCACTTTGAACGGAATGGCACGCATCGGCATCAAGGTTGCAAATTGCACCCCACCTGATAAAAAGGGACGCTGCAAACTATTGGCATCATCAATGTTGTCTAGCCACGCTCTGGCGACAATGGACAAAGGCAATTTCTGTTGAAACTGACCCAGTTCACAAGCCGATGACCAACGCTTCAAGCCAGTACGAAATCGTGCTATCCAACGCTGGCTATTGACATCATGGGCATCATCAAAAAAGAGCTGTAATACTTCTTCTAAGTAACACGCCCAGATCGCCGGCGGCAATTCATGACTTAACAAGCCTTGGGCAATACGTATCGCATCCAGCCATTCAGACAAAGCGCCTAATAAATCAGCTGATGATCCCGATACGGCTGACGTGGGCAAAATCGACTGCCATGCTTGCCCTGTATCGCCGCTGGCATAGCCTAATAACAATCTATCTAAGCCAAATAGCCAGCTATTGGCACTAATCCCTTGCGGTAACTGATGGCGCTCGCTTCTATCGCTTGCATCCAGTCCCCAACGCACCCCCGCCTTTAGTAACCATTGATGCAGCGTTTCAACATCGGTTTCAGTCAGCTTAAATTTAGCCTTAACGGCGTCCAGTTCAAACATGGCGTGCCAATCACTTAAGCCAATATCAGCCGTTGGCAGGGTTAATAACCACTGTAATAATTGCATCATCGGCTCGATGCTTAGGCTAGTGTCCGCAATCGAATAAGGAATATAGCGCTTATCCTTGGGGGAAATACGTCCGAAAACCGCACTGACTGCTGCAGCAAACTGGTCAACATCGGGCATCATCACCATCACATCAGCGGGTGTTAAGCTGTCGTCTGCATCAAAGAGTGCCAGTAAATGATCATGCAACATTTCTACTTCACGCTGCGATGAATAGCCAGATCGCAAACAAATGGAGTCGTCATGCGTTGCTCGTGTTTCCGGCTCATCGGGTGGCGGAGTTAACGTTAGGATATGCCGTTGTAAAGTGGCTAATTGAGTAGACTCTGACGGTTCAACGAAGACATCTACGCGTTGAAACCAATGCTCATGATGCGCCGTTTCATCAAATGCATTCAGCAACTGTAAATAGTCTTTGCCTTGTTTACCCCAAGCTGCCAATAAGGGATGAAAACTGGCGTAGTCTTCTTGTAAGGCTTTTAGGGGGATGCCTTGCTTAATGGCATGTCGATGTGCTTTTATCAGCTGGTTGCGACGCCAGTAACGAGCGTCTTGCACATCGCCCCAATAATATTGACAAGGATTATTCACAAACAACAATACCTGAGACACGCAAGCCATCATTGATAGGGCTTCAAGAGTTTGTTGTGGCAAACTGCTGACGCCAAAAACAACGATTCTCTCCGGTAACTTTACCGATGCTAAACGGTTGGTGTCAGCCATGTGTTGCATGAATTGATCGTGCACACTAGCACGCGAGGTTAGGCTTTGCCCACTGGCTTCAATATCGCGCTGCAAATCACGCCATAAAGCTGCTTGCCAAGTGTTCTCATTCAGTGGGTTTATTTCACCTTGTTGGTTAATCAGCTGATTGAGCCCTTTTGACCAATCTGCAATCCAGTCAGCTCGATAGGTTTGGTATTGGTCGTATAAGTCAGCAATTTGTGACGCCAATTGAAAACGTCTCTCAGCTGCTTCTTCACTTTGGGCTAAATAATGCCTTAATGGCTGATAAACGACGTCATCACTCGCTAATACCTGATCTAACAATCGGTGAATACGCCAAGTAAGCGGTGCTTTATCAAAAGCCATTTGCTTTGGAACCTGATGACTGCCTAACACTTGTCGATAGGCACGCCATAAAAATTCACTTGGTAGGTAAAGTTCGACACCCGCGCTTATACCCATTTGCAGTGCCATTGATTGCACCAGCCATTGTTTCATGCCATTACTTTGTACCAGTAACACTTCGGCCATTAAGGGTGGAAGCGGATGACTTTGCAACCAAGAAAGCATGACATCGCGCAGATCCTCCATGCGATTGCCATGCACAATCACCATACCCTTGGTTAATGATGCAGAAGCAGACATGGGATTATCAATTCGTCAAAACGAGTTGGTTGCGTCCCGATTGTTTCGCTTGATAAAGCAAATCATCCACCTGACGATAGAGCGCATCCCAATCACTCGGCTGACCATCTGGCCAGCAGCAAGCACCGATTGAAATAGATAAATACCCCAATGGTGCATCACGGTTTTCTATCTTTGCTGCAAGAATCTGTTGCCTTAACCTTTCCAACTGTTGATAAAAATCATCGACATCGGCAACAAAGGCGACCAACATAAACTCTTCACCACCCAAACGAAAAGCCATAGCACCTTCTTCCGTACAACAGGCTTTCAAATAATCAGCCACTTGTTGCAATACGCGATCACCCACCAGATGGCCATAGGTGTCGTTAATGAGTTTAAAGTAGTCAATATCAATCGAGGCCAAGCATAAATGTTTGCCAGAGCCTTGATACTGCTGTTGCAGGCTGGGCAGGGTTTTGTTGAAATAGTGACGATTGTAGAGTTTGGTCAGCTCATCAGTATTAGAAAGGACTTCGATACGCTTTTTGTCGGTAATATCGACGCGTGTTGCCCAAACGTGAGTGATTTTGCCCAGCCAATTTTTTTCTGGTGTCAGCGTCAATTTAACCCAATAGTGTTCACCATTACAACGCTTACCCTCAACTTCACCGATCCATGTTTTACCTGCTATTAACTGTTGTTTAATCGCTTGAATGGCTTCTTGACTAACACGATCACTGGCAAACTCGGTGTAGCGCTGACCAATTAGGTCTCCCACTTCGCAACCCCGTAAGGCTGCATAGGATTGACTCACCCAGACAACTTTTTCGGTAGCTAGTTCAATTTTAGAAGCGAAATTCAACTCATTGATCTGATTGATATAATGCTGAAAGCGATTGCGTTGATAACGATACACCAGTAAGGTGATGAACAATAACGCGATGATTGAAAAAGCATAGCCACTCAATTCCCATAACTGTTTCTTATCCAGTCGTTTAATTAACTCAATATGTATCCAGCGATCATAGATGACTCTTTTTTCATCTTCGGAAACACTGGCAAGCGCTTTTTGCATGATGGAAAAAAGAATAGGCTCTGATTGATGCACACCGATAGCCAACTCAAAACGCTGATTCGATTCTCCAACAAACGACAGACCGGTGAAACCATACTGTCTTATTGCATAATTAGCGGCACCTAAATTTTCGGCATAGGCCAATGCCTTACCTGTCATTACTGCTGTCAGCCCTTCTCTTACCGAATCCACTACCACTAAGTTGACATTAGGAAAGTAGTTTTGAAAGTGTTCATGCGCAAAATAACCCCGAATGACTGCAACATTCTCACCATTCAACTGCTGAAAATCATCAATATAATTAACATCATTTTTAGCGACTAATACCATTGGAAAAGACAAATAAGGGTCGGTAAAGTGCATATATTTTTGTCTTTCAGGGGTACGCGTTGCTCCTGAAGAAAACATGGTTAACTTGCCTTCACTGGCTAACTTTAGCACCTCACTCCACGAACGCTGCTTTTCGGGTATGAAGCGAACGCCCAATTTTTGTTCAAAAATTTTAAAGTAGTCTGCTGTCAAACCTTGATAATTGCCATCCTCATCAATAAATTCAAATGGTGCCCAGTCGATGTCATTCGCCAATTTAATCGTAGGATTTTTTGCCAGATAGTCCAACTCAGAAGCGCTTAAACTAACCTTTCCTTTAGTCATTCCCATGAAGCGTTCGGGTTCAAAAGCATCAAATTGAGCCTGATTAATCAGTCCGATTTCTTTGAGTTCTAGTGCCGTATCTTTAAGACGCGCTGGCTCAACCACACCAATCGGACGCGTGCCAACGCTCACATAAGAAGTGAGCGCTTTAGCTTCATAAAAGAGTGCGCGACGAGATTTGGGTACGCTGTAATGTGCTAGCATGAAATCGATCACTGTGTCAGGATTTTCAATAGCAAATTGCCAGCCTTTAATCGTTGCCTCACGAAAAGCTGCCACAATCGCTGGATTGGCATTAGCAAAGGCTTTAGTGGTAAACACTAAGTCTTCGGCACTATTGACGCCATAGAGTTTAGGATCAATAATGTGGTATGGAACACCTAATTCTTGTAACTGAAAAGGTTCATTGGTGATATAAGCACCGTAAAAATCAACATTTTTACTAACAAATTCATTTAAGTTAGTATTCGCGTAGCGTTTTTGAATAGAGTCTTTTTTTTGTTTGGTTGCTTTATTTAATAACGAAAGCACTTGCATACTGTCGCTGTACATACCTGTTTTACCGATCAGTTCAGACAAGTCACCAATCGGCTCATGCGTTAACAAGACCATCGGAGAATGTTGAAACGAGGCTAAGACTAACTGAATCGGTGCGCCTTTAATGTAGTCGGCAATGGTGGTGGAATAGCCAATACCAAACTGAGCTCTTCCTTCAAGGACTTCAGCCAAGACATTTTTTTCGGCTTGGAAATGATGCAGGTGAACATCTAGTCCCGCTTGACGATAATAGCCTTGTTGTAAAGCGGCATAAAAGCCACCAAATTGGTATTGATGATGCCAATTAAGTTGCACATGAATGGGGGTCAATGGGACAGATTCGTGCGAACTATTAGCATTCGCAGGAGCGAAGCCAGAAAAAAAACATCCCACTACTAAAAAAAGATTTCTGATCCAGACAATCGTGGAGGTGGAATGGCAATCTAACACAGACATGGAGCAACTTTCAGGAGTGTTTTAAGTTCTTTGATTATACCAATATTTTGCTGGCTAAGGATGATTTTAATCTCCCTCAAAACGATAGAAAATATCCCCTCCAGGAAATTGTCCCGCTTGTACTTCTACCGAAAACAGTCGGTTAATGCGATATTCTGTAATCAATCGAGCACCGTATTCAAAAGCTCCCACCACATAACGCACATAAAGATCAGGCGTTAATCGTTTGCCCAACGACAAACCGGCGTTTTTTTCACCGCGCACATTCGCTAGACCGACATCTAATCCAGCTTCTTGTCCTAAGCGTTGCAATAACGGATCTTCATCACTTTCACTGGCAAGTTTAGCTGCTAAAATCGCCGCATCGGTGGCTGTCATGTCCCGTGTTTTTTTACCTAATACCAATAAACTTAAGGCATCGGTATCAGGCATAGCAGGGCGCGAGAAAATGTTCAATCTCGGTTTGGCTAAACTGCCCGTGACCGTGACACCAACCGTTTCATCCAACACTTTACGTGAGGCCACCACATTCAGACCGGGATTATCGCTGACACCATTAAATAAGATGCGACCTTGTTCAATGGTTAAGTCTTGTTGATAGGCTTTAAATTGACCGTTTTTAGTGTTCACTTCACCTTGAAATAACAAATTACCCAGACGTGAACGGGTAATTTCTAACTGTCCCGTGAGTCCACTGGTTAGGCCAGATCCGGTTAACAGAATATCCTCACCCAGCAAAACGCGCATGTGTGGTACTAACTTCATTTTCGTATTGCTTGTTGCTTCGCCAACAACGACAATGTCATCTGACAAGCCAATGGCTTTGTTGCCGACAGACTGTGCTCTCAATCGAGCTTTAGGCACTATGAGCTGACCTAAAATATCAACTTGTTGTGGCGTGGCACTGAGTTGAATATTAGGTGATAACCATACATCGGCTTGTGGTGTTTTGGCTATGCGTAAATTCTGCCCTTGAATGAGTAAATCCATGCTCCAATGTGACCAATCCGCCACACTACCCCAACCTTGTAAGGTTGCTTGCCCCTCACCTGCCAACAATTGGCCATCGATACTGACCGATCCGGTTGGTTTAATATCTAAAAAGAGTTGTGGTAGCTTAAATTCAACACCTGCCACCACCGGTGTCAATCGCACCGAACTTAACTGTAATTGCGCCGTTAATTGAGGTCGATTGACCAGACCAGACACGTTAAAACTGCTTGCCATACGCCCTGTTAGGCCAGTGACATCTGGCAGCAGCCCTTGTGCTATGGATACATCTTCTACATTAACCTTACCTTGCAGGTCTAAGGCTTGCCACTGTCCTATGATATGACGTGACTGTGCCTCCAGTGTTACACCTTGCTTGAAGTTCGCGCTCAATTGCGACACTAGCTGCTGATTGGTTAATTGCGCTATTAAGCTCACTTTGTCATAAGCGAAAGTCTGCTTACCACTGAGCGTCGTGTAACTAAGCTGACTGGCTGGCAAACTCAGGATTAATCGACCTTGCCTGTTTTGACCCAGTTGGGTAAAAGTCAACGTTGCTTGAGCTTTACCATCTAATTTGAGCGTCTTGGGTAACCACGGCTTAAAGCGTGATAAATAAAACTCATCTAAGCTTGCACTCAGTTGCGTACCTTGCTTTGGTGACCAGCTTGCTTGATTAAAACAAACTTTGCTCGTTAACTGTTGCAAACATAAAGGTGTTTGTAACCGGAAAGACGATTGAGCAGCAGTTAAGCGCGCAGGCGTTGTTTGTTGCCATAAACCAGCATCAGGCTGAATGAATCTGAGTTGTTCTAGCCGTCCAGACCATTGCCAACGATCATCCAAAGCACCAACCATCCTGCTCGACAACGAAGCTCCCCATGCACGAGCTGACAGACTTAATTGATGTTGGGCAAATGAGCCTTGCCATTGCAGTTCTACTCGACTGTCTTTATCGGCATCTGAAAAACCAACTGCTTGCAAGGTTGCTGATTGCTTCTGAAGATCGCCTTTCGCTTTCAAGGATAGATCTGCTACTCGATGTGTTTGCCAAGCCAAACCCTGTGCTTTTAGCTCAAGCTCCCCTTGTGGTGACTGCAAATCGCCCATGACTTTGCCGCTCGCTTGAACCTTTCCAGATAAGGGAACTAGACTATTAAAGTGACTTAAATTAACCGCATCGACAACAAATGAAAATTCAGGTTGAGGATAGAACTGACCACGCATGACAAGACTATTTTGATAAGCATCCACGCGAGCAATTGCGCTTAAGCTCGGCAGTTCAGACCAATTTAGTCGCAGATCTGTCACACTGACTTGTGCTAAACGAGAGACCAGCTTAAACTCAGGACTACAGGCTTGCTCACGGTTAAGCCACACATCCCCCGTCGCCTGCAAAGGGCCTAACCGAGCGCTGTCTCCCGTTGCTTCTAAATGAACAATCGCCTCGTTTGCATCTCCTGTCATCATGACTGAAACACTGGCCTCAGCCAAATCAGCCTCAACCACGTCAGCTTCTATTCCTAACTGAAAAGGTTGAGGTGAGACTAAGCTCGCTTCTCCAGAAACATGTGACTGAGCTGATAGTGGCGTTTGCAATGAAGCTGAAAGCTGTTGCAGTGTCAGCCGATTTTTTTCTACATTCAGTGAAAGAGCGAGATCGCTCAACTCCACTAATTCAGAGTTAGGCAAAGACAAGCTTAACTGATGCAGTGTGAGCTGACCAAGTTGTAACGCCATTGGCACTATAATGTCGGGTAATTCGATATTGCGCCAATCAACATCAGCTTCGTCAGGTTGTTGCTGTGCATAGGGTAAATCCACTGCCGCACGCCCAAGACTCACTTCTGCTACGCTCAATGAACCCGTTTGCCACAAAGCTTGCCAATGCCAGCGAATCCATCCATCCTCAATCACTAAGGCGTAACCATTTTGTTTAACAACTACTTGTGAAACGGCTAATCCATGCCATAGCGACCCCCTAATGTGCTCAACACTCACCATCGGAAGCTGCTGCACCAACTTTGTCACTACCCATGCACTGATCGTTGAATGGCTAATCATCGCCCACAAGATTAGGGAGAATGCTAACAGCAGCATGAGCAGCACAAAACTGAATCGTTTGAACCAACGCATCAGAAGCTGGCTCCGATACCTAAATGTAAGCGAGGTTCATTGGCATTGGCTTGTGAAATGGGAAAAGCAATATCCGCTTTAACAAAACCAACGGGCGTTTTCCAACGCACACCCAAACCTGCCCCCTGTTTTAAACCTTGTAATCCCACTTCCCAATCGTTGAACGCATCTCCCGTATCTAAAAAGCCAGCCACTTGCCAAGCCTCACTTACAGGATGACTATATTCAACCGAAGCAGCGACATAATGCTGACCACCAATCAACACACCACGCCCATTAGCAGGAGAAAGTGCTTCAAACGCATAGCCCCTTACGGTGGCATCACCTCCCGTGTAGAACCTGAGTGGTTTAGGCAATAAATCGAATTGTTCTACCCAGGTTGAGCCAGCCTGCGCACGAAGCAGCAATCCACCTTTGCCAAAAGGCATGAGTCCATGAAAATCAATGCGTCCTTGAATCAACGAAGTCGTTGAAAACCAACTTGGATCAGCCATTTTAATTTCCGCCATCAAAGACCAACCTTCAGTGGGGAAAATGGGATCATCAGAATCTCGCTTGGACAATCTTAATCCAGCAAAAAAGAATTGACCTTCACGGGCATTATCACCAATAAACTCTGTGCGTGATGACCAGAGTTCAGTAAAGACCACGCCTGTCCAACCATCGTAGAGTTCACGCACAAAATTGGGACCGACGCGTGCAAAACTGCCACTGCCCCAGCGATCATTTTCTTCATATTGAGCACGAAACCCCCAATCTAATTTTTCGGTTAGCGGATTATCCCAAGGCACGACATAATGGGTTTCGACTAGCTGACGACGCTGTGCATATTGCATCATGGCATTGCCATAATGACCACGACGATTGAACCAGTGACGTTTAATGTCCGCCCCGATTCTCTCCCCAGTGTCTGAACCATAACCTGCTGAAAAAGCATAAGACATCCGATTGCGTGGTGTTAGGCTAACCTCAATGGGAATGTTCGTCTCAGCCTGATTTGCTGGCGCTTGGCGAATGCGCACCTCATTAAAATAACCACTGTTAGATAAGTTTTGTGAAAGCAGATTAAGCTGCTCACTATCAAAAGGTTGTCCAGCCACAACGGGAGAATAGCGCTTAACAAAATCATCACGTAAAAAATCTTGATTAAATTGAATGTCACCAAAACGATAACGTTTAGCGGTATCTAATATCATCCTAACATCGGCTTGGTGTGATACGGGATTAACCAGTATTTGTGCTTGTTGATATTCTGCATCGACATAGCCACGCTCTTGCAGGCGCTGCGCCATACTTTGTTTAGCATCCTCATAACGACCATGATGCAAGCGCTCGCCAGATTTCATGGTCAGCTTCTGCCAAGCCTGAAGAATCACTTCATCATATTGACCTTCACCCAATAATTGCTGCTCAACCTGATGATAAACAACAGGCTGATCAGGATTGATGTCGAGCACTGCTGTGGGACAAGATGCCCCCGTACTAGCTTGAAAACGTATACGGATGGAAGGCTGATAATAGCCTACTGCTTGTAACGCCTTAGTCGTTGATTTGATGGCCAAGCGTTGCCATAACTGGCGTTGCAACTCATTGGCATCGCAGGCGATGAGATCGGTTAGCCATGCCCGAATATTCTGTTCCAACTCACCGTCTACGCCATGCACCAATAATGGCATATGAGTAGATGGTAGCGTTGATTGCTCTGAGGAGGTCTCCGCTAATGCAGGCATCGTCATGCAACCGAGTAATAGCGAGCAAACTAGGGCTAATCGTTGTTGATAATGGACTAACATAGTTAGGATGTTACTTGAGCTGATCGGTAATTGCAAAAAACAAAACTGATTTGTCATAATAATTTTTTATATAAGCTATTAATATTATTGAAAGCACTCGTACAATAAATAGCGTAA
>NCFI01000132.1 GCA_002281095.1 Thiotrichales bacterium 35-46-9 | reverse complement strand
ACCAATCGCATTACGAAACAAATATCGCGATTCACTGGGTATTTTTGCTGAGCATTTTATTAAACACCACTTTTGTTTTGGTCGAAACCTACTATGGGTTAGAAGCGAATTCCTTATCACTCATCGCCGATGCTGTGCATAATTTAAGCGACGTGGCAGCATTAGTTATTGCGTGGTTAGGCTATCAAGCCACGCATTGGGCTGCTACTACCAGTAAAACCTTCGGTTGGCAACGCTTATCTATTATGGCAGCACTCATCAATTCCAGCGTATTACTTATCGGCATGATTTGGATGGCTGTAATGGCAGTGGACAGACTACTTAACCCAGAAACGATTGCTGCTGAAACCGTAATTTGGGTAGCCAGTTTGGGCATTATCATCAACGGTATTAGTGCTTATTTATTGGAGCGAAATAGCCACAACGATCTTAACATGCAAGGCGCTTTCTTACACATGCTCACAGATACCTTTGTATCTGTTGGCGTTGTTGTGAGCGCACTGATTATGTACTACATTGGTTGGTGGTGGATTGACGGTACTACCAGTTTGATTATTGCCTTAATTATCGCTTTAGGTAGTTTTACCTTATTTAAACAATCTTGGCACTTATGCTTAGACGGCGTACCTGAACACATCAGTTTGCCTGAAGTGCAAAAACAGATACAGGATCTTGAAGAAGTTGTCGATATTTCTCGTGCCCATCTATGGGCTTTAGGCACGAGAACCAATGCATTTACCGCCCATGTATTATGCAAAACCGACTGCGACCGAGATCAGTTACTAGACAATATTAAGCAGATCTTAAGCAATCAATTTGGTTTGAGTCATACAACCATTGAACTTAAAGCCGTCGACTCTGCCTAAACTGGAAAAGGTACACTGATCAGTCAACCAACCAGTCTCTTGGTTTCAAATAATCAGTCAAACGCGCTTCGGCACTACCCGCTTCAGGCGTGTAATTGTATTTCCACGTTACCAAAGGCGGCAAAGACATCAAAATTGATTCGGTACGACCGCCTGTTTGCAAACCAAACAAGGTGCCACGATCGAACACCAAATTGAACTCGACATAACGACCACGACGATACAGCTGGAAGTCTTTTTCACGTTCACCGTAAGGAGTATCTTTTCGTTTCGCCAAAATCGGTGCATAAGCCTGAATATAGGCTTCACCTATGGATTGCGTTAAGGCAAAACACTGCTCAAAACCACCCGCATTTAGATCATCAAAGAACAGTCCACCGACGCCACGTGTTTCACCACGGTGTTTGAGGAAGAAGTAGTCATCACACCATCGCTTGTAATCGGCATAAACCTGCTCACCAAAAGGATCACAAGCCGCTTTTGCCGTTTGATGCCAATGCACAATATCCTCATCGAAGGGATAATAAGGTGTCAGGTCGAAACCACCACCAAACCACCAAATGGGTTCTTGACCATCGGCTTCGGCAATAAAAAAACGCACATTAGCATGAGAAGTCGGCGCATAAGGATTGCGTGGATGAATGACTAAACTGACGCCCATGGCATTAAAACGTCTGCCCGCTAATTCAGGACGATGCGCCGTAGCCGAGGCTGGCATAGCGTCGCCATAAACATGCGAAAAATTCACTCCGCCTTTTTCAATGACAGCGCCACCTTCCATTACCCGTGTACGACCACCACCGCCAGCGTCACGCTGCCAAGTGTCTTCGACAAATTGACCACCATCAATGGCTTCAAGCTCTGCACAAATACGATCTTGTAGGGCGAGCAACCAAGCCTTAACCGAGGCGAGCTGTTCTTCTGCTGTCATCACAGGCACCCTTAACGACGACACTTGTAGATACCAAAGCGCTGCTTACCATCGCTCAAACGCTCTTCACGCACCACGGTATCACCACCGACATCAGGCGCACTGTTGCGCGCTAAAATAATCAGTTCCGCATCAATTTTTTCTTGGCTACGATCAATGCCGACAACACTATCTTTTACCGATACCACCGTTGCCCCTTTACGCTCACAACCCGCGATATCATATAGAGTAGCAACACGCACACTTTCGCCTTTTTCGGTTATATTCACAAACGAACAACCCGAAACCAAACCAGCCAACATCATAACCAATAATACTTTTTTCATAACAGGCTCCTTT
>NCFI01000131.1 GCA_002281095.1 Thiotrichales bacterium 35-46-9 | reverse complement strand
AGACTCTGTGACCTTAGAAACCAGCGTGGCTGATACGTCAGCACCATACATTTCTTTGAAGGTAGCAACAATGTCTCGAGTAGTCATCCCTCGGGCGTAGAGTGCCAGAATCTGATCGTCGAAATTGGTTAGTCGCGTTTGACGTTTAGGCACAATGATCGGTTCAAAACTGCTATCTCGGTCACGAGGAACTTCGATTTCTACTTCTCCATGATCACCTTTGAGGGTTTTGCTGGAATAGCCATTGCGGGCATTAGTGGTTTGCTTGTTATCACTGTCATGTTTGCTGTAGCCTAGGTGATGTTCCATTTCTGCGCCCAATGCGGCTTCCACGGTCATCTTTAACAGCATGGATGATAGATTGGCTAAGTCAGCTTGGGTCTTGATGTCTTTAGCTAGCTCAGCAGCCATTGCTTTGAGTTTGGTCTGATCGATGTTGCTCATAGAATTTCCTCTTTTGATGAAATTGTAATCTATGAGCGTTTACACAGTTTAATTTACAGGCTCCCGATGTGTGTTAACGTAGTTCATTAGCACTTCATTCATGCGAGTCTGCCAGCCTTCACCTGTATTGCGGAAAAACTCCACAACATCAGGACTATAACGAACGGTTAACGCAACTTTAGCAGCATTAGATTTGGGTCTGCCTTTACGTACCAATTTTTTACCATCGTATAGGTCAGCAGCAGCAAAAAAGGCATCATCTAGTTCCGGTGCATCATCAGGATCAACCCAAGTGCTGTTCATATTTTGCTTGTTCTCGTTCATTGGCTTTTCTCATTGAAATAACACGAATACCATCTTCTCGTGGCGTCCAAACACAAACCACCATCCGAGAATCTAAGTAACCTATAGTAATGAATCTGGTTTCACCATAATCTAATCGATCATCTTCAAGCGTAAAATGTTTGCCCTCAAACACCTTGCTCATGTCAGCAAAATCTAACCCTCTTTCAGCAAGGGTTTTGTCACGTTTGGCTTGATCGTAAGATAGGTTCATTTATTGTAACTACGGTAATTGATATTTGCAATTTATTATAACGCAACCTATTGGAAATAAAGAACCTGGTTCACCAGCATACGGGGGGAGTACCGCTTAGGTGTGGATTGGTAACTGTAAGAATAAAGCGACACAAAACGAGATGTAATTTGCTAATGAGTCGAAGCGTTAAGTCGTGTAGAGTATTTTGTGATGCTAGTTTGTAGGTTATTGGCAATTCGACACAGCTTGCCCGTCAAGAGGCAAGGCTGGGGCGATGTTGTGGTATGATTCGGTTTTATGATTGATTCGTATGCAGCAGGTCAGGTAACGTTATGTTTTCACTCGCACAGCATTCAATAGATGAATTGACCCAGCAAAGTATTCAACGCTTTGTAAGCGCTGCTCGCGCCTTGTATCCTATTCAGCAAGTGGTGTTGTTTGGATCTCGTGCTAAATCACTTAATACTGCCGATAGTGATGCTGATGTGATGTTATTGTTAACTGGTCAGCATGGGAACTTCATTGGCACTAAGTTGGCGTTAGCAGATTTGGCGTTTGATGTGATGCTCGAAACAGGTATTAGTATTGATCCATTACCCGTATGGGAAGACCAGTGGCTTAACCCTAGTTCATTCAGTAATCCACAACTATTGGCGAACATAGATAGGGAAGGGGTTATTGTGCAATGATAACGATTGAAATGCTGTTAGATAAGTCAGACAGGGCTTTAGCTTCTGCTCAATTGCTGTTTTCTGCTGGTGACTACGAAGGAGCATGTAACCGTGCTTACTATGCCATGTTTGATGCGGCTAAGGCTGCATTGATTCATGCTCAACCTGATGATGATTTAAGTGTCGCAAAAACACATAACGGATTAATTGTCAACACCGAAGTAAATTTGACCCCTTTTACCTTAAAAACACCGATTGAAAACTGACCCCCTTAGCACTAAATACTCTGTTTACTTACTGGCGCAATGCCAACTTTTTGTTTGTCTTTAAGTCGATAACTTTCTCCATTAATGGGCACAACATGACAGTGATGCAGAAGCCTGTCCAGCATCGCTGCAGTTAAGGTTTGGTCGTTGGCAAAAGCACTGGACCACTGACTAAATGGTAGGTTGCTAGTAAAAATAATGCTTCCTTTCTCATAGCGTTTGGCAACCACG
>NCFI01000059.1 GCA_002281095.1 Thiotrichales bacterium 35-46-9 | reverse complement strand
ATTCACAATCGATCCGCCAGACCCTTGATGCCGAGTGGACATGATCTTGATTGCAGCTTGGGTTATAGTCAATCATTATTATTTAGATTGGCTTTATATAGATTTTTGATTAATGCAGACGAACAGAACTAGGGGAACTAGCACAGCCCCTTTCTAACACATTCAAATTAGACACTTGTTGACAATAACCTTGCGAAGCACAACCTTGGCATTGTTTAGCAAAGCCCTTCAAGTTCTGAGCACACATCGATAACATCAAGCAGCGTAAGCTAGCGTGAGACTCGCTATCTAATGACAACAAATGTGCTGCACACAAGTGTTGTGCACTGAACAGCCTTGCTAATACATTAATCGGAATTGATACGTTAATGCGGTGTTCATCATCCACAACGACAGACATAGCAAAAACCTCCTTGATGATTAAACACAATGATTAACAAAAATAAATAATCATTTACTTTGTCAGAATGAGCTTCTGCTCTTTAGTAATGCGCAATACATACTCAACACCCGCGTGGTGAATGCGTACTTCTTTTTTACCCGCAAATAGCACTGAGGAAGGCAGAACACGACAAGCACCCGACCTGGCATCAACGCCGCGTATTTGTATCGATTCCAATAACGACTCTTGGCTCATGGTGCAGATTCACCTATGGGCGTGCTAACAAAACCAACCTTGGTTAAACCCGCCTGTTTTAACAAAGACAAAACCTCGGTAATGCGCTGATAGGTGAGCTGTTTATCAGCAGACAAATGTACCGGTGGCTGCTCATCTTTTACTGCCGCCGCCTGCATACGCACCAAGGCTTCTGCATCACTGATAGGTTCTTTATTCCAAAACAAACCGCCCGACGCATCTATCGATAAGGCAATGGCTTCTGGTTTGGGTTGCAAGGCATCGGCATTGGCTTTGGGTAAGTCCACTTTCAATGCCTGCGTCATCAAAGGCGCGGTGATGATAAAAATAATCAGCAATACCAACATCACATCGACCAAAGGCGTGGTATTGATTTCTGCCATCGGACGATTACTACCGCCCTCTAATCCTCCAAATGCCATGCCTTACCCCTTGCGCTGTTGACTAACAAAGTACAAATGCAAATCATGGGCAAAACCATCCAAATCACTGGCTACCAAACGAATCTGACGGTTAAAAGCGTTATAAGCTAACACAGCAGGAATAGCGACAAATAAACCAAGCGCCGTCATAATTAACGCCTCACCCACCGGACCCGAAATCTGATCTAAAGCCACTTGTTGCGTACCGCTAATGGTCATTAAGGCATGATAAATGCCCCACACCGTACCAAACAGGCCAACAAAGGGAGCCGTTGAACCGATAGAAGCTAGCATGGTCTGACCCGTTTCTAACTGGTTATTCGCTTGACTTAATCCACCTCGCAAGGATTGAACCATTAATTCACTCGCCGGCAAATTATCGGCTAATTGTGTGTGCGATTTTTTTTGCTCACTCACAACCCATTGCATTCCCTTATCGCCCGCTTGTGCCAACAGACTATAAGCAGGCAAACTCGCTAGCGCGGCAACGCCCGCTTGCCAATTATTCGCCTGCCAAAAAGCTTGCATAGCCGCACCGGCTTTGAGTCGATGTGAACTTAATTGCCAACTTTTCCAGAAAATTAACGTCCAGCTAATAACAGACATAGCTAATAGTACCCAAAATACAGCATGGATAACGTCATCACCGGCTGCCCAAAACTGTTCAAACTGACTCATTATTCGTTCTCCAACACAAATTTCACCGGAATCTCAACCCAAGTCTCTAATGGTTCGCCACCCTGAGTCGCCGGTTTAAAGCGCCAGTGTTTAACTGACTCCAGCGCTGCTTCATCCAGCCGATCATAACCTGAACTGCGACTCAATTGTACCGAAGCAACACGGCCATCAACTGCTACCAGCACCCTTAAGCGCACCTCACCCTGCTCACCCATACGCTTCGATAAGCGGGGATAAGTGGGTTTAGGATTATTCAGATAATCGGCCTCTGCTCGCACCAGCGGCTTTTGTTCAACAGGCACACTTGCCGGTGAGGCCGAAGCAGCAACGGGCGATGGCGGCGCAACAGATTCGGTTTTAACTTCGGTCGTTGGCGCGGCTTGTGCGACCGGTACTTTAGCCGGAATCGGTTTGGGTTGTGGCTTGGGTTTTTCTTTAGGCACAGGTGGTGGAGGCGGTGGAGCCACCTCCTGAGTTAGCACCGATTCTGGCTCATCAACTGGCTCTACAGGAGCAGGAGGCGGTGTTTCAACCTTAGGTGGTGCAGCCACATCGGGTTTATCATCCACCCACTCCATCGACATCAACTCAACGGGCTTAATCGGTTCCGCTGTTTTGAGTTGCCACAACCACCACGCCAATACACCATGCATTAACAGGGTTAAGAAAATGGCAGCCGGTAGACTGAATGAGCGAAACAACACTTAGGTTATTTCCAACCAGCACGATCCATAATTTGTGCCGCTGCGTTACGCTTAGCACCAATAGCGGCTGCGTTTAACGGGTCTGCTTTAAAATTGCTAACCGCATTCAGCTCTGGGTTATCCAATTTAACGCCAGCAACCACCGAAAACTCATTATTGCCATTGGCGAAATATTGTTGTGCTTCATCGGTCGCCAAAAACTCGAGCAACTTAACCGCTTCTGCCTTATGAGGTGCATTAGCCAACATACCACCACCCGAAATATTCACATGCGTACCCTGACCAGCCATATCTGGGAAAGCCATTTTGACCCGATCAATCACTTTAGTATCTTCAGGTTTTTCTGAGCGCTGTAACCGCAAATAGTAGTAGCTATTGGTCAATCCGATGGCACAATCACCCGCGGCAATGGCGCGAATCTGATCCGTATCACCACCCTTAGGCTTACGCGCTAAATTATCCACCACACCCTTCGCCCAAGCTTCTGCTTTGGCCTCACCTTCATGCACCATCATCGCGCCAAGCAAAGACAAATTGTAAGGATGCGCACCAGAGCGTACACACACTTTACCTTTCATGCTCGCATCTGCCAGCGTTGCATAGTTTTTAGCTTGCGCTTCGGTTACCAAGCCAGGATCATAAGCAATGACACGCGCACGCGATGAAAATCCGAACCAGTGATTATTGGGCTCACGGAATTGCGCTGGGATTTTAGACGCTAAAGTGGGCGAATCCACCGCTGCCAGTAATCCCATATCCTGAGCAGCTTGCAAACGGGCTGCATCAGCCAAAATCAACACGTCAGCCGGAGAGCGCGCACCCTCTGCCTTTAACCGTTCTACCAGTTCTTCGTCTTTCGCTTCAATGCGATTGACTTTAATACCTGTAGCTTTAGTAAACGCAGCATACAGCTGATCATCTGACGCATAATGACGCGATGAATAAACATTCACTTCCGCCGCAACCGCCGCGAAAGAAACTGAAGACAATAAAAGTGCAAGGATTGTTTTTTTCATTTGCTACCTACCAACAAATATGAATAGTTATCATTTAAAGAGCCGTATTTGCGTATATTACCGATAATTGTTATTATTTGCACTCATTATTTACACTTTTTTCACAATTAATTGCATGGGTCCCTGTATCCACTATGTCAGCCTCTGCTTTTCCCGCATTAAGTATTCAAGATCTCAGCTTAACCAGAGCCAATACGCACATATTAAACCAAGTTGGCCTGCATTTAGCAGCTGGACAGATCGGTTGTCTGCTCGGCCCTTCAGGTTGCGGTAAGACCACGTTATTGCGTGCCATTGCTGGCTTTGAATCCATTCAAGCGGGAAAGATAACCATTGCCGGGCTTTGTGTCGCTGGTAATGGGCAGGAACAAGCGCCCGAACAACGTGGCATCGGCATGGTATTTCAGGATTATGCGCTCTTTCCTCACTTAACGGTGGCAGAAAACATTGCTTTTGGTTTGCATAAGCTCAATAAAGCAGAACAACAGCAGCGTTGCCAAGAATGGTTACAGCGCCTTCAACTCGACAACCTAGCCCAGCGTTACCCGCATCAACTTTCGGGTGGACAACAACAACGGGTTGCCTTAGCGCGCGCCCTAGCACCGCAACCGCAATTATTGCTGATGGACGAACCCTTCGCTAACTTGGATGCTGCCCTGCGCGAAAGCCTGAGTTTAGAAGTGCGTGACTTACTCAAATCACTTGGTGCCAGTGCCTTGCTCGTCACACACGATCCCACCGAAGCCTTTACCTTGGCCGACGTCATCGGTGTCATGCAACAGGGACGCATTGTGCAATGGGACAGTCCTTATCGCGTTTACCACGAACCCGCCAATCGTTTTGTCGCCAGTTTTGTTGGTCTTGGCAGCTTCTTACAATCTCAAGTGACTAGCCCACGCCATATTCACACCCCTTTGGGATTGGTACATGGTCAATGCACAGAACGAGATTGCACGGCGGAAGTCAGCGTATTAGTACGCCCCGATGATATTGTTTACGACCCCTTGAGTAGTTTTCGCGTCAAAGTGGTTTATAAAGCCTTCCAAGGCCCCAGTACCTTGTATCGGTTAGCCCTATCAGACCAACAGGTGGTGGTGGCGCTCATGCCCAGCCATATTCAACTCAATGTTGGCGATGAAACGGGCATTCGTTTCGACACCGGTGGTCACGTGGTTGCATTTGCATGAAAATCCGTGCTTGGCTTGGACTGGCTGTCAGTGCCATTTTCATCCTGCCGATCTTAATGTTGGTTTGGCAGGCACTCGATTTCAGCCAAGGTAGTGATCACTGGCATCACTTATTAAGCACTTGGCTCGGTGAAGCCTTTATTAACACCCTGTTATTGACCATTCTCACTGCCATTGGTGCTGTTACCTTGGGTACCAGCTTGGCTTGGTTAACCGTCGCCTATCGCTTTCCTGCCAGTAAGTTGCTGTCATGGCTGCTCGTTCTGCCACTCGCCCTACCCCCTTATGTGGTGGCGATGTTGGTCACTTGGTGGGCAGACAGCAGTGGCACCTTACACTTATGGTTCAGAGAACTAGGCTGGGTAGAACGCTGGGTTGATATTCGCAATTTACCGATACTGGCTTTGGTATTTTCACTGGTGTTCATGCCCTATGTGTTTTTACTGGCGCGTGCCAGTTTTCAACGCCAAGGCTTACAAGCCTTTGAAGCTGCTAGAGCCTTAGGCTTATCGCCTTATCAAGCCTTTATTAAAGTCGCTTTACCCATCGCCAAGCCGTCTATCATTGCTGGTGCTGCCTTGGTGATGATGGAAACCCTCGCCGACTATGGCGCCAGTAGTCTATTCGCCGTACCCACCTTAACGCAGGCCATTTATCGTAGCTGGTTTAATATGGGCGATTGGGCTTTAGCGGCACAACTCGCCGTGACGCTGATTAGTGTGATTATCTTGTTGCTATTTTTAATTCAGCCTAGCAAACAGCAATCCTTAGCGCAACAATGCGCCAGTGACATGGCTAAGCCCCCTAAGCGCCCTTTGGACGGATGGTGGATGAGCGTCTATGCCTGGACGGTGTTCGCCCTCGCTTTTGCCTTACCACTGGCATTACTGCTGTGGCAAAGCCTCTCGGCAGACACAGACAGTTGGAACTTCGAGCGTCTGAGCACTTGGTTTACCAATAGCTTCACCCTAGCCAGTGCCGCCGCACTCATTGCCATTACCATTGCGGCATGGGTCAGCTGGCAAGCCTATCGTCAACCGCACAGTCAGGCACACCAGTGGTCATTGCGCTTACTCTCGATTGGCTACGGTATTCCCGGCACCGCCTTAGCCGTCGCTATTTTGCTCACATGGCAACAACTCGGCCTCGCTGCCGGTGTGGCCGCCTTAATTTTTGCTTACTGCGTGCGTTTTATGAGCATCGCCGTACAAAGTACCCAAGCGGGATTGTCACAGCTCTCGCCCCGTTTACTAGAAGCGGCACAACTGCATGGCTACGCTCGCTGGCAACAGCACTGGCGCATCACCCTACCGCTAATGTCACCACACCTATTAGCAGGCAGTTTAATGGTGGCGATTGAAGTGTTAAAAGAACTGCCCGCCACGCTAATGCTGCGCCCGTTCAATTTTGATACGCTAGCGGTGATTACCTACCAGTACGCACAAGACGAGCGCATTCCTGAAGCGGCTAATGCCGCTCTGCTGATTGTGATGGCCAGTTTGCTTGGTTTGTTTTTAGTGAAATGGTTAGAACAGAAAGCGAATCGGGGGTAGAAGGAGTAGAAACCTACTCCTCACCCGCCTCACGAGCTAACAGTTGCGCTACTGCCGCTTTCGGACTCAGTTGACCGCTGACGACCTGATAGACAGATTGGGCAATGGGCAACTCTAGACCATAACGTTCAGCTAACGCCATCACGCTACGCACGGCCAACAAGCCCTCGACCGTCCCCAGTGCTTGCTCGGCTTGCGCTAAAGACTGTCCTTGTGCTAAGGCCATGCCAAAACGACGATTACGCGATTGATCATCGGTACAGGTGAGTACCAAATCACCCAACCCGGTTAATCCCATTAGGGTATCGGGTTGCGCGCCTAATACCTGACCCAAACGCATCATTTCTGCCAAAGCACGCGCCACCAAAGCAGCACGCGCATTGGCGCCAAATCCTAATCCATCGGAAACACCAGCGGCAATGGCCATGACGTTTTTAACCGCACCACCAATCTCAACACCAGTGACATCGGTGTTGGTATAAACTCGGAAATGAGCATGATGCAAGCGTTTCGCCCACCAGTCGCTAATACTAACTTGATCGCTGGCAGCGACAATGGCGGTAGGCAAGCCTAACGCCACTTCATGTGCAAAGGTTGGTCCCGACAACACTGTACCCGACACCTGAGGTAAATAATGATGCACCTGCTGGTGTAACAACTCATGCGAGTCTTGATCAAACCCTTTCGTTGCCCACGCCACATAAGGCGGCAGACAGCCGACAGGTAGCTGTGCTAAGTGTTGCAATAACTGCGTAAAAGCGTGACTGGGCACAGCGATGAGCAATCCTTGAGCGCCTTTCAAGGCTTGGGAAAGATCACTCGTTACCTCAATGGCATCGGGCAAACGAATATTGGCTAACAGCGGTGTACACCGTGTTTGTTGTAACGACTGGGCAACACTGTCTTTATGTGCCCAAAGACTGACCGTGCGACCGGCACGCACCAACTGCATGGCAAGCGCAATACCCCATGCACCTGCCCCTAATACGGCAATTCGCATCGGCTTAAGCCTGCTCGTTCGCCATCTGCTCGTTATGCAAGGCCTCGAAATTAATCGGTTGCAATTCTAACGGAGGGAAACCCGCTTTTAACGATAGGTTAGCGATGGTTTCACGAGCGTAAGGGAAAAGTAAGGTCGGACAGTAGCTGTTCAACAAGCTATTAATCGCTTCGGCTTCAAAGTTAGCCATGGCAAACAAACCCGCTTGTTCGACTTCGGCCAAGAAAGCCACCTGATCAGCCAAACGCACGGTAGCGGTAATACGCAAGGTCACTTGCCAGTGATGATCGCCCACTTGCTCCGGATCGACTTTAACTTGTAAATCTAAACTAGAATCAAACGGAATGGTGAACACGCGTGGTGCCATCGGCGATTCAAAAGACACGTCTTTTAGGTAGATTTTTTCGATAACAAAATGAGGTGCGTTCGCTTGTTCGCTCATGAAAACTCTCTGTAATAAGTTCTATAAAAATTGATTGTATTGTATTAAGTGACATCGGAACGGTCGATGGTTTCTACACCGAGTAAGGCATCGAGTTTGCCTGCTCTATCGAGCGCTGACAAATCATCATAACCACCAACATGAACCTCACCAATAAAAATTTGCGGCACGGTACGACGACCCGTTTTCGTCATCATCTCCTGCCACACTTCGCGACTCAAACCCGCATTGATCTCGGTCCACTCACTAATGCCTTTGCGTTCTAGCAATCGCTTGGCCATAGTGCAATAAGGACAAACCGTAGAGGTATAAATGACGATGGGTTTCATAACGAAGCGCCTTTTATTTTTTCTTACCTTGCTTAACGATCGGCAGGTTAGCACCACGCCATGCACTGATGCCACCAGAAAGATTATGCAATTGCTCAAAGCCTGCTTTACGTAAGATACCGCAAGCACGCGCTGAACGCATACCACTTTCACAGTAAACAATCGTTGGCCCTGCTTTATGCGCTTCTAACGAATCTAACTTAGTGGGCAAGTCGGCCACTGATAAATTTTTCGCACCCGTTAAATGGCCGCCACGATATTCATCAATTGACCGCACATCCAACACAAAGGCACCATCATTCATCATGCGCACCGCTTGTTCGGGGGCAATGCTGGCATAACCAGAAAGCTTATCGCCAAAATGACTTTGAAACAGCATAAACAGCACAATCATCAGTGCCAACAATAACAACCATTGTTGCTGCATAAATTCTATAATTAAAGCCGACTCCATGCGCTTATACCCTTTCAATCATGTCTGTGTGTCAAATAATGTAAGACAGCCCTAAAAAGCAGAGAAAGATGATGATAATAAGGCAAAAAAGCACGGAAAAAGGCAAGTTTACATAAGGTAAATGCGTTTTGAGTACTTTTTTAACGCAGTTAGCGCAGCTTTATCGATTTTTTAGGGCAGTCTTTGTCATGATTCTAACCGATTTTTTCGCTATAATGAAAAGATTAATGTTAATTCTTGATAGGACTTGCCCCAATGAGCGATGTACGCCCCCAACATAAACCAACTGGTCTGATTATTCTTGATGGTTGGGGCTACCGCGAATCCAGCGATTACAACGCTATTGCCTTGGCGAACACGCCGCATTTCGATGCTTTGTGGCAGTCTTACCCGCACACCCTCATTAACACCTCTGGCATGGTAGTGGGTCTACCCGATGGACAGATGGGCAACTCTGAAGTGGGTCACTTAAACCTCGGTGCGGGTCGAGTGGTTTACCAAGAGTTAACCCGTATTTCTAAAGCCATTAGCGACGGTGATTTCTTCACCAATCCGACTTTTGTGCGTACCTTAGATACCCTCGCCCATAATGGCAAAGCGTTGCATCTGTTGGCGTTGCTGTCTGATGGTGGCGTACACGCACACATTTACCATCTTAAAGCAGCGATTAAAATGGCCAGTGATCGCGGTATCAGTCGTATTTGTATTCATGTGTTTAGCGATGGACGCGATGTGGCACCCAAAAGTGCGCTAGAGTACATTGAACAGCTCAATCATTTTTTACATGACCACCCCAATGCTGCCATTGTCAGCATCATTGGTCGTTATTTCGCACTTGACCGTGACAACCGCTGGGAACGTGTGAGCAAAGCGTACCATTTGATTTGTGGTGGCATGGCCGAACATCAAGCCGACAGCGCCTTAGCAGCCGTTGAGGATGCTTATGCTCGTGGTGAAACCGATGAGTTTATTGCCCCTACCACGATTGGGGAAGGTGTGCGCATGGAAGATGGCGATGCGCTCATTTTCGTTAACTACCGCTCTGATCGGGTGCGTCAGATCAGTCGCGCCTTTATTCAGCCCGATTTCGATGGCTTTGAACGCCAGTGCAAAGTGTCCTTATCGCACTTTGTCACCATGACCGAATACCATAAAGACTTTGCACCGCTTTACGGTGCCGAGGTTGCATTTGGTGCCAGCAGTTTGGCCAATACCTTCGGTGAGTATGTGTCTAAGCTCGGCTTAACGCAGTTACGCATTGCGGAAACGGAAAAATATGCGCATGTTACCTTCTTTATGAATGGTGGCGTGGAAATCCCTTACCCAGGAGAAGATCGCATTCTCGTGCCCTCACCCAAAGTCGCTACTTATGATTTACAGCCTGAAATGAGCGTGGCTGAAGTGTCGGATAAACTGGTGGAAGCCATTTTATCGGGCAAGTACGATACCTTCATTTGTAACTTCGCTAATCCCGACATGGTCGGACATTCGGGTGTGTTACCTGCCTGTATTCAAGCAGTGGAAGCCGTCGATACCGCTTTAGGCAAGGTGATGGCGGCGATGAAGCAAGTGGGTGGGGAAATGATTGTCACCGCCGATCACGGCAACATTGAACAACTGCGTGATCCCGTTACCGGTCAGCCACACACCGCACACACCACCAACCTAGTGCCACTGGTAGTGATGAGTGATCGCCCTTTCCAGGTACGCGCTGAAGGTGGATCGCTGCCCGATGTCATGCCAACGCTATTACACATGATGGGTATTGAACAACCGAGCGAAATGACGGGTACGAGTCTCGTTCACTAAGCGAATGGCAACCGCCCCTTCCCGCTTCTGGGATGTGATTGTGATTGGTGCAGGGGCATCGGGCATGATGTGCGCTGCAACGGCTGGTTATCGAGGCAAACGGGTGCTGGTGCTAGATCATGCACCCAAAGCGGGGGCTAAGATTCGCATTTCCGGTGGCGGTAAATGTAACTTCACCAATCGACAAGTGACACCTGCCAATTATCACTGCCAAAACCCACATTTTGTGAAATCGGCCTTAGCGCGTTACCCTTCTAGCGCCTTTATTGAACTGGTCGAACGTCATGGTATCGACTATGAAGAACGCGAGCATGGTCAGTTGTTTACCCTAAACGGTGCAGGTGAGATCATCGCCATGCTACGCACCGAATGTGATTGGACAGGGGTTGAGCTGCTGCTCAATTGTAGCATTCATCAAGTTGCCTTTCGCCCCGCAACAGAAACAACAGATGATAGCTATGTGCTGCACACCTCGCAAGACGTTTTCAGCACCGATAAGCTGGTCATCGCCACAGGCGCCCTATCCTTTCCTAAATTAAAAGCCAGTGATTTGGGCTATCGCATCGCCAAGCAATTCGGTTTACCCATGATCGCGCCCCGACCGGGCTTAGTGGGCTTAACCATTGATCTACCCAATTGGTCGGAATTAGCCGGTATTGCCTTACCCGCTACCTTGAGTTGTGAGGGGCGGAGCTGGACACGCAATCTGCTGTTCACCCACACGGGTATCAGTGGCCCTGCGACGCTACAAATTTCCAATGTTTGGCAACAGGGACGCTCGATTCAGTTGAACCTACTGCCCGAACTGGATGCCGTATCAGCGGTATTAGCGCTGAAAGCACAGAACAAAGAACTGCGCCCTTGGTTACGCAGTCAGCTACCCAAACGCCTAGCCGACTATTATTGGCAGTTTTATCCGCTCGATGGCAAACCTGCCGAACTGTCAGACGATCGTTTACGTCAATGGGCGCAAACCTTGCAGCACTGGACACTCACTCCCAGCGGCACCGACGGTTATCACAAAGCCGAAGTTACCGTTGGCGGTATCGACACACAAGCCATTTCCTCGAAAAGCATGGAAGCACTAACGCAACCGGGGTTGTATTTCATCGGTGAAGTGCTAGACGTCACCGGTGATTTAGGCGGCTTTAACTTTCAATGGGCTTGGGCCAGTGGTGTCGCTTGTGGTATGGCGGTTTGAATAAAAGGGATTGACACCACCCCTCAAAATCTACCACCATCGATGCAACGCATGGTGTGGCTAACAATGATTGACCACTAGAGTCTTGTCTGTCCGCTGTTATGGTAGAATTAGACCATCAAAACAGGAGGTAGCTTATGCACACCCTAACCCTCAGAATTAATAGCGACGACGTTTGGCAACAACTTTTGTCATACGTAAAGAAACTACCCGCTACCGAAGTGAGCGTTCAAGAAGAAACAACAAACCTAGATAAGCACACCAGCTGGGACGCCATGCGACAAGCTTTACCTATGCTAGCTAATTTAGATTTAGTACGAGAGCAGCCGCATCTTCAATCGAGAGACCTGTTTTGATTTACTTGCTCGACACCAATATTGTGTCTTATATCATCAAAGCACAAGATACGAGACTCATAGACAAGTTTGAACAGGCAGCTAAAACGGCAACGATCGGGGTTTCATCTATTACCACTGCCGAACTTTACTATGGCGTTAAAAAGAAAAATAGCCATAAACTAAAGCAAGCGGTAGATGCTTTTCTGTCACCGCTGCAAGTTTTTGAATTTGATCTGCGTGCTTCTGCTGTTTACGGTGACGTTAGAACCGATTTAGAGTTTAAAGGCTCGATTATTGGTAGCTACGATATGCGCTAATAGCAGCTCATGCCCTTAGTTTAAAGGCAACGCTAATCACTAATAACACCAGAGAGTTTGAACGAGTGACGGGTTTAATCGTTGAAAACTGGGTGTAGTTTATGTGCCTTACAACGAGCTTGCGTTTGATATGAAGCTGCCAGAGAAGCAGGCGGCTTAGGGGCAAAAAATTGCCGCCTAATAGAATCAGAAAGTCTATTTCCTACACCTCTACAGTTTTGTCCTGTCTGTCCGCTGTTATGGTAGAATCAGATCATCAAAACAGGAGGTAGCTTATGCACACCCTAGATCAGATTAGCCAACGTACTGCGGTATTGCCAGACAACCTACAACAAGAAGTACTGGATTTTGTCGAGTTCCTCGTAGCTAAGTCGCACTCATTCATCCCGAAACCTGACTCAACAACACAGCGTATT
>NCFI01000058.1 GCA_002281095.1 Thiotrichales bacterium 35-46-9 | reverse complement strand
TGAAACTCCTGTACCGTACCAGTTTGAAACAAATAATTACTGGGATTATTTTCTAATTGTTGGCTGATCTGTCGAATGGAAGCTAATGTCGTTTTCAGCTCAACTAGGGCAGGGCCCAATTCTGTTATACCTGTTAAGCCAACAGATATACTGTTCTGATTGTCGCTCAGTGTTTGGTTGAGCTTGGTTAAGGTTTGCTCAGCAACCGCCATGCTTTGCTGAACTTGCACCAAGGTAGCATTCGTTTGTGTTAATAAAGGTTTGCCTTGCTGTTGCACTAATTGGTCAGAGTTTTTCATCAATTGTGTTGCTGCCATTAAGGTTTGATTTGCCTGCTCGCTGGCTTGAGTGAGACGTTCAATCAGTTGATGTATCTGTTGCTCCTGCTGAGCGATGATGGCTGTTGATTTTTCAACATTCGCTAAGGTTTGTTTCACATGATTGAGGTTGTCTTCAGACAAAAGATTCCGAGTTTGCAGCAAAATGGCATTAACGGTGGTTAGCATATCCTCACCACTGGACAAGATTTTGGTTAGCGGCGATGGCGAAGCGATAATAACAGGAATCTCATCATCATCGTCTAGTAGTACACTGTTCGTTTTATTGCCACTACTCAGACGAATGACTGATAGCCCTGTAATGCCCGAAGACATGAGTTTGGCTTCGGTATCACTACGAATAGGCGCTGCGTGATCAACACGCACGCGAGCGATGACTTTTTTAGCATCAGCTTGGTCGAAGCGCAATGAAATCACCTCACCGATTCTAATACCATTAAACTCGACAATGCCACCCTTATTCAAACCAGAAACGGCTTCCTCAAACACAATGTCATAAAGGTCGTATTCTTTATCATGGCTGCTTTTACTGAGCCATAGTGTGAAACCAATAGCAGCGGCTAAAATCAGAAGTGTGAGCGCGCCGATTAATACATGATGCGCACGAGTTTCCATTAAGCAATCGCTCCTGATAATAAGGCGCTTTGTGCCTGTTGGGCTGCTCTTCCTCTTGGTCCGTGAAAATAGGCTTGAATCCAAGGATCTGGATTAGCTGCAACCAAATCGATATGATCGTTGACTAAGACGCGCTGCTGTGAAATAACGGCAACACGATCACTGATAGTATAAATGGTATCTAAATCGTGAGTTACCATAAAAACGGTTAGTCCTAAGGCATTACGTAAGGTTAAAATCAGCTGGTCAAATTCAGCAGCACTAATCGGATCAAGGCCAGCCGTTGGTTCATCTAAAAATAAAATTCGTGGATCCAACGCTAAGGCTCGTGCTAAAGCCGCGCGCTTAATCATACCACCTGAGAGGTTAGCAGGGAACTTTTGTGCAGCATCTTTGGGTAAACCGACCAAGCCAAGTTTCATTAAGGCGACTTGATGCGCTTCTTTTCTTGTCAATCCTCGATGTTCTAAAAGCGGTAAGGCAATATTTTCGGCAACCGTGAGTGAAGAAAATAACGCACCTTGTTGAAATAATACACCGAGTTGTTGTTCAAGCGCACTCCGTTCTGAAGAGGGCAATTGTTGTAGCATCTGCCCTAGAATACGTATTTTTCCTGATTTAGGTTGGTTTAGTCCAACAATGCTACGCAGGAGAACCGATTTACCGGTACCTGAGCCGCCAACGACACTGAGAACTTCACCTTCCAACACATCCAAGTCGAGCTGATGATGCACAACTTGTCTGCCAAATTGATTGTGCAGTTGGCGCACTTCAATAATGGGATTCACCAGCCCATCTCCATACAAACCACCGCAAAAATAGCATCAATGACAATCACCATAAAAATGGATTGCACAACAGAGGCGGTGGTATGTTCGCCGACAGATTGAGCGCTACCCGATACTTTGAAGCCTTCTAAACAGCTAATCATGACAATGATAAAAGCAAAAAAAGGCGCTTTAGCCATACCTACCCAAAAATGGTGTAAGCCTACGTTTTGTTGCAACACGGATAAAAACATGGTGCTCGAAATATCCAAAGTTGCTTGGGCAACCAACATACCCCCCAGAATACCTGACATCATTGCAACAAAAGTAAGTATGGGTAAAGCCACTAACAGCGCCAGCAGGCGCGGAATTACCAAAAGCTCGATTGCATTTAAGCCCAATACACGAATGGCATCGATTTCTTCATGAGAGCGCATGGAACCGATTTGAGCGGTAAAAGCACTGGCAGTGCGTCCGGCAATAATAATTGCCGCTAATAAAGGACCAAATTCGCGTAAAAAAGAGAAGGCTACTAAATGAACGGTATAGATATTGGCACCAAATTTCGTTAACAATGTGGCTCCCAAAAAGGCAACCACCGCGCCTATTAGAAAGGTCAGTAAGGCAACAATGGGCAGTGCATTGAATCCTGTTTGTTCGAGATGTGCAAAAAAAGACGTTATACGCCAGCGTTTGGGTTGATATAAAACCCTTAATAACACACTAAGACTGAGTCCGATAAAAGCAATGAGTTGTAAACTATGAGCACTCAACTCGCTGAATTTTTGTCCTATGCTAGCCAGGCTATCGGCCAACAAACTGGATTGGCGAGGTGTTGCCACCGAACCATCTTCTTTTAAGGCGGCCATAACGGTTAGCAATAATTGACGCCGCGCTTCTGCAATACGATCATTAGGTTGAGCCAGCCAAGCTTGCCAGTGATCTTCACCAATATGGTCTATGAGCAATTGACAGCCAACGGTATCCAGACGCGTTAGCCCCGTTAAATCAATTTCGGTCTCTGCTGAGATAAGATTTTGGTGCTCAACTAAAATGTTAAGTTGTTGTTTTAATAAGTGATAATGCTCAAGTGTCCAGTCCCCAACGAAGTTGAGTTGACCACTTCGTTCTGTTGAAACAGTCAGGCTAGGCTGCGCCATGGAGGACACTTGATGTCGTTGAGATTAGTAGGCCTGCATGTACTCGTTGTTAATGAAACGATTTAATTCAACAAATTGATCGTTCATACGTTTCACTGTGGTATGAATAGAGCGAGTAATGGCACGCATGACATGATACACAACGTGCGGATTCGTTAACAGTAGTTGTTCAAACGCATCGCGTTGAATGGTCATGAGTTCACAATCGCCATGAGCGCGTAACGTCAGACTATGTGTGTTACCATCAACAAAACTCATTTCACCAGCCATGTCTCCAGGTTGTAGAGTGTGTAGCACCATGTAGTCAGGTAGGATTTTGTCTTTAGTCACATTGATTTTGCCACTAACAATCACATACAAGCTGTCAGTTTTTTCGCCAGCTTTAAATAAAATCTCTTCATCGGCAAGTTGTTTGAACTCAACAATACTCGATAAAACCGCACAGTCATCCAAGGTTAGATCGCGTCCGAGTGATGAGTTAAGAATTTTTTGGCAGTCAATATTACTCATGAAGATTTCTCTAGGGTTTATTTTGATTTGGTTAAAAGGCTAATCATGATATGTCGGTAAATTTCTGTCAACTGAATTAAGTCATTAACACCGACATGCTCATCGATTTTATGAATGCTTTCATTCAACGGACCTAGCTCAATAACCTCTGCGCCTGTGGGAGCAATAAAGCGCCCATCAGAAATGCCGCCACCCGTTGAATGGACTGGTGTTAAGCCAGTAACAGTCAAAATGGCTTGATCTGCTGCGGCTACCAGTGCCGATTGTTTTGTTAGCCAAGGTGTACCAGAGAGATTCCAGTTGAGTTCGTAGCTGAGCGATTTGCTATCAAGCAGGGCATGTACGCGTTTTTTAATTGTGTCAGCTGTTTGCTCAGTAGAGAAACGAAAATTAAAGTCGATGGTGATATCGGGTGGAATAACATTGCTCACCCCCAACCCGCTGCGAATATTAGAAATTTGAAAACTGGTTGCTGGAAAAGCATCATTGCCTTTATCCCATTCAATTTGCGTCAGCTCTGCCAAAACTGGCATGGCTTTGTGAATAGGATTGTCGGCGAGATGTGGATAGGCAATATGACCTTGTTTACCCTGAATGACTAATCGACCTGACAAAGAGCCGCGACGACCGATTTTAATCATATCGCCAAGCTGCTCTTCTGCCGTCGGTTCGCCAAGTACACAGTAGTCGATTTGTTCACCGCGTGCCATTAGCGTTTCAATCACTTTAACTGTGCCGTTAATGGCTGCGCCTTCTTCATCGGAGGTGATTAGCACGCCAATACTGCCATCATGGTCAGGATGTTGCGCTAAAAACTCGGTCAGTGCCGCCATAAAAGCGGCGACGCCACCTTTCATGTCGGCACTGCCGCGCCCATAGAGTTGCCCATCAACAATAGCGGGAAGGAAAGGATCAAACGACCATTTATCTTTATTGCCAGGAGGGACGACATCGGTATGACCAGCAAATATAAAAAGCGGTGCTTGTGACCCCTTGCGTGCCCACAGGTTGGTGACGTCTTCGAAAATGAGCTTTTCACAACGAAAGCCAAGCGCTTCGAGCTGTGTTCTTAACACCTCTTGGCATCCCTTATCTTCAGGGGTGACTGAGTCTCTCGACACCAATTCTCCCGTTAAAGCAACAGCAGGATGGCTATGCAGGCGAGCATCAGTATAAGCGTTTGTTTTAACGTCGGGGGTCATCATAAAAACAGGTTTCCTTCAACTAAGTGTTTTGGCTTACCAACGTGTTTCACGATCGGGAGTAGCCGTGATATGGTGAATGGTCATATCGGCACCATCATATTCTTCTTCATCGCTTAAGCGAATGCCGACCGCTAACTTTAGCAAACCATAGACTAAGTATCCACCTATAAACGCAATACTAATACCGATTAACGTACCGATAATTTGTGAAATAAGCGACACACCACCCATGCCACCTAAGCTTTCAAGCCCGAAAATGCCTGCTGCCAGTGCGCCAAAAGCTCCGCAAAGTCCATGTAGTGGCCATACGCCCAGCACGTCATCGATTTTCCATTTATTTTGCGTTAAGGTGAACAAAGTGACGAACATAGCGCCAGCCATGGCACCAATAGCGAGCGCACCAATCGGGTGGACAATATCGGAGCCGGCACAAATGGCTACTAAACCAGCAAGTGGTCCGTTATAAGCAAAGCCAGGGTCGTTTTTGCCAACGACCAATGCCGCTAAGGTGCCTCCGGCCATTGCCATGAGTGAGTTTAAGGCAACTAATCCGGTAATGGCTTCGAGTTTTTGTGCTGACATAACGTTAAAGCCAAACCAGCCGACAATTAAAATCCACGAGCCTAGTGCTAAAAAGGGAATATTCGAAGGAGGATGAGCTGATACTAGGCCTTCTTTGGTGTAGCGTCCGCGACGCGCGCCAAGATGGAGTACAGCGGCGAGTGCAATCCAGCCACCCACGGCGTGAACAACGACAGAGCCAGCGAAGTCGTGAAATTGTGCGCCAAAAGTGGTTGCCAGCCAAGCTTGAATACCAAAATTACCATTCCAAGCAATACCTTCAAAAAAGGGATAGACAAAACCGACAATAGCAAAAGTGGCAGCTAATTGGGGATTAAACTTAGCCCGTTCAGCAATCCCGCCCGAAACAATCGCTGGAATGGCAGCAGCAAAGGTCATGAGAAAGAAAAATTTCACTAAGGCATAACCAGCATCAACGGATAGCGCTTGATCATTCATCAAGAAGTGAGAACCATAAGCGAGCGTATAACCGATAAAAAAGTAGGCGAGTGTCGAGACAGCTAAATCGGCCAAAATTTTAACCAAAGCATTCACTTGGTTTTTTTGACGAACTGTACCTACCTCTAAAAAGGCAAATCCTGCATGCATGGCCAGCACCATGACAGCGCCAATTAGTAAGAATAGGACGTCTTGAACGGGGAGAGTTGTGTTTTCCATATTTGTTACAAAGTTCTGTTATAGTTAGCAAAAAGGTGATTAAAAAGTGACTGCCAAAAATGATTGTAGTGAAGGAGGTGGGCGTTGTTTAAAACAGTGGTACTGACGCTTTTGTTCCTGCAAATGAGTGCTTGTACATGGGTAGAGCGACAAGTAACGAATGTCGAACAGCGTATCAATAAAACGAAAAGTTGCGAACAGGTTTCCCAGCGCGACGCACCAGACTATGTTTCGACCAAACGTTATCGTTGTGTAGGGGAGGATTGTCACGATTACGGCTGTCGTCAATGATTGGTTTTACTGGTCAGACTTTGAATCATGACGTCGATGGATAACAATAAAATAACATCATCATCAGCTTCACCCACACTAATCAAACCTTGTACCAATCCTTGACCGATATTGCTGGGTGAGGGCATGATTTGCTCAGGAGTTAAATGCTGAATGTGCCCCAACTGATCAACCATTAGGGCAAAACGAATAAAGTCATGCTCAATAATTAACAGTTGTGCTTGTGCTATATCAACGGTTTGTCCTAGCCAACGCACAGGGGATATGACCGGAATAACACGCTGTTGATGAGAAACAAATCCGATAAAAGATGCATCCTCACTTGGAATACCTTGGCGCATTAATGATAAGTCTACTGCCTCGATAATGGCATCGACGGCTAGCCCATAATGTTGGTCAGCAATACAAAAAGTGGCGATGCTGATGGCCTTATCGTCGGTTAAAGTTTGTTTCGGTATTTGACGTGCTGTTGAAGATTTGTGTTGCGTCAATTCATTCGCAGCAAGATGATCACCAATGCGACTAAATAGGGCGGCATAAGTTGCTTTGCCATTGGTATTGGCGGGGTATTCCCGATAACCTGAAGCCTGTGCGATGCCGACCGCATAACGACCATCTTGGCATTCTACAATACCGTAACCCTGTTCTAGCACCTCGCTTAAATCAATGGGTAAGGGTTTGGATGGCTGAAAGCCAGGGTGAGTGCTGGCAATCACATTATTTTGTTCATCAAAAAAGGCGGAAAAACTGTTAAATTGTTCATTCGTTGGCTGTGACTCTTCTAACATGGTCGTAAACTGAGGCAAGCTGTCAAAAATGAGCGCGATACCGCCTACGACTTGTTGAGCTTGCGTTGGATGCATCACCGCTGCTGCATAGATGTAGGTGGGTCGATTATCGTAAAGTGGTGTTGCGCTAAAGTCTGAAATCACGTATTCACGACTGGATCTCAGCGCTAGGCTTTTGCTGACCCACGACTCATTGATCGGTTGGTCAATCCATTCCGTTAAGTGGGCTTGCGACACCGCGACCACTTTGCCTGATTTATCGTAAAGCATAATGCCGGTGTAAACCGTGTAAAGTCGATTAATATAAGCCAAAGTCGCGTTTAGCTCTTGAACCATTTCAGCATTGATTGAGGTTTGGGCTAGTGCTTCTCTAAAACGTGCTGTGAGTGACCACCAGCGACAATCGTTTGCGCGTTCGTATAAATTCCGATCTTTGATGTTAACAGCCAGAGACGCTAAAAAGCGGTTATTGGCGAGCGTGGCACCGATAACGGTTTGATATAGGTTCTCGATAGCATCAGCCAGTAATGCTTTGGTTTTAAGTCCAGTTTGGCTAATTTCCCACAATAAAGCTCGCGAAAACAGTGTCTCGCTTTGTCCAACATGTTGGTGCAGACTGCCATTCCAAACGGAACGATTCAAGTTCACCTGGATGCGATCGGCTTGTCTTGGAATGCTCATTAACTCAAGCGAAAAAATATCCAATCCGCGCAGACTGGTTAGCTCAAGACTGGGTTGTTCGTTACGTTCAAAAGCAAAGTCGATGGGGATCATGACATGCCCCAACCAACTTTGTCCAGTGTAGCCTTGATAACCTTTGCCCACTCGACTACTGACAAGATATTTACGGCCTGCTAACCGCTGAATCTTCATTGCTTTAGTATGATGGGTTACTTGAGTGCCAATAGGGAGTTGTTGCTCATCACTGCTGGCAATCACTTTACCTGAGGTGTCGGTTAAGCTGATGATGGACCAATCACCATCATTAAGCTCTTTAAAAATGCGCTGGCATTCATCTTGGAAGTTAAAACACAAACAAAGTACACCTAAGACGCTTCCCGTGCTATCTTGAACTCGGTAAGCATAAATGTGTGCGTTCGTTAATTCTGGCAGTAAGTCACTCTTGCGGAATACTTCAACATAGGGTTCATTGGTGTTCAGTGCCGTTTTGATGAGTTCATCCTGGCTTACCTCGACACCGTTCGGATGAAGTCGAAATAAGACCTTACCCAAGCTATCTAACAAGATAATATCGTGATAGACGCTGTAGTTAGCACGATAAGATTCAAGATGTGCTGTCAAGGTTGTAATTGAAAAGCTTTCTGGTTGACTGAGAAAGTCAATAATGGTCTGATCTGTTGCTAAAAAGCCAATATCAGCAGTCCGTTCAAACAGATTACGCTGCATCATATCGGTTGCAACACTGGCTTTCATCGATAATCTTTGATTAAGCTCTTGCCAATGTTCATTACCAAGGTGGTTTACAAGGGACTCGCTGAGTTTAAAAAATGACTCCCTCGTACTACCCATTTCATTGCCTACGCCTGAGAGTTGACCCAGCAAAGCGAGATTGTCCCATACTGCTTGGTAGCGGCCAATCGTTTCCCTTAGATCATCAACATCGGGCATGTAACGAATAAGGTGAACGAGACGATCGTCCAATTTTAGCCCTTTATATTCCATGAGATTCCCTTTTTGGTGCTGTTTTTGTTTTATTTTGGTTCAATCAAGTGTTTTTGGGGCTGCTAATCTTAATTTTCATAAGAATTGAGCAGTTAATGTGCCAAAGTTGAACATTTTGACATGGATGAAACTAGGCTGTGCGGACTGAGTGTTCAATGAATTCAAGTGCCTGCTGTAGCGCAGCTTCCCGATCAAATCCCGTTCTACCTTCCAGTTTGTTTAATACACCTTGGCGCGTGAGTTGATCTTGTGCGTCTCCGAGTGCCAACAGTAGCCACACCTTAGCACCACGACTGTGTAAGCGATAGATGAGATCATCCAGTACCATGGCAGAACTAAAATCAATATAAGGAACTGAACGAAAATCGAGCACATAGGCTGTTCCTGGCATTGCCAATACACGTCGAGAGAGTCCGCGGGCAGCGCCAAAGCTCATGGGTACGTCTAAGTAGGCGAAAACACATTCATTGTTTGCCTGTTTTAATAGCTCTGTTTCTTGCTCAGTAAACCAAACTGATGGCAACTCCGCTGGATGACGTCCCAAATGTAGTGCATTGAGTTGTAATTGTGTCATGCGTCCAAAGAGTACGAAACTGGCCATGGCTAGTCCAACCACAACGGCACTGACTAAATCCAATAGAATAGCGGTTGTTAACACGGCAAGCATCATGCTTTTACCTGCTTTGGGAATGGCGCGCCAGCGTTTGAGATAAGACCAGTCAATTTGATCTAGGCCGACTTTAATGAGTAGTCCGCCTAAAACGGCAAGCGGCACATGAGCAAAAAAATCTTGCACACTGAAGGCGAGCACGCCAACCAATAGCGCATGTACAGCCGCCGCCCAGCTAGACCGAGAGCCATAAGACATGGCAACGGTTGTGCGCATTGGGGCACCCGTGCTGGCCATACCCCCAAACAGACCACTGGCTATGTTACTCAACCCTTGTCCCATCAACTCTTTGTCAGGATCATGGGTTTGACGAGTCATTTTTTCCGTAACGACAGAGCCCAACAGAGAAACCAAACTCGCAACCACCGCTAACGTAAAAGCAGTTTGTACCAGATAAGGCAATTGCCAGACCTCCAACGAAGGTAAATGTAAGCTTGGCATATGAAAACTTAATTCACCAATGACGCGAAAGTCACCCATCCACCAAACGCCGTTCACTGCCAATAAGTGTTGATGAGATAATACGCTGACGATGATAACTCCCATAACGAGCACCATAATTGGCGCAGGTAAATAGCGATTGAGTCGGGGGAAATGTTTTGGCCAAATCATCATAAATAAAATGGTCGCACAGCCTAGTATCAATTCAGGCCATGAAGGCGCTGAAAGCATACTGGGTAAGGCCATAATCACTTCTAAAGGATAGACCCAGTTTTCACCACCAAGGATGGCAGGAAGCTGTTCTAATACGAGCATAATGCCAATAGCACTAAGCAGTCCAGAAATAACAGAGTGGGGAAGATACTCAATGAATCGCCCCCACTTTAACCAGCCAAACAGCATTTGAATGGCACCAGCCAATACCACTACGGCCAAGGTAAGCATAATGGCTGCCTCTGGATTGTTCGGAATGGCTTGCGTAAAGTGGGCAACTGACAAGGCCAATAGTACTGAGACAGCACCCGTTGGACCAGAGTGTTGCCCAGCAGTACCACTCCAAAGTGCGGAAACGAATCCGGCAATAACGGCACTCAATACACCGGCTTCGGCTCCCAACCCAGAAGCAACACCAAAAGCGAGTCCAAGAGGCAGTGCAATGAGTGCTGAAACAAAGGCACCAATCAATTGTTGTGGGTAGGGCATGATATTAGGGCGTGATGGTTAGTTACGAATAATGGTGTGATTAGCTTAACCCCACTAGCGCGATTAAAACAACCCTGATACACTGAAATAAAACAAAAGTGGCAAATTCCCTACAAAATAACACCGGGTTAACAGAGATTGATTATTAATCTTCACGGTGGCCTATGCTCGAAAACAATGAGAGTTACGAGCGCTTTTTTGCGCTATTTCAACAACAAAATCACACTCGCTTGTCGGGGTTTGATGATTTTATGCAACGTCAGGGTGTGACATTTAATCTTTACAAAAACAATCAGTTTGTAGAGCAGACATTTCCTTTCGATGCCATTCCACGCATTATTCCTGCCGATGAGTTTGCACGTCTTTCAAAAGGCTTAGCGCAGCGTGTTGCGGCCTTAAATGCGTTTTTAAATGACATCTATGGGGAACAAAAAATCATAAAAGACGGCATCATTCCGCCTGACTTTGTTTTTGGCAGCAAGGCTTATCTCCCCAGCTTTCACGGTTGCGCTGTCACTAAGCAGATCAGAACACACATTAGTGGTTTGGATTTGGTGAAGGATTCGGCGACGAATGAGTGGTTAATTTTAGAAGACAACCTTCGTGTGCCATCGGGTGCCAGTTACCCGCTCAGTATTCGTCGAGCTTATCGCCAGTTGTTCCCGCAGTTGTTTGAACAAATGTCGATTATGCCCAGTGATCATTACGGTGATAGCCTAAGTGCCATGTACGACCATGTCAATCCTGGTGGTATTAGTGTGGTGCTGAGTCCAGGGCGATTTAATTCCGCTTTTTATGAGCATAGTTATTTAGCGCGCGTTAGTGGTGCACGATTAGTGACGAATGAAGACTTGTTTGTTGAAAACAAAGTGCTCTATCTGAAAAGCTTTAATGGTAAACGCGTTCGAGTCGGTGTGGTTTATCGCCGTTTAGACGATGATTTTTTAGACCCTTTGTGTTTCCGTGATGATAGCATGATTGGTGTGCCGAATTTGATGAGCGTTTATCGCGCAGGTAATGTAGCTTTGTTGAACGCCGTCGGTAATGGCATTGCCGATGACAAGGGTATTTATTATTTTGTGCCTAAAATGATTGAGTACTATTTGGGCGAAACGCCCTTAATGTCGAATGCACCGACCTTTTTACCTTGGTTTGAAACCGATAGACGCTATGTAATGGAAAATCTGCATCGATTAGTCATTAAAGATGTGGCGGAAGCGGGCGGTTATGGTGTTTTGTTTGGTGATAAGCTCAGCCAAAAGCAATTAACCGATTTGGCAGCCCATATTAACGCTGAACCCCGCCGTTTTATCGCTCAGGAACGCATCGAATTCTATGACATTCCTACCTTTATTAACGGCAAAGTGGAACCGCGCAAATCTGACTTACGCATGTACATTGTGCATGGAGAGGATATTAAAGTCTGGGCAGGTGGGTTAACGCGATTTGCTCGTGAGGAAGGTAACTACTTGGTGAATTCATCGCAAGGTGGTGGTTTTAAAGATACTTGGGTATTGGGAGCTTAATTATGGCAGCGTCATTATATTTAAGTCCCCGCATGGCCGATGCTTTGTTGTGGTTAGGGCGTTATCAACAGCGACTAGAAACCTTAGGTAAAGAAACCCTAGTTCAGTTTGATATGGTTATTGATAGAGATTTGCATTCTGGTCGTCAACTCTTTGAAAAGCTGGGTGTTAGCCTAACCTATTCGTGTGCGACGGATTTTTTAAAACAAGCCTGTTATGGTGAACACAGTGCCAGTTTGTATTGGGTTAGTGCCCAAGCGCGTGAAAATGCCATTACGGTACGTGATTTGTTATCCGATAGTCTGTTTGGCAGTGTTAATGGTGTGCATGTCGCTTTAAAGCAGCATCAAACCGACAATAACTTAGACGCTTATGAGTTAGAGCAACTGTTAAGTGAAATTGAGTATTTTTGGGGGCGATTGAGTACGCGTCTGGTAAAAAGTCGAGCCGCACAGTTTATTTTGTTGGGGCAAGCTATTGAGATGATCGACTTGAAGTTAAGACTCTATGGCGAAGTTGATACTTTATTGGAAGATGCCAAACAATTAAATTTGTTGGGCTCACAATTGTCGGATCATTGGCGAGCGTTTCAAC
>NCFI01000057.1 GCA_002281095.1 Thiotrichales bacterium 35-46-9 | reverse complement strand
ATGCCTAACAAAATGAGAATAGCAATAGTATTAATGTAAAGGGTATCGAGCGCCAAAATACGGTCTGGAGTTGATGGACCTTTGACGAGTCGGATCAAGCTGAGGAACAGTGCCAGACTGACCAAGCCCAAGGCAATAAAAAGGGCGGTACTTAGCATGAACGAAATACCTCCATTAAGGGTTGTTCGTAGCGACGTTTCATTTCGGCAATAGCTGCTGATCTATCTTCAACGTGTAAGGCGTGAACCAACAGACTGCGCTGATCGGCTGATAAGTCGCAAGAGACTGTTCCCGGTGTTAAGGAAATGGTATTGGCCAATAAGCTGATGCCTAAAGGCGACTGAATATCCAGTGGAATGCTTAGCCATGCCGGTTGTAGCTTGTCGTTGGGTCCCATAACCCATCGTGCCACGGTGATGTTAGCAACCAGAATATCCCACATAACGATGCCAATAAAGCGCAATAATGTCAGTGGTTGATGAATGCAGATGCGCTCTGGCCAAAAACGTTGGCTGAACCAGGGAATGAGAATGGCTAGGATTAACCCCAGCACAACATGACCCATTGCCAAGGTATTGTTGAGTAATAGCCACATTGCCCATAGTGCAAGTGTCAGCAAGGGGTGGGGAAGTAGTCGGGTTATCATGGGCTTACCTCGCGTGTTATCACTGGCGTGGAAAGAACGGCGTTCAAGTAGGTGGAATGAGCTAACTGTTGCTGTGCAATGCTTTGCGTCCACTCATGCATCGGGTTGGCAAACACGACCATGAGTGCGGCTACCGATAATAAGGCTAATACGGCACTCAGCGCCAGTCGATTAGGTGGTGTTGTAACCGATTCAGTCGTGGGTTGTGTGCGATAAAACAGCAAAGAGCCCGCACGCGCCATGGCAATAATCAGTAATAGGCTGGATAGTAACACGACAGCAAAGATGGTGAATATCCAAGGATGTGTCAAGGCGCTATTGAGTAAGGCTAGTTTACCAAAGAATCCCGACAGTGGCGGCATGCCGGTCATGGCAATAGCGGCAAACATAAACACCGCACCGATAAAAATAGCCTGAGGTATAGCGGGTGCTGAGACGAATTTGTCGGCAAAATCACCTCTGCCGCGACTGATGGTATCGGCTAACAGAAATAGCGCAGCGGCAATCAGTGTCGAATGGACTAAATAGAAAAGCGTTGCCGCTAAAGAACCATCGCGATTTAAACCAATACCAATGAGTAGCGTCGCTACCGATGCCAGCACCAAATAAGCGACTTGTTCACGCAAGCCTTTAGCCGCAATAACCGCTAAGGCAGCTAACACGAGTGTAATTAATCCACTCACTAACACCCAGTCGATGTGTAGGTAAGCAAGTGGACCAGCTGCTTCACCGAATAGTGTACCGTGCACACGAATAATGGCAACCGGCGCAGAGGTTTGCGAATAAGCAGCAGGTAACCACAAATAGAGTGGGAACATGGCTGCTTTTAGTCCAAACACAATCAGCAGTAATAACCCCGCACTGGCAATGAGTCCATGACGTTCTTCGGGTGCTTGGGCAATTTTATCAGCCATGTCAGCCAAGTTGAGCGTACCGACCGCACCGTAAAGCGCACCGACCGCAAACAAAAATAAGGTCGAACCTATTAAGTTAATAACAACATAATGTAAGCCTGCTTTGGTACGTAAACGACCACCTCCGTGAAGTAATAGACCGTAAGAGGCTAACAGCAATACTTCGAAGAAGACAAAGAGGTTGAATACATCGCCCGTCATAAAGGCGCCATTCAGTCCAAAGAGTTGCAGTTGAAAGAGTACATGAAAATGCGCACCCAATTCGTCAATTTTATGAGCGATGGTATAAGTCATTGCTGCTAGCGCGAGTAATGCAGTGAGCAATACCATTAATGCCGATAATTGGTCGAGCACAAAGACGATACCAAAGGGTGCCATCCAGTTGCCTGCCAAATACACCTGATGCTCACCACTAGCCGCTGTGCTGACTAGGTTTAGTGCGATCATGACTAGGGCAAGAATAAAGCCCAAGCTAAACAGACGTTGAACTGCTAAGGATTGTTGACGCAGTAACAATAAACTGAAACCAGCAATTAGGGGCAGTAATACGGGTGTAATGGTGAGTGACATCATCGTGTATTTTTCTCCTCGTCATCATCGCGGTGCAAGCCATCGACATGATCATTACCCATTTCCCCGCGTGCTTTCAGTGCCAGTACAATGAGAAAAGCAGTCATGCCAAACGCAATCACAATGGCCGTTAATACTAAGGCTTGTGGCAAGGGGTCGGCATAACCCAGCGCATTGTCATCGATAATGGCTGGTTGTCCCACCACAAAACGCCCCATAGCAAACAGGAACACATTGACGGCATAAGCCAACAGCGTCAACCCCAGTACCACAGGGAAGGTGCGTGCCCTGAGTGTTAAGTAAACACCGCTGGCAGTCATGGCACCAATACAAATTGCAATTAACCATTCCATTATTGTTTCTCCGCCGTTATGTTAGGGGCTGAATGACTTAATTCACCCAAGCGAACCAAGGCAATAACAGTTGAGCCAACGACGACCAAAAACACCCCTAAATCGAAAGCAATGGCACTGGCCACCTCAAACTCGCCGACAATCGGCCAATGTAAATGGGTAAAGGTCGAGGTGAGGAAGGGGAAGTTAATGCCCATCGCCACTAAGCCTGTACCAGTGGCAATCAGCAGACCTACCCCGACAACTTTATGCATATCAACCGGCAAGCGTTCACGTGTCCAAACGATACCATTAGCGAGATACTGCACAATTAACGCAATCGCGGCAATGAGGCCAGCAATAAAGCCGCCACCCGGTAAATTATGTCCGCGTAAGAAAATATAGACTGCAATTAACAGCGTTAAGGGTAATAGCAAGCGCGTGAGCGTTTGCATAATGGGTGAATGCTTATCAGTATGCCAAGCCAGTCCATTAATATCATGACTGGGTGCGGGTAAAGACATGCCTTTCAGCATGGCATAAACACCCAAGCCAGCCAGTGCCAATACCACAATTTCACCTAAGGTATCAATGCCACGGAAATCGACCAAAATGACATTAACCACATTAGTCCCACCGCCTTCAGGTAGTGCTTTTGCTAGGAAGAAGTCGGAAATGGGAACGAAGTCACGACTGAGTACAGACATGGTGAGTAAGGTGACTGCAATGCCTGAAACCAGTGCTAGCGCCAAGTCGCGCCATTGACGCGGTGAAGCCGATTCTTTCGGTGTGGTTTGTGGTAAATAGTAAAGTGCTAACAACATTAACACGATGGTTACCACCTCAACCGAGAGTTGCGTTAAGGCTAAATCGGGTGCTGAGAATTTGACGAAGATGAGCGACACAATTAAGCCAACAACGCCTAATATAATTAACGACACCAAGCGTTGACGATGCCACAGTGCTGTTAACACGCTGGCGACAATGAGTAGCACACCCATTAACAAGCTGACTGGGTCAATATCGAGTAATACTCTATCGCCTAGCAAAGGTTGCTGGCTGAGCCAAAAACCCCAGCCTCCGGCTACTAGTGCGGCAACGACAATCCAAGCAGAGGCATTTTGTAAACTACCTTGATCAAAGCGACGACTAACCTTGTGGGCAGTTTTAATGAGGCCATTCAATAACGCATTAAAAATGACGCGTGCATCCCAATGGTGTAGGGTGCGCTCGTGCCAATCGAACAAACGTTGACGTACCGTGTATAAGGCAACACCGAGTACCAGCGCAATAATGCTCATCCACAGTGGCAAGGTAAAGCCATGCCAGAGTGCCAAACTATATTCTGGCGGTGTCGTTTGTAAGGTGCCTGCAACGGCAACGGCAAGAATGGGTGCGACTGTGAACATCGGCAGCATACCCACCGCTAAACAGATCAATACCAACAAATCGACCGGAATTTTCATAAAACGCGGCGGTTCGTGCGGTGTTTTAGGTAGGTCAATCGGTTCGCCATTAAAAAACACGTCATGAATAAAGCGCAGTGAATAGGCAACCGAGAAAATAGCGGCAATCGTTACAAGCACGGGAACTAGCCAAGTCCAGCCCTGAGCATCACTGGCACTGACGGCTTGTTCAAAGAACATCTCTTTACTCAAAAATCCGTTCAGCAAGGGTACGCCAGCCATGGCAGCAGAGGCAATCATCGCCAATAGCGCCGTGTGCGGCATATACTTAAGCAGGCCATTCAATTTACGCATATCTCGTGTACCGGTTTCATGGTCGATAATGCCCGCTACCATGAAGAGTGATGCTTTGAAGGTGGCATGGTTGATGATGTGAAAAATAGCCGCTACTGCTGCCAAAGGTGTACCAAAGCCAAATAACAGCGTGATTAATCCTAAATGACTAATGGTGGAATAAGCGAGTAGTCCTTTCAAATCGTGCTTGAATAGGGCGGTGTAAGCGCCAATGAGTAAGGTTGCCAAGCCAGCGCCGCCCACCAATAGATTCCATTCAATGGTGCCAGATAGTGCAGGGAAAAGACGTGCCAGCATAAAGATACCGGCTTTGACCATAGTGGCGGAATGCAAGTAAGCCGAAACCGGTGTTGGTGCCGCCATGGCGTGGGGTAGCCAAAAGTGAAAGGGGAATTGGGCAGACTTAGTGAAAACACCCAATAAAATCAGTACTAGAATGACGGTGTATAAGGGATGTTGCTGAATCAATTCGCCAGATGCCAGCACATCGGTGAGTTGATAGCTACCGACCACATGACCTAAAAGTAACACGCCACCCAGCATGGCCAAACCGCCCGCGCCAGTAATGGCTAATGCCATGCGTGCGCCCTCGCGTGCATCCTTACGGTGTTGCCAGTAACTAATAAGTAAAAAGGAAGTAAGCGAGGTCAGCTCCCAGAATACGATCAACTGCAATAAGTTTTCAGATAGAACGATGCCAAGCATTGAGCCCATAAACATCAGCAGGTAGGCAAAAAAGCGCCCCATCGAATCTTTCGCTGATAAGTAATAGCGTGCATATAAAATAACCAGCAAGCCGATCACTAAAATAAGCAGCGCAAAGAGCAGGGCGAGACCATCCAGTCTGAAGGCAAACCAAAGACCGATGCTCGGCATCCATGCCCAAGATTGAATGAGCGTTTCACCAGCAAAGGTGTCGATGGCACTCGGTAAGAGTAACGCAAGCGATAATAAGGCCACGCCACCCGCAGTCCAAGCCGCAGCAACGCGGTGAAAACGAGCCGCCCATGCCGCTAATGCAGCACCGGCAAAGGGAATTAAGACAACGAGAGGTAAGTTAATGTCCAGCCAGTTCATCGGTTATTGCTCCTTACTCTGTTTCAGCTCACGTGCTGCCGCTACGAGCGCTAAACGAGCGACAACGCCGTAAGCATAAAAACGATTGGGTGCAGCGTCGGGGTTTAAACGGGCATCGGGTTGAATACAAGCGTCGGCAAAGGCAAGCGGTTCAAAATGCATACCAACCGCATTTAGGTTATCGGTAACATTTTTACCCGTGTGGACGCGATAAAAACCACCTACCACGGCGTGATCAATCATATAAACGACCGGCTCCGCCACCGCGTCACTCACGGTTTCAAAGGTATAAATGCCTTCTTGAATGATGACGCGCTCGGTGCTTAACCCTTCTTTGCCACTGGTCATTTTTTTACGTGCGTTTTTGTTTAAAGAAGCCAGCTGTTGCGGATCAAGCACGGACATGACGCCCATGCCATAAGTGCCAGCATCGGCTTTAACAATGAGGTAGGGTTTTTGTTCGATGCCATGCGCATCATAAGCCGCTTGAATGTCGGACAGTAGCTGTTCACAGGTGTTAATCAGTTGATCTATACCTTCGCCATGCTGGAAGTCGATGCCATCACAAGTGGTGAATAAGGGGTCGAAAAACCAAGGATCACAATCAATGAGATCGGCAAATTCTTGTGCCACCGCTTTGTAATGGGTGAAGTGTGCGCTTTTGGTGCGACTATGCCAACCTAGGCTGGCGGGTGGTAAGAGTACTTGGTCAACGCCCTGCAAGCTATCGGGAATACCACTTGCTAAATCGTTGTTTAATAGCACAGCGCAAGGGAAAAAGTCGGCTACACCGACTCGATTGTCGCGTCGAATTAATGGCTCTAACATCAAAGGACGACCTGAAGGCAATTCAATGGCTGTGGGCGTTTGAACATCCGGATTCAAACTGCCAATGCGCACAGCATAGCCTGCGTCGCTAATTAAGTTAGCCAAAGTGCATAGGTTCTCTAAATAATAAAGATTTCGCGTATGGTTTTCAGGAATAATCAGTACGCCATCGGTAACAGGACAAAAGCGCTCGATACCATGCTGAACGGCGTTAATGGCCAGCGGACGCAGGTCTGGGTGGAGGTTATTGAAACCAGCTGGAAATAGGTTGGTATCTACAGGCGCAAGCTTAAAGCCAGCATTGCGTAAGTCTACCGATGCATAAAAGGGCGCAGGCGTGCTACGAAATTGGCAACGGAACCAAGATTCGATAATTGCTTTATTCGCCAATAACTTTTGTTCAATTGTCAGTAACGGGCCTTTTAATGCCGTTTCTAGATGAGGAACCGCAGGTAATAGAGGCATCTTTTATCCGTCATAAAAACTGTTAATAGGCTAAGTCTAGCACAAAAAAGTCGAATTTGACGCTTAAAGGCATAGCTCTAGCCCACACAGTTAGGCATAATAAGGTTTGTTATTTAGGGTTATACTCCGCTAAGTTATCCATTGTTTAAGCACTCATGGCAAGGTTGTTTTATGCCCCTAAATTCTTACCATAAGATCAATCGCCCCAAAACTCGGTCGGTCTATCGTCTCATTGTCACGATTACTTTCCTAATGGTATTGGTCAGTTCATTACTTATTGGCAGCATTTTTAACTGGAAAGTGCTTACCCCAATTGAATCAGAAATGTTTGCGGAAGCGAACAAGCAAATGCGTTATAACCTAGATATGCGCTTGGAAGCGAAAAAAGATTCGGTTATTTCAATTGCGCAAAGTATTGCCCGACAAAAGCTGTTGGTTGATGGGTTGCTAACCCAAGATAAAGAAAAAGCCTTTGAAGCCATTGAATCGATTATTGCTGATTATGCCAAGGTCACGCAGTACAAAAACATCCGTGCGCAAGCAATTAATGCAGAAGGAATGATCATTGCGCGTTCATGGGATAAAAATTTTAGCGGTGCCAAAGCACCTCATCCCTTAGCGAAGAAAGTGTTTGAATCTCAGTGGGCAGAAGCTAGTTTTGGTGCTGGTGAAGCGGGTGTCGGTATTGTTGGTTTCGCTCCTGTGATGCATCAAGATCAAGCGATTGGTTTGGTTTCGATCACACAAGGGATTGGTTCGGTAGTGCGTCTTATCCAAGCAGATAATATCGACTGGGTGATGGTAGTCCATAAGCCAAGTTTGGTTGCACGCACCGAAGGAAAATTGCCGAAAGCCTATCAAGACTATCCGATGCTGAGCGATGACATTATGCTGGCAAGTAAAGATAGGTTTACCGAAAGTGCTGTCGATTTTGTGAAGCGTAACCTGCTGACACGATTTAATTTTGATCCACGTAGCACCAAACCTGAGTTTTTCCTTTCGGATGGTCGTTTGGTGGGTATCTATCCGATTATTGACGAGGCCGGAAGGGTGATTGGTCAGCATGTATTATCGCAACCCTCTGCACCGATTGAAGATAAAGTTGCCGTTGCAGAAGCGCAAATGTGGATGGTGGGCGGTTCTTTCTTTTTGGTAATTTTACTCACTGTGTGGTTGTTAGTCGTTTTGGTGCGTCGCTTATTAACTGATCCGATTGGTGAAGTTTCCGCCAATATTCAGCGCGTGATAGAAACCAGTGATTTTAGCCAGCGTTTGCCTGTGCATGGTGATAATGAACTAGAGCGTATGAAAGCTGATTTCAACCGCTTGTTAGAGCAAATATCGGTGGCCTTAAGAGAGGCTAATGATGCGGTTTCGAGTGCAGCCAGCGCTAACTTCAGTCGTTATATGGTCGGTAAATATACGGGTGAGTTGAAACAGTTGCAGTTAGGGATTAATACTGCCATTGCCGATTTGCATGAAACGCACGACTTGTTAACGCACGCTAACCAGGCTAAAGCACAGTTTTTGGCTAATATGAGTCATGAAATTCGTACACCGATGAATGCCATTTTAGGCATGGCTTATTTGACCCTAGGTACTAAACTGACACCACAACAGCAAGACTATGTCGAAAAAATTCACGTTGCTGCCAATAACCTGTTACGTATCATTAATGAGATTCTTGATTTTAGTAAAATTGAATCTGGAAAAATGGAAATCGAGTTTGAGCCAATTGCGCTGGAAGAGGTTTTACAGGCAAGTTTGTTGCCAACGCAAACTAGTGCCAGCAATAAGCGTCTCGAAGTGTTGCTTTATATTGATCCAGAATTGAGTTTCTGTCGTCAACCTAAATTACTCGGTGATTCGGTGCGCATTGGTCAGGTGCTACTGAATCTGCTCAGTAATGCCATTAAGTTTACTGAACGGGGTTACATCGTTGTTGATGTCAATGTCATGGATCGTCAAGATGCGCTTTGGACAGTAGCGATTCGGGTTGAAGACACGGGCATTGGTATGAGTGAAGAGCAGGTTACTAAGCTCTTTCAAGAGTTTACGCAAGCAGATGCTTCGACTACGCGTAAATATGGCGGTACAGGACTGGGGTTGGCTATCTCGCGTAACTTAGCGCGTTTGATGGGTGGGGACTTAACGGTAACCAGCGAGCAGGGTAAGGGCAGTTGCTTCACCTTTACTTTCCAAGTGAAGGTTGATGGTGCGCCGGCCAACTTGCCTTGTCATGCGCAAGAAAAAGTGGCGTTAGTGGTGGACGATTTTGAGTTGGCTGCCGAGCAGGTTGCCATTCAATTGGCCATGTTTAATTTCCATGTTATTAAACTCCATAATGCCGAAGAAGCGCTGACTTTCTTGCACAAACATCCACAACCGGATTGGATTTTTATTGATTGGATGATGCCAGGTAAAGATGGTGTTTGGTTGGTTGAGCAAATCCGCCAACATTATCCGTCATTGACTCAGCAGTGTGTGCTTATGTCCTTCCATGATTGGAGTGGTTTACAGAGTGTGGCCACCAAACAAGGGATTGCACACTTCCTATCTAAGCCGGTATTGCCTTCGCATCTAGCCCCTTTATTTGATGAGACACTCAGAAGCGGTACAACTGGGCGTCGATTAGGTGGTGTGTCAAACATTCCGAATTTATTGGGTAAAAAAATATTGTTGGTTGAAGACAATTTATTGAATCAGCAAATTGCGAAAGAACTCTTGGCGCCCACCAAGGCCACGATTGTGCTAGCGGACAATGGCGAACAAGCGGTTTATCATGCAACGCAAACTGATAGCGTATTTGATATGGTGTTGATGGATATTCAAATGCCGGTTTTGGATGGTGTTGAAGCCACAAAAGCCATTCGTCAATATCAACAGCTAGCGGATTTGCCGATTATTGCCATGACGGCACATGCTTTTGAAGAAGAAAAGCAACGATGTTTTGATGCGGGCATGAATGCGCATTTGAGTAAGCCGATTGTGCCTGCTCAGTTATATGCTACCCTAGCTGAATGGTTAAAAGTCGATACTTACCTTGACCTGAGCAGCGAAGCAAACAAAGATTGTGGTTGTGAGGATAAGCAGACAGGGCTTTGTTTGGAAGATATTCACATGATGGACTTGCCGCAAGCTTTGTTATTATTGGGTGATTCGAGAGAGTTATTAACTGAAAGCCTGTGTATGTTTGCTAGTGATTATGCTCAGGCACTGCCGACTTTGGAAAACCTGCTGACAGAGGATGCAGAAGCGGCATTGCGTTTCGCGCATACGTTAAAAGGACTTACCGCAACCTTTGCCATGCAGACGATTAGTCAGGGTTTCGCTGATATTGAAAAAGCCTTGTCACAGCAAGATGTGGCTGGTGCACAGGGTCGATTGGATGAGGCGTTTAAGCAGCATTTCAATGAGATGATGGTGCTGGTGAGTGCATTCTGCGCGCAAGGGAATCAACAAGCATCGCATAGTGACGGTGATTGGTTAGAAGTTCGTGCTACTTTATTAGCGCATTTAGAAAACTTTAGTGGTGATAGTTTGGATTATTTTGAAGCGCATCGTTCGGTGTTTGAAAGCCATTTATCCGCCAGTGCTTACCGACGTTTAGCTAACGCATTGCAAAATATTGACTTTGATGAGGCACAAGTTGCCATTAAAGAGGCTTGATTGTCATGCTATTTAGGCAGATAATCCATTCACTAAGCCTCACTAAATTAATTTAGAGAAAGACTATGCTCGATTCTGTACCAAAGGTAAAACCCACCATTCTATGCGTGGACGATACCCCAGCTAACCTAATGCTGCTGAATAAACTCTTGGCAGAGCATTACCAAGTTCGTCTTGTTAACAGTGGACAGAAAGCGCTCGACTTTTTTACCCAACAACAAGCCGACTTAGTGCTGTTGGATGTGATGATGCCCGAAATGGACGGTTATGAAGTTTGCCGTCGTTTGCGTGAGCAACCCAGCACGCGTCATTTACCCATTTTGTTTATTACCGCTAAAAACACCGCTGAAGATGAACAAGACGCCTTGAGTGCAGGCGGTAATGACTTTATTACTAAGCCGATCAACCCGAAAGTGTTACTGGCGCGTATTGGCACCCATCTTAAAGTGAAAGACTTTCAGGACTTTCTGGCAAAAGAAAACGAACGTTTAGAACAAATGGTCGAAGAGCGGTTATCGGGTATCTTTAAGTTACAAGATGCCAGCTTGGCCGTGATGATTTCTTTAGCTGAGTTTCGTGATGAATGCACCGGTTTTCATATTAAGCGCACCCAACACTACATTCGTTTGCTGGCGATTGAAGTGAGTGAGAGTTTGCCAGAGTACCAGCTGACGAGCGAACAGGTCGAAATGATTGCTAAATCTGCCCCCTTGCACGATATTGGTAAAATCACCATTCCCGATCATATTCTATTGAAGCCCGGCAAGCTTACGGATGAAGAGTTTGTCATTATGAAAACCCATGCGCAAAAAGGCTACGATATTCTTCATGCGGCGTCCAACAGTATGGGTGAATACGGTGAATTTCTGACTTTGGCAGAGCAGGTTGCGTTAACGCATCATGAAAAATGGGATGGTAGTGGTTATCCCAATGGCTTGTCGGGGCGAGAGATTCCCCTGGCGGGACGGCTAATGGCCATTGTCGATGTCTACGATGCTTTGCGCTCGGCGCGACCTTACAAAAATGCACTTTCTCATGAACAGGCATTGGCTTTTTTGCAAGCAGGCAAGGGCAGTCATTTTGATGCTCAGTTGGTCGATGCGTTTGTGCGTATTGGTGATGTCGTTAAAACTTATAGTGAGCAGTGGCAAGATCATTGCCATATATAAGATCATCGGTGGTATTCGTTAACCTTACTTTTTTACTGAAATGGTTACATAACTTAGTATTCGATGTTACTATGCACTAAGTAACTTTTTTGTTCAATTTTTGTCTCGCGTTTGAACTATTGGCTAGTGGGGAGCATGGATGATGCAGTGGTTATATAATTTTTCTGTTCGAGGTAAATTGATTTTTTTAACCTCGATCATGCTGTTTTTGATGCTGTTATTGGCTGTTTTTGCCATTTATAAAATGGGGCAGTTAGATGCGGCCGATACGCAACTTTATGAACAAGAATTGTTGGGATTAAACCATATAAAAGAACTCAATATTGCGTTATTGGGTGGTGAAAGGGTATTACGAAATGCGATCTTGTTGCAAAAAGATGCACGCTTAGCTGCGGAGTCTAATAAGTATTTTGATGAGTTTTTGGTATTTCAAAAGCATGCTCGTGATGCACTTGAGAATGCATCACCAAAGTTTCATTTGGCGGAAAGTAAAAAACTGATTGATCAGCTACGTATTGATTTGGCGACTTATGATGCAGCACAGTTAAAGGTCATTGAGTTGGCTAAAGCAGAGTTAAATCAAAATGTACCTGTTGAACAACGTAACTCGGTTTATATGCTCACTGTTGAAAACCGTCAGTATGCAGACAAAGTCACCTCAGCTGTTAACCGATTGGTTGAATTAAAGCAAAGTACTGCCAAAGCAACTTCAGATGCGAATACTGAGCTCTATCATAGCAGCCGCAATATGATGATTTTGCTATTGTTGGTTGCCATTGCTATCGGTCTTTTTCTAGGGTTGTTGATCGCATCGCGCATGTCTCTTGCAGCGAAAATGTTGCAACAGGCATTGGGTCGTGTTGCTGAGCAAACCAATCAAACGATTAGTCAGGTTAATGGTATTGTCGCCGCGTTAGCTCAGGGCGATTTTTCTCGGCGCATGAGTTATGACGCTGTCTCGTTGATGAAAACGGACGTGGATCGAGACGAAATGGGCCAAGCGGTTGAATCTTTATATGGGATGGTGTCCCGATTGAACGCTTCTTTTGACAGTATGCAAAAGAATTTAAATGACTCAATGAATGTGGCACAAAGTGCCATTAGTGAGATGGATGCCAGCATGCGTGCCTTGGCTAATGGTAATTTTTCGGCTCAAGTCAATGTCCAAGCTCCGGGTGAGTTCGGTAATATGTTGCGTAATGTGGCGGACTCGATGAAAGTACTGTCGCTGGTTGTTTCCGACATTAACCAAATCATGCAACGCCTAAATGACGGCAATTTTGACGCTCGTGTTAACGCCAATGCCCAAGGTGATTTATTACAAATGAAACAAGCAGTCAACAGCACGCTGGATACGCTAGAAGAACTTGTTAACGACCTTGTTCATGTCGCCAAAGCTCAAATGGAAGGCGACTTAACCGTCGTCTCCCAAGGCACCTACAAAGGACGCTTCAAAGAGCTGCAAGACGCCCGCGCCGCCTCAACAGCACGCATTACCGAAGTCGTCACCCTAGCACTACAAGCCTCACACGTGGTTTCCGATGCCGCCTCACAAGTATCGCAAGGCTCAAGCGACCTATCATCACGCGTACAAGAGCAAGCCGCTGCCTTAGAACAAACCAGTGCCACCATGCACCAAATGACCAGCGCCGTACAAGCCAACACCGAAAACGCCAGCAAAGTGGCCGAACTCGCCCACCAAGTTCAAGGTCAATCTAATGACGGCGTACAAGTGATGCAACAAACCATCGAAGCCATGAAATCCATTCAACAGGCCAGCAACAAAATTGCCGACATTGTCAGCATCATTGACAGCATCGCCTTCCAAACCAATCTACTCGCCCTCAACGCCGCAGTCGAAGCCGCCCGAGCTGGCGAACACGGACGAGGTTTCGCCGTCGTTGCCAGCGAAGTGCGCGCCCTAGCCGGCAAATCAGCCGACGCCGCCAAAGACATCAAAGGCCTCATTGAAGACAGCGTCCAACGCATTGACGCCGGCACCAAACTCGCCGACAAATCAGGCGAAATGCTCAGCACCATCAGCGAATCGGTCAAAGAAGTCGCCAACATGATTGAAGCCATCTCATCAGCATCTAAAGAACAAACCACCGGCATCTCCCAAGTTCACCTCGCCATTGCCGACATTGATCGCGTCACACAAGAAAACGCTGCTTTGGTTGAAGAAACCACCGCCGCCGCCGAAAGCCTCAACCACGAAGCCAACGAACTGCGTCAGAACATGTCCTTCTTCAAAACAGGGCAAAACAACCACTCAATGGCGCGCAAGGCAATGCCATCTGCTCCCGCAGCTAAAGCAGCACCCAATCGTCAAACAACCACCCAAGCGCTACCCTCACCCAAAGCGAGTAATGGCGCCGATGAATGGAATGAGTTTTAAGACAGCGCCTTATCATTAAGCTATAAAGAAAAGCGACCGATTGGTCGCTTTTTTATTGGCTGCGTTAATATGTTTAACATTTGACTATGATTTATCAGTTTTGTTTATGCTGGAATTAGAAATATTTTGGTTTATTCATGACAGTTTTTCTTGTGTATTTGCATCTTATCCTCCATAGTTGTGCTGGTTTGCGAGCACTATGCAATAGTATGGATGTGAGTGAAGGGTTAACTAAAAATAAGCTCTATAACGACAATGAATTGAGGGCAAACTAAGAATGATCACAAATATACAGTCAAGATTATGGGCTCGCCAATGTGCGTCTCGTGGTCCTTCGCGCAC
>NCFI01000056.1 GCA_002281095.1 Thiotrichales bacterium 35-46-9 | reverse complement strand
TGGTTTGTGGGGTCATGGAATCGACTATCAACCCTGCATTCGTAAAATCTTTTCCCCAACATATTGGGCTGTTTTTTGTTTGCTGGTACAATAGCGGTACTTATTTAATTTTTTTACCGAGGACTTGTCATGTTTACCAAATCAATGACTATTGCTGGCTATGATGATGTGATTGCGCGCGCTATCAGCGATGAAGCGCAACGTCAGGAAGATCATATTGAATTGATTGCTTCTGAAAACTATACCAGTCCTCGTGTTATGGAAGCTCAGGGTAGCGTATTAACCAATAAGTATGCCGAAGGTTATCCGGGTAAGCGTTACTATGGTGGTTGTGAGTATGTCGACGTTGCCGAACAGGTGGCGATTGATCGCGCTAAACAGCTGTTTGGTGCCGATTGGGCTAATGTTCAACCTCACTCTGGTTCACAAGCGAATGGTGCTGTGTTTCAGGCTTTATTAAATCCGGGTGATACGGTGCTGGGTATGAGCTTGGCGCATGGTGGTCACTTAACGCATGGTGCTAAGGTCAACTTTTCCGGCAAAATTTACAACTCGGTGCAGTATGGCGTTGATGATAACGGTATTGTGCAAATGGACGAAGTGCGCAAGTTAGCACTCGAACATAAACCAAAAATGATTATTGCTGGTTTTTCGGCTTACTCTAAAACGATGGACTGGGCTGCTTTCCGCGCTATTGCTGATGAAGTCGGTGCTTATTTATTTGTTGATATGGCGCACGTAGCAGGTTTGGTGGCGGCGGGTCTGTATCCGAATCCTCTGCCTTATGCCGATGTGGTGACCACCACTACCCATAAAACATTACGTGGTCCTCGCGGTGGTTTAATTTTAGGTAAAGCCAACGAAGCGATTGAAAAAGCTGTTGCTTCTCGTGTTTTCCCGGGTACGCAAGGTGGTCCGCTTATGCACGTGATTGCCGCTAAAGCGGTGGCGTTCAAAGAAGCATTAGAGCCAGAATTCAAAGTTTATGCGGCGCAGGTTATTAAAAATGCGCAGGCCATGGCGAAAGTATTTATGGATCGCGGTTATAAAGTGGTTTCCGGTGGTACCGATAATCACTTATTCTTGGTCGATTTGGTGGCGCAAGGCTTAACGGGTAAACAGGCCGATGCGGCTCTGGGTGCAGCGCACATTACCATTAATAAAAACGCCGTACCAAACGATCCACAATCGCCATTTGTCACTAGCGGTATTCGTATTGGTACACCTGCCGTCACCTCGCGTGGTTTCACCGAAGGCGAGTGTACTGAGTTAGCAGGTTGGATGTGTGACGTGTTAGACAGTATTGGCAAAGACAATGAAGCGCAGGTTCGTGATGCCGTGATTGCCAAAGTGGTTGCAGTTTGTTCACGCTTACCTGTATACGCAAATTAAGTCATAATGAACGTTTGTAAAAACCGTTACGAGCAGCTAGGAGTGCTAGGCGCAAGGAACACAGCACAAGGAGTGTACACCAGGTACATGACGCAGTGCGAGTACCGAGCAACAACGCAAAACAGCTGCGCAGTAGGTTTGCCATGAATTGTCCCTTTTGTGGTGCCTCCGATACCAAAGTTATCGACTCTCGCTTAGCGGTTGATGGCGCACAAGTGCGTCGCCGTCGTGAGTGCCATAAGTGTAATGAGCGCTTCACCACCTATGAAGTGATTGAGGTCGCTTTGCCGCGTGTCATTAAGCGAGACGGTAATCGTGAACGCTATGATGATGCCAAAATTCGTGCCGGTATGATGCGTGCCTTAGAAAAGCGTCCAGTCGATGCCGATGCCATTGAAGATGCGGTCATGCGCATACGCCATAAAGTGATGGCAGAAGGCGTGCGTGAATTACCGGCTAGTCAAGTGGGTGAGTGGGTGATGCAAGAGTTGAAAGGCTTGGATCAGGTTGCTTATGTGCGTTACGCTTCTGTTTATCGTAGCTTTCAAGATGTGCAAGCGTTTCAAACGGAAATTTTGCGTTTACTCGATGGCACAGCGGCGAAAAGCTAATTTGGCGCAACTCGCAATATTCATGGGTTGTTGAACCTTGTCTGATCTTAATTCCTTTACCGCACAAGATGCGCTTTATATGGCGCAAGCCATTCGTTTGGCAGAGCGAGGCCAATTTACCGTAAGACCGAATCCAGCGGTGGGTTGTGTTATCGTCAAAGCCAGTCAAGTTGTTGGTGAAGGTTGGCATATCCGTGCCGGCACACCCCATGCGGAAGTGCATGCTTTGCGTATGGCAGCAGAGCAAGCCCAAGGTGCTACTGCCTATGTGACCTTAGAGCCGTGCAGTCATCATGGGCGTACACCGCCGTGTTGCGATGCTTTAACGGCTGCTGGGGTGTCGCGTGTGGTGGTGGCGATGCAAGACCCGAATCCGTTAGTCGCCGGTTCAGGCATTGCGCGCTTGCGCGCTGCAGGTATTCAAGTCGATGTTGGTTTAATGGAAACTTCCGCGCGTGGGTTGAATGTCGGTTTTCTATCGCGCATGGAGCGCGGACTTCCCTTTGTGCGAGCGAAAGTCGGTGCCAGTTTGGATGGTCAAACCGCTTTGTTGAATGGGCAGAGTCAGTGGATTACTGGTGAAGCGGCACGAGCCGATGTGCAACAGCTTAGGGCGCGTTCGGGTGCGATTGTCACTGGTATCGGTACGCTGTTAGCCGATGATCCCAGTTTAACGGTGCGCTTGGCGGGATTTGAATCTTTTCAGCCGTTGCGGGTGGTGCTCGATACTCAATTGCGTTGCCCTCCAGATGCTAAGCTCTTTCGACTGTCGGGTGCGGTGCTCATAGTCACCTCAGTGCAAGCCTTATCCCAACAAGCGAAAAAAGTCGATGCGTTAACTCAGCTGGGTGTTCAAGTGTTGCCTGTTGCCGTGGATGACTTGGGGCGTCTACACTTACCTAGCGTGATGAAACTGTTGGCATCCGACTTTTTCATTAACGATGTATTGTTAGAAGCGGGTGCAAGTTTAACTGGAAGTGCGCTTTCGGCCGGGGTGGTCGATGAGCTCTGGTGGTATACTTCTGGGGCGATGATGGGAGAGGCACGCTCGGCATTAGCTGGTATGCCGCTGTTCAGTTCGATGCAACAGGTTCCGCGTTGGCGTTTGCTAGAGCAACGCCTTGTTGGGCAAGATGTGCGAATGCGTTGGTTGCCGCCTGTAGCGGTTAATGACTAAGATACACAACAAAAGGAACTGATTATGTTTACAGGAATCATTCAATCAGTTGGTAAGGTGAGTGCCATTGCACCTAACGCCAGTGGCGACTGGAAGCTCACCCTGGCTGTCGGTAAACTCGATATGTCTGATGTGGCTTTAGGGGATTCGATTGCTGTGAATGGCGTTTGTCTAACCGTAGTGGCGATGACTGGGAGTAGCTTTGTCGCTGATGTGTCGAATGAAACGCTTAATGTATCGGCATTCAAACAGTTATCGGTTGGATCACCTGTGAACTTAGAAAAAGCCTTACGCTTGGCCGATCGGCTCGGTGGCCATATGGTGAGTGGTCACGTTGATGCTGTGGGTAATGTAGCATCCATTATGGTCGATGGTGCTTCGTGGCGTTATGCTTTTACCATGCCGAAAGATATTGCCCATTACGTTGCTCATAAGGGGTCTATTACCATTAATGGCGTATCCTTAACCGTTAATGAAGTGAGTGATGGCAGCTTTACCGTTAATCTGGTGCCGCATACCTTGCAAGAAACCAATTTAGGTGAATTACGTGTCGGCTCGGTGGTGAATTTAGAGGTCGATGTCATCGCCCGTTATTTAGAGCGCTTGCTCACAGGGTCGTCGGCTAAGCCACAAGAAACTAAGCTAACGCCCACTTATTTAGCAGAACATGGATTTTGGAAATAGGCTTCTATTGGAATGCTGTTCATTTAACCGTTCGTGGTGAGCTTGTCGAACCACTGGTTGCTTACCTGTACCCCTTCGACAAGCTCAGGGCGAACGGAAATATTCTTTAAGTGAATAATATTGGGTTCTATTGCACCTATTTTGAGGGTAGGTTTTCAGCTTGATGGCGCAAATCGCTGCATTTCATGCGACAATAGCGAATAGAGCTTAAAGCGACAAAAGGAGCCAGTTGTGGCACTCAATAGCATAGAAGAAATTTTAGCGGATTATCGCGCTGGAAAAATGATCATTCTGATGGATGACGAAGATCGTGAAAACGAAGGTGATTTAATCATGGCGGCCGACTTGGTACGCCCTGAAGATATTAACTTCATGGCACGTTATGGTCGCGGGCTGATTTGTTTAACGCTAACCAAAGAGCGTTGTCAGCAGCTTAACTTACCACTCATGGTGCGCGGCAGTACCGATCATCAAGAAACGGCGTTTACCATGTCGATTGAAGCGGCACAGGGCGTGACAACGGGTATTTCAGCAGCCGATCGCGCCCATACTATTCGCACGGCGGTTGCGGCAGACGCCAAACCAAGTGACATTACCATGCCGGGACATGTGTTTCCGTTAATGGCGCGTCGTGGTGGCGTGTTAACACGGGCTGGTCATACCGAAGCGGGCTGTGATTTGGGACGACTTGCTGGCTTAACGCCAGCATCGGTTATCGTCGAGATTATGAATGAAGATGGTACCATGGCGCGTCGTCCTGAATTGGAGGTTTTCGCTGCTGAGCATGGCATTAAAATTGGTACGATCGCCGATTTGATTCGTTATCGCTCGCAACACGAAAAAAATATCGAGCGTGTTACGGAGTGTAAATTGCCTACTGAGTTTGGCGAATTTAAGCTCACCGCTTATCAAGACTTGCTTGATCAGCGCGTGCATTTTGCCTTGAGTATGGGACAGTTAGATGCATCACCCACCTTGGTGCGTGTGCACATGCAGGACAGCATTTGCGATTTATTCGCCTCAACGCGCCCTGAGTGCGGTTGGACCTTGCGTGCTGCCATGTCACAGATTGCTAAAGCCGGTAAGGGCGTTATTGTGGTGTTGCGCAAAGACGCCGACAGTCGTGTCTTGTTAGAGCGCATTCAGGCTATGCAACATCAAGACCGGCATTTAACGGTAGCCTCAGAACCCATGGATGATGATGTCAAAACCTATGGCTTAGGGGCGCAAATTTTATCGGATTTGGGCTTAAAGCAATTGCGTATTATTGGTACGCCTTGGCAGTTGTCTGCTTTAACAGGGTTTGGTTTAGAAGTCACAGAATTCGTTGAAAAACAGTAAAAAAGGAATAAGAAATGAAAACATTAGAAGGTATGTTGACGGCACAAGGTTTGAAAATTGCCATGGTAGTGGGTCGTTTCAACAGTTTTGTCGTGGATGGGTTAGAGTCGGGCGCTAAAGATGCGATTGTGCGTCATGGTGGCAGTTTAGACAATGTGGTGGTGGCGCGTGTACCCGGTGCTTACGAAATTCCGTTAGCGGTGCAACGTTTGGCACAAAGTGGTAAATACGATGCCATTATTGCGTTAGGCGCGGTCATTCGTGGTCATACCCCGCATTTTGATTTTGTCGCTAATGAAGCCACTAAAGGCTTGGCTCAAGCCATGTTGGACTTCAGCTTGCCGGTTTCTTTCGGTATTCTGACTGTGGATAGCATTGAACAAGCCATTGAGCGTGCCGGTACTAAAGCGGGTAACAAAGGCTTTGAAGCGGCGGTATCGGCCATTGAAATGGCACAGTTAATGAAAGCGATTGAGGCGAATGCATGAGCGAGATGAACCCAGCCGTGGGTGACAGTAAGCCGAAAACGACTGAGGCGCGTAAAGGACTGCCTGTGCGGACACAAGCGCGTCGTGCAGTGTTGCAGGCGCTCTACCAGTGGCAAATGAACCCTAGTAGTTTGGTCGAAATTGAGCAACAGTTTTTGACCGATGCAGCCATTCAAGTCGGTAGTAAGCCCTTCTTTTCGGGATTATTACAGGGTGTGCTAGCCAATTTAGAGACGATTGATCAGACGATCGAGACGGCTTTGGACAGACCTATCGCACAGTTGAATCCGGTTGAGTTGTCGGCATTGCGCTTGGGAGTTTGTGAATTGAGCTTGATGCCAGAAACGCCTTATCGTGTTGTCATTAACGAAGCGGTAGAACTAGCGAAGGCTTTTGGTGCGGAAGGTGGGCATGCCTACGTTAATGGTGTACTCGATAAGTTAGCGCAAAGTTTGCGTCCTGAAGAAGCCAAAGCCTAAAACGCATGTCGGTTGCTACAGAATTTGCGCTGATTTATGAGCAGATTGCGCCCCTTGCTGGTCAGCGAGACGATGTTTGTCTTGGTATTGGTGATGATGCGGCGGTGGTGCAAGCGCCAGAGGGGCAGTCGGTTGTCGTAGCTTTAGATACCTTGGTCGAGAATCATCACTTCTTTGCTGGGTGTGCACCTGAAGATATCGCTTGGAAGTCTTTGGCTGTGAACTTGTCGGACTTGGCCGCTATGGGTGCTGAGCCGCGTTGGGCATTGTTGGCTTTGTCCTTACCAGAAGCGATGGCGACCAGTGACTGGTTGGCGCGTTTTATGCAAGGCTGGCAGGCATTAGCATCTCAATTTGGTGTGGCCTTGATTGGCGGTGACACGACGCGTAGCGACCGCTTAACCGTAAGCGTGACGCTGATGGGCGTTGTGCCGATTGGGCAAGCTATCCAGCGTGCTGGTGCGCGCGTGGGTGATGAGATTTGGCTATCGGGTTCGATTGGTGATGCTGGGCTGGCCTTAGCCCAGTTGTATCGCGGTGAACAGCCCTTAGTTCAGGTTGCTGAGCGACTGCATCGTCCACAACCCAGAGTAGGCTTGGGTAAGGTGTTACGCGGAGTGGCGACGGCCGCTGTGGATGTTTCTGATGGTTTTTTAGCTGATTTAGAGCATTTACTCAAAGCGAGTGGCAGCTTGGGCGCGGGTTGCTATTTGCATCAGTTCCCTTTTTCGGAGTCTGTGATGCAGTGGGTGCGTGAAACGAGTAATCCCTGTTTGCCGTTAACCAGTGGCGACGACTATGAGCTGATTTTTACCGCCGCACCAGAGCAGTCTGATGCGATTCAAGCCCTATCGACAGAATTAAACCTGTGTTTGACAAAAGTGGGTGTGATTACGAACACACAAGGGGGTGTTGGTTTGTGGCATGCAGATAAACTCTTGGCGATGCCAAAAAAACGTGGTTTCGACCATTTTGTCACCAGTGATGATTAGCTTGTGTGTCACTCCAAACGGCTAGTTGCTCTCGCTTTTTTGGGTTTTTACAAGTGCTCTGATATAATGAAATCATCTTAACCTTTTAGTTGGCTCAACAGGCAATGCAACGAAATAAACACTGTAAATATGTCATACAAGGCATTACTGAGGCGGGTCAGAAATTTCGCCCTTCCGATTGGATTGATCGCATCGCATCCTTAGATGCAGAATATGGATTACAGCATCGTTTGGTCTATTCGGATTATTTACATCCCGAAGTGTTTGAAGGTGAGCGTAGTTTAATCATCGATTCGGCCTTACAAGAAAGTAATCCCAGTTTGTTTGATTATGTGATGGGATTTCGTCGCATGAATGAGTTGCGCATGGTTGAAGTGTGTCTGATGGATGGCCAGTATGTCGCTGCCCCCAACGCCGATAAAAAGGAAGCGCAACGCGTCGCTTAATATGCGTTGCTGAGCTTTAAATCGGGCTCCATCCCATCATCACCAGCCATCCGGCGATAGCTAGCCAAGGTCCAAAGGCAAACGCCTGATTTTCTTTCCCTTTCCACAGCAGCAAGCTACCCATTACCAGTATCGCTAATAGTCCTGCCATAATGAAAATGGGCACGAGGGCATAAGCGCCTAGCCAAGCCCCCAAAGCTGCCGTTAACTTGAAATCACCATAGCCCATGCCTTCCTTGCCCGTTAAGGCGCGATGGATTTGAAATAACAGCCACAAACTGCCATAACCCAGTGCCGCTCCCCATACGGCTTCGTTAAGCGAAATCAGTCCACTATCCGTACTGTTCAGCAGCAATCCTAACCAGAGTAAGGGCAAGCTGAGCCTATCTGGGATGAGCTGATGCTCCATATCTGTGATGGTGATGGTGATGAGTGTCCAGCTGAAAACCAGCAATGCCCAACCTTGACCGTTCAGTCCCAATAGTTCACCAGCATCCCCCGTTAAGTGTTGAGCAGCCGTGAGGGCGGTGATGAGGGCAGTAGCGATTTCTATGACGGGATAACGCCATGAAATGGGCTGCCCGCAGCAAGGAGTTGCACGATGATAACGCCACCAACTGAATAAGGGTATGAGCTGTTTGGCGCTGAGTGGGGTTTGACAGTGAGCGCAGCGAGAACGATCTAATACTAATGCTCTCATTAGTGCTGGTGTGTCACTGTCTAGATGTTGAATGAGTCGGTAGCTGAGCATAGATAAAAAGCTGCCGAGAATGAGTCCCAGCAAGCCATACCCAGCAATGGTGACCTCGATGGGCCAAGTGGCAATATCAATCAAGGCTAAAGGTGGCGCTGTTGCGTTCGTTTTCCCATACCGTCACGGCAGAGACACTGATGCGTTCATCATTCAATGCTTCGCTCAACTGTTGAAACAGATAAAAGGCGATATTTTCCGCAGTCGGGTTAAGCTCAGCATCAAAAGGTGAGATGTCATTTAAGTAGTAATGATCCAGCTGAGTTAAAATCTGTTTACCAGTGCGTTTAATTTCCTTGAAATCAATGAGCATACCTACGTCATTCAATTGCGAACCCGTTAGACTGATTTCGACTTTCCAGTTGTGACCGTGCAGGCGCGCGCAATTGCCATCATAGCCACGTAAGCGATGGGCAGCAGCAAATTCGAGCTGAGTTGTCAGGGTGAATGCCATAGCCAATTTTCCAATAAATCAATGCTATTATTTTACCATTAATGCGTGCGTTCGACGATATAGTCACATAAGTCGGTGAGCAAGCTCGATTGCAACCGACATTCTTGCAATACGCTTTTAGCGAGGCTGACATGTTTGAGTGCTTCATTTTTGGCTTCTGTCAGACCTAATAAGCTGACGAAGGTGGTTTTGTCATTACGTTCGTCCGATCCTTGTGGTTTGCCTAGCTGAGCGCTGGTTTCGGTAACATCCAAAATATCATCTTGAATCTGGAAGGCTAAGCCTAAATGCGCACCGTAACGCTCTAGACCATGTAAAATTGCCTCATTCGCTTGAGTCGAAGCCAGACCGCCAAAGCTGACAGCCGCTTCAATTAAGGCGCCTGTTTTTTGTTGGTGCAGTCGGCGTAATTCGTCAATGGTCAAAGGCGTGTGTTCTGCCATCATGTCGCGCATTTGACCGGCAACCATACCATTGGCACCAGCGGCTCTGGATAATACACGAATCATCTCTAGGCGTTGAGCGCAGGTGAGTTCTGTTGCTTGCGAGAGTAGATCGAATGCCATCGCTTGTAGCGCATCACCCACCAAAATGGCGGTGGCTTCATCAAATGCTATGTGGGTAGTTGGCTTGCCACGACGCAAATCATCATCATCCATGGCAGGTAAGTCATCATGTACTAATGAATAACAATGGATGAGTTCAATCGCGGCAGCTGGCGCATCGAGTAGGCTGAGCGGCGTACCTAAAGACTCGCCAACGGCATAGGTGAGGGCAGGGCGCAAGCGTTTTCCCGCATCGAGTACACTGTAGTTGATGGCGTCAAACAGCCGTTCTGGCATAGTATTGCGTCGTTCGGCAATCGTGGTTTCTAATACCTGATTGATGCGTTGTTGAAAGCTGTGTAACCGTTCGAGCATAACCCTAGCCTCTTTGGATTGTTATTGTTTTTATTATAACGAATAAGTGGCTTGCTTGCCTAAATGACCAACTCAATGCACAATGAGGGGATTCAATCAACGTGGAAAACTTCCTCTATGATGCTTCAATCTGCTATCGACATTGCCAGCCGTTTTTCGTTATTTGTACGTCAACAATTGGAACGCTATCCTGATTTGCTTTGTGAAGCGGATAGCGCCTCTTTAACGTTAGACCAAATGCGTGAGCAAGCACGGCATTCGTTGTCGTGGGCGCAAACGGATGAACAGATGATGCAAGCCTTGCGCCAGTATCGTCGAAAACAAATGGTGCGTATGGCGGTGCGCGATTTAGCAGGCCTAGCCAGTGTTGAAGAAACCTTAGCCGATGCTTCGGCTATGGGTGATGTGTTGGTTGGTTTGGCCTACGATTGGGCTTATCGTCAGCAGTCGGAGAAATGGGGTGAGCCGATTGGAGAGCATTCAGCGACAGCACAGACCTTGATTATTTTGGGTATGGGCAAGTTGGGCGGTCGCGAGCTGAATTATTCATCCGACATTGATTTGATTTTTGTCTTTCCCGAAAAAGGTTTTACCAACAGTGAGACGAAATCCATCACCAACGACGAGTTTTTTACTAAGGTAGGGCAGCAAGTCAATCAGTTGTTGAACAATACGACTGCGGATGGTTTTGTTTTCCGCGTCGATATGATGCTCAGGCCTTTTGGCAGCTCGGGTCAGCTGGTGCATAGCTTCGATGCCTTTGAACAATATTATCAGTTACATGGTCGCCCTTGGGAACGTTATGCCATGATTAAAGCGCGTGCGATGACAGGCAAGCCTGCTGATATTGCCGAGCTAGAAAGTATGATGCGCCCCTTTATTTATCGTCGTTATGTTGATTTCACCATGCTGGCTTCTTTGCGTGATTTGAAACGGATGATTGCCTTGGATGTGCTTAAAAAAGGTGCGGACAGAGACGTTAAACTGGGTGATGGTGGCATTCGAGAAGTTGAGTTTATTGTGCAAGCCTTTCAGTTGGTTCACGGTGGACAAGATGCACGGTTACGAGGGCGCTCGTTATTGCCCATGTTGCAAACCTTAGCGGAACGTCAGTATTTGGCGGTTGAGGAGATGGAGCGACTGAAAACTGCTTATCTCTTTTTGCGTGCTGTAGAAAATCGATTGCAAATGTGGGCCGATCAACAAACGCATTTGTTGCCTACTGATTCGGATCGTTTGCAGCTTTTAGCTGAATCGATGCAGTTCGACACTGTGGATGCGTTTATGACGCAATTAAATCAACATCGTTATTGGGTGTCGCAACAATTTGAGGCGGTGTTGGGTGTGGAGGTAGTTGATGAGCAGACGGGGTGGTTGTCGGTATGGCAAGCACCCGAAGTGGCTCCTTTTCCACAATCCATTATTGCCGAAGCGGAATGGCGCACACTATTAACGGATATGACACAAAGCCGTAAAGTGGCGGTGTTGAGTAATGATGCGCGTGATCGACTCACGGCGGTGATGCCACTTATTCTGGCGGAGTTAGCGGCTCATGCTCCCGAAAGCGAAGCCTTGAAGCGGGTGCTGTCGGTGATTCAAGCGGTACTGAATCGCAGTGCTTATTTGGTGTTGTTGCGCGAAAGTCAGACGGCGCGTGCTCAGCTGGTGCAATTGTGTGCGGCCAGTCCTTGGTTAACCCGTTATTTGGTGGAACAACCGGCTTTGTTAGATCAGTTGCTGGATGAGCGACAACTCTATGCACCTCTGTCTAAATTGGCATTACAAGAAGAGTTAGCGCATCAGTGTGTGGATGTGGATGATGAAGAGCGTTTTATGGAAGTCTTGCGTCGCTTTAAGCACGCGCAAGTATTCCGTGTGGCGGCTTCTGATTTAATGGGCAAGCTGCCGTTAATGAAAGTGAGTGATTATTTAACCTGGATCGCCGAAGCGATTGTTGAGCAAGCCTTGCAACGGGCTTGGCAAGTGTTAGTAGCCAAGCATGGATTGCCCGCAGGTATGCGCTCTGCTGACATTCCCATGATTGTGGTTGGTTTTGGTAAGCTAGGCGGTTTGGAGTTGGGCTATGGATCGGATTTGGATATGGTTTATATGTCTGATCCAGCGCTAGACCCTCAAGCCATGACGGATGGAGTTCGTCCTTTGGATAATACGGTGCTCATGGCACGTTTGGGGCAAAAGCTGTCTAGTCTGTTATCGACCAATGTCATGTCGGGTATCGCTTACGAGGTGGACATGCAGTTGCGACCTCATGGTGCTTCGGGCGCCTTGGTGCCAACGCTGGCTAGTTTTTTCCGTTACGAGCGTGAGCAGGCGTGGATATGGGAGCATCAGGCGTTGATTCGCACGCGTGCCATTGCGGGCGATCCTGTGTTAATGGCTCAGTTTGAACAAGAACGCATTGATTTTTTGACGCAAGCGCGCGATGAAGTGACGCTGAAAGAAGCTGTATTATCGATGCGCTTAAAAATGCGTGCTCATTTGGATAAGTCTAGCGCTGAGTTTATGGATATTAAACAAGGCGAGGGCGGCATGATTGATATTGAGTTTTTGGTGCAATATTGGGTGTTGCTGCACGCGCATCAGTCACCTGATGTGGTGCGCTATAGCGACAATATTCGTCAGGTTGAGGGCCTGGTTGCTGCTGGTGTGCTCGACGCGGAAACAGGTGAAGCACTGATGAGTGCTTATCGTTTCTATCGTCATTTGGGGCATCAATATGCCTTAGCCGAGAAAAAGCTTGAAGCCGTGCCGATTGAGCAGGTCGGTGCTTATCGAACGCAAGTGATGGCGCTATGGCAGCGGGTGTTTGCTTAATATTGCTGAGCAATAAGTTCAAGCAAGGTTTCAGGTAACCGCTTGTCTTGATAAGCCAAACTGAAAATTGGCACTGGAATGAGTCTTTGTAAATCGAGCAGATTGTCAGCATCGCCGTCTGGGTTCACCTCGTTCAGAATGATAGCAAGGCAGGTTAGGCCACGCTGCTCAATGGCTTGCAGTGTTAAGCGCGTTTGGTTAATACAGCCTAAGCGATTGCTGGCAACCAGTAGCACGGGTTGCGCTAAGGCATGAGCTAGGTCGGCATTGTCACCATCAGAACAGAGTGGACTGAGCCAGCCGCCCGCACCTTCTACCAAGGTAAAAGTCTGACTGTTGCGGCACACATCAACACAATCAACCAATGAAATGGTTTGTCCTGCTAAACGTATGGCTC
>NCFI01000055.1 GCA_002281095.1 Thiotrichales bacterium 35-46-9 | reverse complement strand
TTGATTTAAGCGAAGGTCCTCATATTGAGCGCGAGCTCATGATGATTAAGGTACGCGCGGTAGGTAAAGAGCGTCCATTTAGATAACGAAACTTCGGTTATTTGTGTCGCTGGAACAACAGGTGAGGCCTCGACCTTGGACTGTGACGAACATTGCGCATTGATTCGTTATGCGGTTGAGTACGTTAAAGGACGCATTCCGATTATGGGTGGTACTGGAGCGAATAGTACGCGCGAAGCGATTGAGCTGACGACGTGTGCCAAAGACGCTGGTGCAGACGCTGCCTTATTGGTAACGCCTTATTACAATAAGCCCACTCAAGAGGGGCTTTATCTGCACTATAAAGCGGTTGCTGAAGCAGTTGATATTCCGATTGTTCTTTACAATGTGCCGGGTCGCACTGCGGTGGATATGTTGCCAGAAACGGTGGCGCGTTTATCGCAACTTCCCAATATCATTGGTATTAAGGATGCAACGGGGAACTTAGCCCGTCTAACAGCCATGCAGGCTATTTGTGCACCCGATTTTGAGTTTTATACGGGCGATGATGCTACAGCTATTGAATTCATTTTATTGGGTGGACATGGCGGCATTTCGGTGACAGCTAATGTGGCTCCCAAGGCTGTGAGTCTTGCTTATCAAGCGGCACTGGCTGGCAAAGCTGAACAGGCTCGTGCTTTAGATTTACCCTTGCAAGCCTTACATCGTGATTTATTTGTTGAAGCCAATCCAATTCCTGTCAAGTGGGCACTACACCGTATGGGTTATATTGATTTAGGTATTCGTTTACCTCTCACGGTATTGTCAGATTCTAAGCGTCCGCTCATCGAAGCAGCGCTTCAACAAGCCCATTGTTTAGCCAACTCATAATTTTTCGGAGTGCCTTGTTTCATGAAATATTCTTTAGGCCTAGTGGGCATCACGGCCTTATCTGTATTGTCGCTTTCAGGCTGTAGTAGTCTTAGCAAGTCTTTTGGGTCGGGTGATGCGATTACCAACCAAGATAACTATCGTGTGACACAAGATGCGTTAATTTCGCCTTTGGAGTTGCCTCCAGGATTTCAAAATCCTAACCGCAATATGGATTTGAGTAATCGGCAGCTGATGGGCCAGTTGAACGACAAAATCATGCGCAAAGATATTCCCACGTATCAAGTGGATGGGTTGTTTATTCGTAGTAATTTGTCTGAGCGTTGGTTACACGTTGACAAAGTTAATTCAGATGATTTGTGGGAACGTCTGCAACGCTTCTTAGTGGCTCAAGGCTTCACCGTTGAAGAGTCGCGTAAAGACGTCGGTTTGATTCGTACCGCTTATGTGGCGCGTAAAGAAGTCGTTCCTAAATCTGAAATGAGTTTTCTAACACGTATTCTGAATTCATGGCGTGAAGAAACGGCTAAGGGCGCAATGGATCGGTTAACTTTACGCGTTGAAACGGACAAGCAAGGCGGTGCTAACGTTTATCTGCGCCATTCGATGATTTTGGCTGATTTTGATGGCGACATTAATAACTGGCGTTCACGCCCTTATCATCCCGTATTTGAAGCAGAGATGCTATATCAGTCGATGGTCTTTTTGGGTGCTTCCATGAATAATGCCGTTGCGCAAGTTTCGGCAACAGAGAAACGTCTTGAAATGTCTTTAGATGGTGAATTTGCTGGCTTAAGCTTGAAGGCAGGTATGGAAGAAAGTTGGCAGTTTATTCTGTCGCTTGCCGACCGTTCGGGTTTCACTGTGTTGAACACGGACAAAGCCAATGGTGTGATGACATTAAAACTCAAGTCTGATGCAGTACAAGAAGAGAAAGGTTTCTTCTCTCGTTTGTTTAGTTCAGAGACAGAGGCTGTTAACCAAGTCAGTTTGAAGTTTAAAGCGAACAGCAGCTTGAAGACAACGGATGTCACCGTTGAAAGTGTCGACAATCGTGTATTGACGGCAAAAGAGCGCAAATCTATCTTCCAGCGTATGGGTGCGATTGAATGAGTCAGGTGATTGAATTTATTTGGGGGCGTGCGGCGCTCTCTTCTTTTCGTATCCAGCAATTGAAGCAACGTGCTCAGCAGCGTGGCGTTGAGTTATCAAAGGTTGAAGCTCAGTTTATTTATGTCGCTGAGTGTGAACAACCATTAGATGCACAAGCTCAATTAACGTTGAGTAAATTGTTGAATGAAGAGAGTGGTTTGGCGCAAGGATTACCAGCAAAATTCGTGGTGTCGCCTCGTGTGGGCACCATTTCGCCTTGGTCCTCTAAAGCGAGTGATATTGTGCACAATTGCGGCTTAAATAGCATTAAGCGTATTGAACAAGCCATTGCTTGGCGTTTGGATGATAGTCTCAGCAGTGATCAACTTGCCTTAGTGCAGGGTTTGGTTCATGATCGTATGACGGAAAGCGTGTTAGATTCTGTTGATGCCTTAACAGCGCTCTTTGCGCATCAGGCACCTAAGCCATATCAAACCATTCCGGTCTTGTCGCAAGGTCGTGCAGCCTTAGTTGAGGCGAATCAACGTATGGGACTAGCACTGTCTGAAGATGAAATTGATTACTTGTTTGCTGCTTTTAACGAACAATTAAAACGTGATCCGGTTGATGCTGAATTAATGATGTTTGCCCAGGCAAATTCAGAACATTGTCGTCATAAGATTTTTAATGCCAAATGGACGATTGATGGACAAGCGCAGGATCATAGTTTATTCGGCATGATCCGTAATACCTATGCCAATGAACCTTCTCGTATGTTGTCGGCTTACAGTGACAATGCGGCGGTGATGCAAGGTAGTATGGGGGAGCGTTTTTTCCCGGATGCGGATGGCGTTTATCGTGCGCATGAAGAACACGTCGCCATTTTAATGAAAGTCGAAACACACAATCACCCGACAGCGATTGCCCCTTTTGCTGGTGCAGCGACCGGATCGGGTGGTGAAATTCGTGATGAGGGCGCAACAGGGCGTGGTTCTAAGCCCAAGGCAGGGCTAACTGGCTTTACTGTATCGAATCTTGCCATTCCAGCATTTCAGCAACCTTGGGAGTTGCAGTACGGTAAACCAGGTCGCATTGTTTCAGCACTCGATGTGATGATTGAAGGGCCATTGGGTTCTGCTGCTTTTAACAATGAGTTCGGTCGTCCTGGCTTATGTGGCTATTTCCGTACCTATGAAAACCCCGTATTAACACCTAATGGGGTTGAGCAGCGCGGCTATCACAAGCCGATTATGTTGGCGGGTGGGCTAGGTAATATTCGCGAACAACACGTTCAAAAACAACCTTTCCCAGCGGGTTCTAAACTGATCGTTTTGGGTGGCCCAGCCATGCTTATTGGTTTGGGTGGTGGTGCTGCTTCTAGTGTCGATGCCGGCAAATCACACGAAAGCCTCGATTTTGCATCGGTGCAGCGTGGTAATCCAGAAATGGAACGTCGTGCGCAAGAAGTCATCGACCGTTGTGCTTGGATGGGTGAAGACAATCCCATCTTATTCATCCATGATGTGGGTGCGGGTGGCTTGTCGAATGCGATGCCAGAGTTGGTTAATGATGCCGGTAAAGGGGCGAAGCTCAATTTGCGTGCCGTACCGAATGACGAGTCGAGCATGTCACCGATGGAAATTTGGTGCAACGAATCGCAAGAGCGTTACGTGCTTGCCATTGCTGCTGATAAACTTGAACTGTTTGAAGCTATTTGTCAGCGCGAGCGCTGTCCTTTTGCTGTACTTGGTGAAGCAACGCAAGAAGCGCATTTAACGGTTGAAGATCCGCAATTTAATAATGCGCCGGTCGATATGCCGTTGCCGATTTTATTAGGTAAAGCACCGAAGTTGCATCGTGATGTGACCGATGTGGTACGTTCGCAACCGGGATTTGATACTGCTGCGATTGATGTGAATGATGCGGTCAATCGATTAATGGCCTTGCCAACCATTGCGGATAAAACTTTCCTCGTTACCATCGCTGACCGGAGTATTACGGGTTTGGTTGCTCGCGATCAAATGGTGGGGCCTTGGCAAGTGCCTGTGGCGGATGTGGCTGTAACGGCAACGGATTACGTCCATCATACCGGTGAAGCCATGGCGATTGGTGAACGTTCACCTTTAGCGGTGTTAGATCCAGCAGCTTCGACACGTATGTCAGTGGCTGAGTCGTTAACCAACCTGTTGGCAGCCGATGTAGCCGACTTGACCCACATTAAGTTGTCGGCTAACTGGATGGCGGCGGCAGGACATAGCGGTGAAGATGCTGCGCTCTATGCGGGCGTTAAGGCAGTCGGTATGGAGTTTTGTCCAGCATTGGGTTTAACCATTCCAGTCGGTAAAGATTCTTTATCGATGAAAACTCTGTGGAAAGACGAACAGGGTGAGCAAAAAGCCGTTATTTCGCCACTATCCTTAGTGGTGACGGCTTTTGCACCTGTGCAAGACATTCGTCAAACTTGGACGCCAGAGTTGCGTGCTGATTTGGGCGGTCAACTCTGGTTGTTAGATTTGGGGGCTGGTGCAAATCGTCTAGGTGGTTCTTGCTTGGCGCAGGTGTACAATCAGGTCGGTGATGTCGCTCCTGATATCACGCCAGAGGCGATGCGTAGCCTGTTTAATCTATTAACATCTGCCCGTGCGCAGGGATTAATTACTGCTTACCATGACCGCAGTGATGGTGGTTTGTTTACCACCTTGGCAGAAATGGCTTTCGCTGGTCGTACCGGTTTAGATATTGATTTGTCTGTTTTTGCAGACGATGTGATTGCTGCCTTGTTTAGTGAAGAAATTGGTGTTGTCGTGCAAGTCACGTCAGCAAACCGATCAATTTTCACCAAGCTGGTTGCAGAACATGGCTTGAGTGATCGTTGTCATGCGGTTGCACGTTTTAACGACGCACAGTGTTTGCGTGTTAGCTCGAATGGCGCCTTGGTATTTGAGCGCAGCCTAGCTGACTGTCATGCACGCTGGTCGGAAACCTCCTATCGCATGCAGGCTCTGCGTGATAATGCAGACTGCGCGCAGCAAGCTTATGGATTGATTCAAACACAGGCAACAGAGGCGAAATTGTTTGCCCAGCTGAGTTACAACCCAGCTGAGAACGTGGCTGCCCCTTATCTGAACTTGGGTGCGCGTCCTAAAGTAGCCATCTTGCGTGAGCAAGGCGTGAATGGTCAACAGGAAATGGCAGCGGCCTTTACCCAAGCCGGTTTTGATGCGGTTGATGTCCATATGAGTGACATCATTAGCGGTCGTTTATCGCTTGAGCAAATGAAGGGACTCGTAGCCTGTGGTGGCTTCTCTTATGGTGATGTGATGGGCGCTGGTCGTGGTTGGGCTTCGAGTATTCAGCTTAATAGTCAAGCATCGGCGGCCTTTGCCGACTTCTTCCACCGTCAGGACACTTTCACCTTAGGGGTGTGTAATGGTTGCCAAATGTTGTCGAGTCTACACGACCTGATTCCAGGTGCTGAACACTGGCCACGTTTCTTCCGCAATACCTCAGAACAGTTTGAAGCACGCCTATCGATGGTGAAGGTGGAAGAGAGCGCTTCTGTGTTGTTGCAGGGAATGGCTGGTTCGATGATGCCAATTGCTGTGGCGCACGGTGAAGGTCGTGTTGTATGGCGTGACGAAGCTCATCAAACGCAAGCTCAGGCTGCGTTGCGTTATGTTGACGCCTCTGGTTCGGCCACAGAAGTCTATCCGCTCAATCCGAATGGATCAGCGGCCGGCTTAACGGGCTTTACATCCAGCGATGGACGTGCCACTATTATGATGCCACATCCCGAGCGGGTATTCCGACGCGATCAGTATTCTTGGCATCCCGATGATTGGCCTGAAGAAGGACCATGGATGCGATTGTTCCGTAATGCAAGGGCATGGGTGGCCTAAGGCTTAGTGTAATTAAGAAGATTGATGATTGCCCAAGTGATTTTAATTTGCACATTAGGTCTCTAGGGCATATCATTTTTGATCATATGTTTTTTTCGACAACTTGAGGAGACTCATCACGATGGCAATGAATCGCCGTGAATTTCTGCACGTCATGGGTATGGCTGCAGCTGCTGGTATGTTACCGAATATGGCTCGTGCCGGTAAAGAAGCCGATATGTACAAAATGCCTCGTTATGGCCAAGTTCGTATCATGCACATTACCGATACGCACGCTCAGTTGAAGCCTATTTATTTCCGTGAGCCTAACGTTAACTTAGGTATGGGTGCAGCTTTCGGTAAATTGCCACACGTTGTTGGTGAAAAAATGCTGAAAGAGTTAAAAATCAAGCCTAACTCAATCGAAGCGCATGCATTTACTTACTTAAACTTTACCGATGCAGCGCGTCAATACGGTAAAGTAGGTGGTTTCGCTCACGTTAAAACGCTAGTCGATAGTTTACGTGAACAGGCTGGTGGTCGTCAGAACACCTTGCTAATTGACGGTGGCGATACGTGGCACGGTTCGGGCACGGCGCTATGGACGCGTGGTGCGGACATGGTTGGCGCTTGTAACATTCTTGGTGTTGACTACATGACGCCTCACTGGGAATTCACTTATACGCAAGAAGAAGTTTTCCGTAATTTGAGTAAGTTCAAAGGTCAAATGTTGGCACAAAACTGCTTGATTCGTGAAGACTCTTTGATGGGTGATGATTACGCCGCGCTGACGAAGAAATACGGCGGTATTGGTTTGTTTAGCGAAGAAAGTCGTCATGCCTTTGCACCTTATGCGATTAAAGATGTTGGCGGTTTCAAAGTTGCGGTCATTGGTCAAGCCTTCCCACGTATGGCTAACGCTAACCCACGTGCCAACTTCCCAGATTTAACCTTCGGTGTTAATGAAGAAGAAATGCAAGCAACGGTTAACCACGTTCGCGCTAAAGAAAAACCAGCTGCGGTAATCGTCATTTCTCATAACGGTATGGACGTTGACATTAAGTTAGCGAGCCGTGTGACGGGTATTGACGCGATCTTCGGTGGTCACACTCACGATGGCGTACCAGTACCTGTGAAAGTGAAAAACAAATCAGGTACCACTTTGGTAACGAATGGTGGTTCTAACGGTAAGTTTGTTGGCGTGATGGACTTAGACATTAAAGCCGGTAAAGTGGCAGGCGTTCAATACAAACTGTTGCCAGTATTCTCGAACATCTTGCCAGCCGACAAAGAAATGGAAACTTACATCAACACCATGCGTCAAACCAAGTATGACGATAAAGTGATTGAAGGTCGTCGCCCTGACAATGCAGTCATTAAAGAGCGTTTAGGTAAAACTTACGAGTCATTATTAAGTGAAGTAGTGGGTGTTGCTGGTGAGACCCTGTACCGTCGTGGTAACTTCATGGGTACATGGGACCAAGTTATCGTTAACGCTCTGCGCGAAGAACACGATACGCAAATCGCTCTGTCAGCGGGTGTTCGTTGGGGTACCTCGGTATTGGCTGGCGACAACATCACCTTCGAAAACGTCATGGATGAAACCTCAATGACTTATGGTGAAACCTACCGTACAGAAATGACGGGTGAGCAATTACGTGAAGCAATGGAAGGTATCGCGGACAACTTGTTCGTTGAAGATCCTTACTTGCAATCGGGTGGTGACATGGTTCGTATCGGTGGTTTGACTTACGATATCGACCCAACTCAACCATTGGGCAAACGTATCAGCAATGTTCGTCTAGACAACGATACTCCAATCGAAGCGGGCAAATCTTACACCGTTTCTGGTTGGGCGCAAGTGGACTCAGTGGGTTCAGGTCGTTTAATTCATGACGTGGTTGCGGATTACATCCGTAAGCACAAAGAGGTTAAACTGTCGAAAGTGAACCACCCACGTTTGAAAGGTGTGAAAAACAACCCAGGTGTCGAAAACTACGCGACACCACTGCTGTAATATGCGTTAGCATTTTTAAATCAATTTGTTTTCGCGGGCATTGACAAGGAAGAGAGTGCTCTCTCCATTTTGGAATTTGAGGTTCTCTGCGCGGAAGAGCGCATTGTATCCATTATAAGCCGCTTGCACATTGCTAATCTGCTGTTGCAAGAGGTTGGCTTCATTAAAGTAATTACGGATCTTATTTTCGGTTTCCCATTTCTTGGCGTTGAACTCCAGATTGGTTTCTTGAATCTTTAGTTTGGCTTTGTTATAGTCTCCACGGCCCTCACGTAAGAAGAGCGGCACTTTCACATCAAGACCCCATTTATAATTGTTCTCAAAGAAAGCGCCGTCTACACCCTTGATCACATTGTATCCCTTGTTTAAGAGATTGGCTTTTACATTCACTGTTGGAAGAATGGATTGAAACTTGAGTTTTCTCTCTACTTCCAAACTATTCAATTTGAACTCATAGCTTTTTAGCCCTGGGTTTTCATTCACAGACCTTCCCAACAAATCATTCAATCCCTGTTCCTGAAAACTGCGCACAAACTGCAAAGTGTCTGGCAGATAATTCTTGGGTAATAAATATGCTGAGTCATTTTCTTGCCAGAGATAATTGCTCAATTCTAATCCAGCATAATTGATTTTCTGTGCAGCGTCAGAACGCATAGCCGCAAAACTCTCTACCTGTGTTTGTGCTTCAACGGTGTCTATTGCGGAGCGATCGCCTGCTTGATAAGCCAACTTAACCAAGCGCAAACGCTCGGAGGCAATGGTAAAATAGCGGTCATAAATGGTAAACAATTGATAAGCTCCAGCCCATTGCCAATAGGTATTGTAAGCCGTGAACAACAAGTCATTGACCATCTTCAATTGCTCTTGCTGGCTCTGACTTTGAAAAAGTTTGGCTTGTTGTAAAGTGGCTCTTCGCTTGTCAATGATCAGACCCTTACCCAAGGGCATTTCTACACCTAGGTAAGAAGTTTTTCCTCCAGTTGCTTCAGAATTTAAAAAAACACCACCATTGCTTTCCAAACCCGTTTTAATATCTAACCCGCCTAAAGCAGTGGGAATCTTTAGTTCTGGGTTATTGTAGAAATAATAATTTTTACCGTCAAAGGTTTTGTTGGATCCCTCATAAGTAAAAGCTGGATCAAAACCACCGCGCGCGCTCTGAACATCGGCCTTAGCCTTGAGCACTTGTATACCAGCCTGTTTGGCTACCGGATGGTATTGTTTTACTTGTTGAATAAAGGCTTCGGGGGTAAACACCTGCGCGCGCAATGACCCCACCGTCAAGAGAATCACCACGCTCAAGATCAAACCCACCCTTTTCATCAAGTAAGATTGTCCCAATTCACCAATATGTCTAACCACTACCCTCATTTCTTCTCCTTATTTTCCTTAGCGTATTCCGATTGATAATACTCTGGCGGGAATCCATTAATATTTCTCCATAGCTCATACCAGATGCTCACATCTTTTAGTAGCGCTATGCCATTGGCTCCTCCACCAATACTGAGTTGCTTGGGCCAGGCTTTCTCTTTAGGATCTTCCGTAACCAAGATCCGGAACTTACCATTGGTACTCACCGATGTTTCAATAGCAGACACCACACCTCCAAAAGTTCCATAGCTAGAATTTGGCCATCCACTAAACACAATAGCAGGAAATCCGTCAAAAATAAATCGCACTTTCTGACCCTTAGAAATCAGGGGCAGGTCCATGGGCAAGATATATAGTTCAATAGCGTGTTGTACATCAGTAGGTACAATCTCTACAATCATTTCTCCCTCTTTGAGCATCTCTCCCAAACCAGCTTTCTTGGCCTTGGTAATCTGTCCACTTTGTGGGGCGCGAATATAATAGAGTTGGTTACGGATATCGTAATTGCTATAACTGTTTTCAAGCTTTGACACATCGGCCTCGCCAGAAGCAATATTGCTCAATGAAGAAAAACGCTCTCCCTCGGCCTTAGAAATCTTGTCAGTATATTCTTGAACCGTACTATTCTTCTCAATAAATAAATTGTTCAATTCCTGTTTGCTCTGCAAGAATTTACTCTCTGATCCTATGCGTTTGGCCTGACTATTTTGGAACGTAACTTTTCTGCGTTCAAAATCCGTAAGTGAAATTACACCAGAGTCTAGCATCAATTTAGCCGCGTCTATTTGACGCTTGCTCACAGAGTATTCATTGTTCACGGCAGATAGGTCCATACTATCGCTCTGCAATTTCAGATACTGTTGTTTGATCTTATTGTCAAGTTGATTGAGCTTTAATTTTCTGCCTTCTATTAAAGCATCCATTTGCACGGCAGCCGTTTGTGCCTTGCTGGCATAACCCTGATTGGCCAATTGCTTGGCCGTAATTTGTTGTCTGGTGCGTTCTAATAATTGTGGATCAAAATACTCCACTTTTACTTCTCCCAATTGTAAGAGGGTGTCACCCGCTTTTACAAAATCACCTTCTTTGACATGCCACTTAACTACCTTACCCGCAATAATGGTATTGAGTTCCTGTGGTCTTTGTTCCTGCCGTAAAGTAGTTACAGCACCTTTGGCACGGATATTCTGCGTCCATGGTAAGAATGCTACCACTATTAGGGTAATCAAAATCCCATAAAGCCATTTTTTTACTGCGGATCTTTTGTTTACCAAATACAGGTTCCTATAAGATAGCAGCTGACTATTGGCAGCTTTTTCTTCAATATTGTCTAATAAAAAATTTTCCATTTGCTTAGCTTAATCTTGGTCCAATTTCTGATGAAGGCCCTTGGTCAATGATCACCCCTTTCTCCAAATGAATAATATAGTTACAAGCTTTTGCAAGCTCTTTATCTGTACTAGCAATCATGACGGTAGAAGTGGTTTCTTTTTGAATCAGTTCCAAAATTTTACCCCTATCAGATGTTTCCAAATTACTAAAAGGCTCTTCTAATAATAACAATCTGCGTTTACCCAATAAAGCTCTAATCAATAAAATGGTTTGCTTAATTCTTGCTGGCAATCTTGAACCTGCGGTTAAGAGTATTGTGTCATAACCATTGGGCAGGGATTGAATAAATTCTGTGAGACCGCACATCTTAACCAATTCGGATAATTCTTTCTTGTCAATCTCTGAGTTGCCCATGGTAAAATTCTCCATGAGTGTTCCCTGAAAAATATCCTGTGTATTCAATAAAATCCCTGTTACTGAACGCAATGAATCAAGATTGTAGTTGGCAATGGGCATATCGTCTAATAACAAAGCCCCGTCAAAATTGGTATAGGCACCAGTTAACAAACGCAATACGGTTGTTTTTCCAGAGCCAGACTTTCCATAGATACAAACCGTTTGACCTGATGGAATTTTGAAATTAAGTTTTTGCAAAACAGGATTTCCCTTGTCATAACAATAATTCAATTCTTTAAATTGAATAGACAATCCATTTTCAAATTCCGATACCATATGCGTACCATCAATTTCTGTTTCACATTCGGTAATCTTAGCCAGCTTTTCCACTGAAGTAAGAACGTCATAGATTTTGTCTAAGCTAGCAATCAGTTTTTCAACCGATGCAATGACCATGATAATCACAATGTCTGCCGCAATAAACTGTCCAATATTAATCTGTTGGTCTACCAAGAGTATAGAACCAACAATCAACATACTAGCCGTAATGATTACTTTAAAACCTACCAAACTCCAGAACTGCGTTACCAGAATTTTAAAATAACGGGTATGTGACTCTATATAGCTGTTAACGTATGTGTCTGTTTTTTGAATATTTAATTGCGTTCCCTTACTGTATTTAAAGGTTTTAACCACCCTAGCCATTTCTTCTAACCAAGCGGCGGTCTTGTATTTGTAATCACTTGATTCTACGTTGGCCGCAAATCCCGTTGGCAGGGTATTGCGTAGAATGATATACAACAACAAAATAAGCACAGCCCCAAAGCCAATAAAGACTGGGTGATACAAGCTCAACAAAATCACACCCAAAAGAATCTGAATTACGGCAGCTGGAATATCTAACAATAATTTCTCTATCCCCTTTTGTAAGTTTCCCGTGTCAAAAAATCGGTTCACCAATTCGGGTAAATAATAGCTGCTCATCTTTTCTATATTCAATCGCGGTAGCACATTGGCAAATTCTAAAGAATAGCGTACAAAAATCTTTTGCTGAATTTTTTCAATCACTTGCATTTGGCGTACCTGTAATAATCCGCCCACAAAAACGGCAAATACTACCAATACAATTAATACTATAATAGAAGTAGAAATGGCCCCCGCTAATACAAAACTGATAATGGTTTGAATACCTAGGGGTGTAGAAAAACCCACCAATCCAGCCAGTATAGCATAGATATAAATGGTGCTAATGTCTTTTTTCTCCAGCCTCAATAAAGTGAACAGCTTTTTTGCTGCATGAGCTGGTGAATGTTCCTTTTGTGTTGCCATAAGCGTTTGTTCCCTACAATTTGTGTGCAAGAATACAGCCTCAGGCTGAATAGCCCGAGTTAATGAATATCCAAAAATAATTCATTAAAATGTTAAAATGGTGTAATTGTACTATGAAAATCAATCAGTTAGAGATTATCAAACTCATAAATTGGGTCAATATGGTCACCTGCTTCCATTTCAAACACTGGTTTAATAATGCCATCGTGCAAGTCATAGACCCACCCGTGTAAATGTGGACGCTGATCATGTTTCCATGCATGTTGTATAATAGATGTCTTAGCCAAGTTCATCACTTGTTCCTGCACATTCAATTCCACCATACGGTTTACTTTATGCTCCTCAGTATCTATAGCATCAATCTCTTCTCTATGAAAACGATATACGTCTTTGATATTGCGCAACCACTTATTAATAATCCCCAAGGAATGATGCCCAAATGCTGCTTTTACACCCCCACAACCATAGTGACCACATACAATAATATGTTTCACTTTCAATACTTCTACCGCATATTGCAATACGCTCAAAAGGTTCAGGTCTGTGTGCACCACCATATTGGCAATATTTCTATGCACAAAAATTTCTCCAGGATTGGTACCCGTTATTTCGTTAGCAGGCACCCTACTATCACTACAACCAATCCAAAGAAACTCTGGGCTTTGTACATGCACCAACCTTTCAAAAAAGTCTGGATCATCTTCACTTTTTTCTTTAGCCCAGGCTTTGTTTTCCAATAAGAGCTTTTCGTATGCTTTCATATGATCAATTATTTGGGGTTGGTTCTTGAAATTGGTATTGATTTCTTTTGAAAGGACTTTTCTTCATTTCAACTTTAATGTTCTTTAAGTGGGCATGACAAAGAAAGTCATTGATTTCTTCTACAATGTCTCGGTCTATAAACTCTGCCCTTGTTG
>NCFI01000054.1 GCA_002281095.1 Thiotrichales bacterium 35-46-9 | reverse complement strand
AAAAAATAAATTAAAGACTTTACCCAAGCGGTCGATAAAGACCTCGAAGGGAAAGAAAAATGCGAAGCTGAGTTAGCTAAGCATTAGCCTAAACATGAACAAGGAGAGTCATCATGGCAATGGTAATTAACACAAACATCGGTTCACTTAATGCAACTCGTTTGTTAGATCAAAGTTCACGTAGCCAAGCAACCAGCATGGAACGTTTAACGTCGGGTGTTCGTATCAACAACTCGAAAGATGATGCGGCAGGTCAGTCAGTCGTGACCAATATGACTAGCCAAGTTCGTGGTTTGGACATGGCGGTTCGTAATGCTAACGACGGTATGAGTATGATCCAGACTGCCGATGGTGCCTTGGATGAGCAAGTTAGTATGTTACAACGTATGCGTGAGTTAGCGGTACAGTCTTCAAACGGAACTTACACAGCAACGCAGCGTACTGCTATGCAGGCTGAAGTAACTCAGTTAAACTCCGAACTTAAACGTATTTCCGACACTACTAAATTTAACGGCATCAGCTTATTAAGTGGTACAAGCACAGTTAATTTCCAAGTAGGTTGGGAACGCGGCACAACGAACAAAATTGCTTTCAGTAAAGCAACATTTGCCTCTGTTGCAGCCGGTATTGCTACTGCAGCTTCTGCAAGCACAACGATTGGAAATATCAGTACTCGTTTGCAGTCTATCGAAGCTCAACGTGCTAAATGGGGTGCGGTTCAAAACCGTTTAGAGTACACCAACTCTAACTTGCAAAATGTGGCTGAAAACATCTCTGCCTCTCGTAGTCGTATTCAAGATACTGACTATGCGAAAGAAGCCGCTAACTTGGCGCGTTCACAAGTGTTGCAACAAGCGGGTATGAGTATGTTGTCGCAATCGAATGCCAATGGCCAAAACGTATTGTCTTTGTTAAGATAATTAGGTTTGGTAAGGTGATTGGAAAAGGCCGGATTGCTCTTTATAGTAGTCTGGCTTTTTCTGGTTGTGTCTTACAACCCTAAGGTTAAGGAGATTGACATGGCAATAGATAGCTTATCCCTAAACTCTACCAGTATGGTTAAACCCATGAGTGCAGGTAGTTTGAGTGGCACTGCCATGGCTGATCGTTCCAGTGGGGTACTTTTTGCAACGGAAAGAGCAGAGGTTACCGCGCCGGCTGATACGAATTTAGTGTCAATACCCGTTTTGAAACAAGGCAAATCTCAAGAGCAACAGCCTTTAGATGAAAGTTCTGTTCAGCGCATGAATGAATCTTTACAAAAAGCGGGTAGCAATATTCTATTCGAACCCGATGAAGATTCTGGCAAAATGCTTTTTTTAATGAAAGATGCCGAAACAGGTGAGACCATTCGTCAAATTCCGAATGAAGTGGTACTTAAAATTAGTCAAGCGATTGGTGATTTCTTGAATCAGGCTCAGATAGAAGGTAAGTCAAATTCTAACAATAGTTTGCCGAGCGCACTGTCTGGTTTAGTGACTAATTTAATGGCTTGATGGTTACCTTCAATAGGTTAATAATTGGGATTTTTATGTCAAAGCAACCCATTGTGTGGTTGCTTTTTTGTTTTTTGGTTATTGAATTGATTATTTTGGCACACTAACTGCTTAATTGATTTCAGCGGGATGCAAGCTATTGCATCGTAACTAATCATTAGTGGAGAGTGAATCATGGCAACAGTCATTAATACCAACGTCGGTTCAATCAATGCTGTGCGTTTGTTAGATCAAAGCGCGCGTAGTCAAGCAACCAGTATGGAGCGTTTAACCTCGGGTTTGCGCATTAACAATTCTAAAGACGATGCTGCTGGGCAAGCGGTCGTCACTAACATGACCAGCCAAATTCGCGGCTTAGACATGGCCGTGCGTAACGCCAACGATGGCATGAGCTTAGTGCAAACAGCCGATGGCGCTATGGACGAACAGGTGAACATGCTGCAACGTATGCGTGAATTGGCCATTCAATCAATGAACGGCACCTACACACCAACGCAACGTGGCGCTATGAACGCCGAAGTCACGCAGTTAAACAGTGAGCTAACGCGTATTGCCAATACGGTTAAATTTAATGGCACAGCGTTAATTGATGGTACGGCTACTAACCTGAGTTTTCAAGTAGGCTGGGAGCGTGGATCACCTAATAAAATTCGTTTCAGTTCACCCGCCTTTAGAAGTATTGCGGCTCTGACAGTGTCAACAGCGGCAACAGCATCAACGGCTGTTGGTTTGATTAGTACCCGTTTGCAATCTATTGAATCGCAACGTGCTAAGTGGGGTGCTTTGCAGAACCGTTTAGAATATACCGTGTCCAACTTGCAAAACGTCAATGAAAATATTTCAGCTTCTCGTAGTCGTATTCAAGATACCGATTACGCTAAAGAAGCTGCCAACTTAGCGCGCACGCAAGTGTTGCAACAAGCGGGTATGAGTATGTTAACGCAGGCCAATCAGTCAACGCAAAACGCTTTGAGTCTGTTACAGTAATTGATATTACGTCTCGCTAATGAAAAAATGGTCACTTGGTGGCCATTTTTCATCTTTTAGCCTTCATTTTTTGTTGCAAACGCCGATAACCCGATTAGAATAAAAACTTAGTCGATGCTTGGGAGCGAAAAATCATGTCAACCATCAGCAGTTTACTGCCAACCACCACCAGTACATCTGGTGCTGCTAACGCCAAAGCCTTGCGCGATGCAGCGGCACAAAGTCTCGTCAGCTCGTTAGGGCTGGGTCAGTTCGATGTTGCTAACATTTCTAAAGCCTTAGCCGAGGCAGATGTTGCCAGTAAACGGCAATATTTAACCGATAAACAAACACAGACGCAAAATAAGCTGGCTGGTTTTGATTTACTTAGTAACGCTTTAAATACCATTAAATCGAATATGGACAGTTTTCGAAGTTCATCAACGTTTAATGCGTTAACTGCAACCAGTTCTGACTCAACGGCCTTGGGTGTGTCTATATCCGGTCAAGCGACAGCGGGTAGTTATGAAGTGGTGGTGAATCAACGAGCACAGGCACAAACCTTGGCCTCTTTGGGTGTGGCTTCGCAATATACGAACATTGGTGAAGGTACTTTTAACCTAACCGTTGGTGGCTCAACCAAGGCGATTACCGTCGATAGTAGCAACAATACGTTAGAAGGCTTAAAGGGCGCTATTAATGGTGCTGGTCTGCCGGTGAATGCCTCTATTGTGAATGATGGCTCAGGTTATCGTCTGGTGTTGGCGTCGCAGCAAACGGGGGCAGCGAATAACATCAGTATTAGTACCACCGACAGCGACGGTAACGACACCGATGCAACGGGTTTGTCTCAGTTTGTTTTTGGAGCAGGTACCAATAATATGGTGCAAACTATTGCTGCTCAAGACGCTGCTTTTAGTGTTAACGGCTTATCGCTTACATCGGCAACCAATAGTGTGAGTGGCGTTATCGATGGCGTGACCTTGAACTTGAATAAAGCTCAGGCGGGTGTTCCTGTTTCTGTATCCATTAATTCAGACACAGCCAGTGTGGTCGATCAGGTGCAGGGTTTTGTCGATGATATGAATGCCATGCGCGAAGTGATTAAGTATTTGGGTTCCTATACAAAAGACCCTGAAGATCCTACCAAAGGTTCTTTGCGTGGAGAGCAAGGTTTGCGTTCGTTAGAGAATAATTTGCGTAGTTTTATGCAATTTCGCTCTTCCGAAACAGGTGCCATTCAAACCATGGCCGACATTGGCATAAAAAGCAATTTAGATGGTACTTATTCACTTGATACGGCTCAGTTAACTTCTGCGCTGAGTAGCGATCCAGAAGCGGTGGGCAATTTGTTCTCTGCCAATATGGTCACTTCAGATAATCAAGTCACCTATAAGGGCTCAAGTGATAATACCGTAGAAGGAACTTATGCGCTAACGGTAAATCAAGTAGCGACTCAGGCCTTATACTTGGGTAACACAGCAACAGGTGCTGCAACTGATCCTATTACCATTGCCGCCGGTGATAACAGCTTTGTGTTGAATGTGGGTGGTACGGAAACCAACAGTCTTTCATTAGCTGCAGGCACTTACTCGCGTGATGAGTTGTCTCGATTGTTGCAAACCGCGATTAATAATGATGCTAACTTAAAAGCTAAGGGCGAAAGTGTGCAGGTTAGTTTCGACACAACTAACAATCGCTTTCAACTAGCGACTGATAAGTTTGGCAGCGCCTCAACCATTAATTTTACCAGTTTAAGTGCTGGCTTATCTACCAACCTAGGCTTAGCCACAGGTACGGGAGCAACTGGAAGTTATGCCGGTCAGGATGTGGTCGGTGCTTTGGAAAAAGATGGTAATTTCTACAGTTTTGTTGGTGTGGGTCAAGATGTCAAAATTAACAGCTTCCTGACAGGAGCGCCGCGCGACTTAGAGTTTAGCATCGCTGGTACGGCAACTGGTTCGCGAGGAGATGTGACTTTTCAGCGGGGTTTTGCCGCTCAGCTGACAAAATCCATTACCGACATGATGAACACGGAAAATGGGGCTATTGGTGCTTCTATCACTCAGTTGGGAAAACGTGATGCGGATTACACCGAAAAGTTAAAAGAGGTAGATGCTCGCTACGAGCGGGCACTGGCGCGTTATACTCAGCAGTTTTCGATTGTGAACTCGACCATTTCCGGGCTTAACTCTTTACGCGACTCCTTGTCTTCTTCATTATCGACAGGCTCTGAATAATGAAATTGACGCAAAACTGGCTTAATTGGCTGATTGAAGCGGAAACATTGACCGCTGCTGAGCTGAATGGAGAAAACATCGATGCCTTTGCTGCCCAGGTAACTGACTGGCAGCAGAGGATTGAATCGTACTTGCCAGCACATCTTAATCTTGAGTCTGAGCGGAAAGCAGCCATGCAACTTCAAGCTTACAGCGACAAACTGGTGGCTAAACTAACGAAGTTACGTATTGGCTTGCAAGCCGAGCAGCAGCAACTGGTGAGACAAAAACAGGCTAGATCGGCTTACAATAAAGCACGGTAATAGCGGGGTTAAGCCACCCAACCTTTTTTAGTTTCATCTTTCTTCTTGCGATTTCTGGCAAACTGCTTCTGTTCAAAAGCTTCGCATGACTTTCCGCTCGATTCAAATACGGATAGGGCGGGGCTGCAGGGCGATTTGAACGCAAAAAAACGGCATCCATGTGGACGGTTGACATCCCAAGTGACGTAGTAGTGCTGACATTGCGTACAATCAATTTTTAAGCGCTTATCTGCCATAAGTGAATGCTAATGAGTTAAAATGATCGGCATTAGTAGCAAGTAATTGACGAATCGAGGTAACATTATATGCGTATTGGCTTGTTTTATGGTACAGATACCGGAAATACAGAGCGTGTGGCACAGCAGATAGCCGATGCCTTGGGTGGAGAAGTGACCTTGCATGATATTGCTACGGCTAAGCCTTCAGATTTTGCACCCTATACGCATATTATTTTAGGGCAGCCAACTTGGTATTACGGTGAATTACAAAGCCACTGGGAAGATTTCTGGCCGCAATTCCAAGCAGTAGACTTTAGTGGTAAAACCATCGCTTGTTTTGGGTTGGGCGATCAGCACGATTATTCAGAGTATTTCCTTGATGCGATGGGATTGATGCATGATGTGGCTGTGGCCAGTGGTGCAAAAGCAGTGGGTTATTGGTCAACCGCCGGTTACGAGTTTGATGAGTCTAAAGCATTGACCAAAGACGGTAAGCAGTTTGTCGGGCTAGGTATTGATGAAGACCAACAAGCGGAGTTGACTAGTGCGCGTATCGATAAATGGGTTGCACAAGTGAAACAAGAGTTTGGAATGTAATTTTGTTTTATAATCGCAGAACAAAGTTAACTGATATTAAAGGCAACCTAGGTTGCCTTTTTACATTATGGAAGAAACCATGTCATCAAACCTAACCGAAGTCATTCAATCGCACGATGCCGTATTGGTGTTATTTGGCGCACCGAGCTGTCGCGTATGCGGTGATATTAAACCGCATTTATTTGAGGCAGTGCAAAAAGCCTATCCCAGTATGCAAACGGTCTATATCAACTGTAATGATCAAGTGGATACTTGCGCACAACGCGGAGTATTTAGCTTACCTGTGGTGCAGGTTTATTTGCAGGGACAGAAGTTTGTCGAAAAAATGCGCGTGTTCAGTATTGCAGGGTTAATCGATGAGTTGGCGCGCCCGATGCAGCTGATGCTGGGAGATGAGGCATGAATTGGATTACTATCTTGTTTGTATTGAGTGTGACCGCTTATGTTGCCATTGAGTGGTGGTTAAGCATCACGCATCAGCGTCATATTATGCGTCATAAAGCCCATGTGCCGACCGAGTTTGCGAGCGTGGTTTCGCTAGAAGCACATCAAAAAGCCGCCGATTATAGTGCCGCTAAGTTGTCGATGGGACGTTGTGTATTATTATTTGATGTGGCGCTGTTGCTTATTTTGTCTATCGGCGGCGGTTTTCAGCTGATTTATGATGTTTGGTTGGCTACAGATTGGTTAAGTGGTACCGCGCTCGATGTGGTGTTTATGATGAGCGTCTTTGCCTTGCTGGCCTTATTGCATCTCCCTTTTTCGCTGTACAGTACCTTTGTTACGGAAACGAAATTTGGCTTTAACAAAATGTCGCCTGCGATGTTTGCCAAAGACACGCTAAAGCAATGGTTAGTGATGTTGGCTATTGGTCTGCCGTTACTCTGGGGCATGATTGCCTTAATGAATGCTTGGATAGATGATCTCTGGTGGCTTTATGCGTGGGCAGGCTGGATGGGGTTTAATTTATTGTTGGTGTGGGCTTATCCCATTTGGATTGCTCCCATTTTTAATAAGTTCACTCCCTTAGCCGATGGTGAAATGAAAACACGCATTGAAGCGCTATTGCACAAAACGGGTTTTGATAGTGATGGCATTTTTGTCATGGACGGTTCGTCTCGCTCAGGGCATGGCAATGCTTATTTCACTGGTTTTGGTAAAAACAAGCGCATTGTTTTCTACGATACCTTATTAGAAAAGCTGAATGTCGATGAAGTCGAAGCAGTGTTAGCGCATGAGTTGGGTCATTTTAAGCATGGTCACATCAAACAACGTCTGGTTGAAGGCGCGTTGATGAGTTTGGCTGGCTTAGCTTTATTGGGTTGGTTAGTGCAATTACCCGAGTTTTATACTGGGTTGGGCTTGACCACACAAACTCCTGTCATGGCGTTGCTGTTATTTCTCACCGTCGTGCCCAGTTTTTTCTTTTGGGTAAGCCCTTTGATGGCGATTAAAAGCCGTCAACATGAATTTGAAGCCGATGCCTTTGCCGCAAAACATGCTTCTGCGTCGGCGTTAATCAGTGCTTTGCTAGCCATGTATCGCGATAATGCCAGCACCTTGACGCCGCATCCTTGGTATTCTGCCTATCATGACAGTCACCCGCCCGCTAAGATTCGTATTGACCATTTGAAAGCTCTGTGAATGCTTACAACTAAGCCCCTTTTCAGGGGCTTAGTTGTATCAAGTTTTGATGGTGCTAATCGTCGGTAAAGCTAATTTATATTGCTCGGCTAAGGTCAATGCCCGTTGTAAACGCGCGGGCGCGCTACGCCCCATACAGGCATGATTGGGGTCACCGTAGAAAGCAGCTTTCAGTGACTCCATCAATTGCAAATGATCAAAGGTTTTCTGTGTCAGAGCTTCTTGTAGTGCCATGACGTCAGTGGCTACGGCTTGCATCAAGTGGGGGTGTTGCTCGACCAATTCGCTGGTCGTGCCACCCACAGCGAGTCCAGCGATATTACTGGTTTGAATATAGAGGTTTTTCAATACCAATTCGTAAAGGAGTTCATTGTCATTGGCCAGAGTACGTGCTGGCAAGCCCAGTTTGCTGTAAACAGCCATCACCAATTCCGCTAAGGGGCCATAAACCACGGAAGGCAATACCACCTGATGCGTTTTGCCTGCTTTTTTCTCGAACCACACTGAAATGATGGTGGGATTCGTTAAGCCATGCTGCTGCCAATCGGTGGGGAGCAATTCATTCTGAATCAATACCAAACGATCTTGCCAAGCCACAGGAATGCGTGCCAATAAATTAGGCAAGTCTTTTTCAGCGACACAGACCCAAATGCTGGTTGGGGTGGGGTAGGTCTCGGCCATTTGTGCTAAATCGTGTTGGCGCAAAATGGGAACGACAGGTGAGCCTTGCATTAGCAGTCCAGATGCAAAGGTTTTACCCAGTTCGCCCAGTCCGATAACGATACTAACGTCGGTACTCATAGTTTTTCCTTTAATAATGACGGTTTTAATAAATTTTAACCGATTCACTATGTTTGTGCTCAAACAAGTCGTTATAATAACAACTTATGAAAAAACCATCTAAAGTCGCACTGCCCATGTCAGAAAATCCAACTGAAACCACTCCTATTGTTCAACCTACGCCTGGTGCGGATATCGAGACACACCTATCTCAAGATCCTGCTTTTCAGCGTGAAGCCGAAAAGTATGATAATCCTGTCCCCAGTCGTGAGTATATTCTCGCCATGTTAGAAGCCGCTGGTAAACCCATGTTTACCGATGAAATTCAGCAAGCGTTAGGCGTGGTGGATGATGAAGAGCGCCAAGAGGGTGTGCGCCGTCGCTTAAAAGCCATGGTGCGTGACGGTCAGTTACTGCAAAATCGCAAGGGTGCCTTTGGTGTGGTTCAGCGAATGGATCTCATTAAGGGGCGCATTCATGCGCACCCCGATGGATTTGGCTTTTTGGTGCCAGAAGCGGGCGGAGAGGATTTATTCCTGCCGTTCCGCGAAATGCAACGTGTGATGCATGGTGACATCGTTTTAGGTCATGTCATTGACGTAGACCATCGCGGTCGTCAGATTGTCGCCATTGCAGAAGTGGTTGAACGCGCGCATCAGCAGGTGGTGGGTAAGTTGTTTTTTGAACATGGATTGGCTTATGTGCGCTCGGAAAACAAACGCATTACGCAAGATGTGCTGATTCCCATTGATGCCATGCTAGGTGCGCGTGAAGGCCAGCTGGTGGTTGCTGAAATTATTCATCCACCAACGCCTCGTTCCAGTGCGGTGGGACACATTAAGCAGATTTTGGGTGAAGTACATGATCCAGGCTTAGAAATTGATGCCGCTATTCATGCTTACAACTTGCCCAATGAATGGTCAGAAGCGTTATTGGCCGAAGTTGCCGCTTTGCCCGATACCGTCATTGAGTCCGATTTGGAAGGGCGCGAAGATATTCGCCATTTACCGTTGGTAACTATTGACGGCGACGATTCGAAAGACTTTGATGATGCGGTTTATGCCACCAAGCGCTCCGACGGTAGCTGGCGCTTGATTGTTGCTATTGCTGACGTCGCGCATTATGTTAAACCAGGTTCAGCGCTGGATGAAGAAGCTATTAAACGCGGTAATTCGGTCTATTTCCCGCAACGTGTCATTCCGATGTTGCCAGAAAAGCTTTCGAATGATTTGTGTTCATTGAATCCGCATGTAGATCGTCTCTGTATGGTGGCTGATTTGTCACTAAATGCCGATGGTAGCGTGCGTCGTAGTCGCTTTTATAATGGTGTGATGCACTCGCACGCACGTTTGACTTATAACACCGTCGCTAAAATCGTGGTTGATAAAGATGAAGCCTTACGTGAAACACATAAACCGCTGGTCAAACAGTTAGATCAGCTTTATGAGTTGTATCACGCCTTACGTGCTTTGCGTGATGCACGTGGTGCCATTGATTTTGATTCAGTGGAAACACGAATTGTCTTTGATGAAGATCGTAAAATTGACCGTATTGAGCCGTTGCAACGTAATGATGCGCATAAACTCATTGAAGAGTGTATGCTCTTAGCCAATGAATCGGTGGCTAAGCACTTGTCGAAAGCTAAGTTGCCGACGCTGTATCGTTTGCATGAAGCACCACCAGAAGAAAAGCTGGCGGATTTGCACAAGTTTTTGGCTGATTTCCGCTTGCAACTTTGTGGTGGTGGCGAAACGCCAACAGCGATGGATTACACACGGTTGATTGGTGAAATTCAAGAGCATCCGAACAAAGAGTTAATTGAAACTGTGTTGTTGCGATCAATGGCGCAAGCGACCTATAGCCCGAAAGAGGGCGGTCACTTCGGTTTGGCTTACGAACACTATTTACATTTTACCTCGCCCATTCGTCGTTACCCAGATTTGATGGTTCATCGTGGCTTGAAGCACTTGATTGCCAAAGGCAAAAAAGCAGACTGGCCTTGGACAGAGGCAGCCTTAGAGCAACTGGGTAGCCAGTGTTCTTTAACCGAACGTCGTGCCGATGAAGCAGTACGTGATGCCACGAATTGGCTCAAATGTGAGTATTTATCGCACTTTGTCGGTGATACCTTCATGGGAGCAGTGACTTCAGTAGCCAGTTTTGGGCTGTTTGTCCAGCTTGACCACTTGTTTGTTGAAGGTATGGTACACGTTACCGAACTGGGTAATGAGTATTTCCATTACGATGCTTCTAAGCATATCATGATGGGTGAGCGCACCGGTAAGGCCTATCGCTTAGGGGATCGTATTGCCGTTCAAGTAGCGAAAGTCAATTTAGATGAACGAAAGGTCGATTTTTCGTTACCAGGAGTTGAAAAAGCGCCTGAACGAGCCATGCAAGATCGTGGCGCGAAAAAACGTCGCCCCGCCGCTAAGCCTGCAATAGAGCAAATGGAAGTGCAGGTTGATTCTATGCAAATGATCAAAGCTATTTTGCAAGAAGGTGAGGTGGCTGAGACTGCCACTGACGAAAAACCGAAAAAGAAACGTCGTCGTTACGTTAAAAAACGTCGTAAAGACTCATAATTATGAGTGTAGGACAGCCGCATCCAGGCTGGCATGCTGCCGAGGCCGCACTCACTAAGCACCCTGAATGGGTGCTTAAGCTTTGGTTGCTTCAAGGTCGAGAGGATCAACGTGGTACCAAGTTGGCTGAACTTGCTAAGTCATTGGGTATTCGCATTGAATATGTCTCTAAGTCAGCGTTAGATAAACAAGATCGTCATCATCAGGGTGTCATTGCTTGGATGAAAGAGCAGACCTTGCCATCTGATGCGGAGTTAACCGATTTTTTAGACGCATTAACTAAGCCCAATCCGTTACTCTTAGTACTAGATGGTGTGCAAGATCCGCATAATTTGGGCGCTTGCCTGCGCTCTGCCGACGCAGCGGGTGTGGATGCGGTCATTATTCCCAAGCATCATGCGGTTGGTTTAACGCCCACTGTCAGTAAAGTGGCTTGTGGTGCGGCTGAGGCTTTGCCGTTATTTCAGGTCAATAATTTGGCCAGAACGCTCGATCAGCTTAAAGCGCGTGGTATCTGGCTGAGTGGACTGGCTTTAGCCGACGGAGCTGTATCGGTGTTTGAGGCTGACTGGAGTGGTGCCGTAGCCATTATTATGGGCGCAGAAGACACCGGTATTCGTGCGTTAACGCAAAAACAGTGTGATCGTTTGGTCATTATCCCCATGCTTGGCACAGTGCAGAGTTTGAATGTCTCTGTCGCTACGGGCGTTGTGCTTTACACAGCGCTGCAGCAACGACTGAAGGGGATCCTCTAAAAAACCTCGCTTCGCTTATTTTTTTAGAGTCCCTAGTTTGTTTTTTGGCTGGTGGAAGGGTATTAATCAAGTAGTTACATGCAACTACAATACAACCCTTCCCCCAGAACCCCCAACCCTATAGGGTTTTAGAGATGCAAAAAAGGTTAGTTTTACCGACTAAGCTAAAAAAATATTGCCTTGATCATCGATGGTAATTGGCACGGCTTTTAGGGATTGGTTATGGCAAGGTCCTGCCACACATAATCCATCGGAGACATTAAAGTAAGCATCATGCACCGAGCATTTGAGCGTCAAAGCACGAGGGTCAATTTCGACTTTATACATACTATCTAAGGGCACATTGGCGTGCGGGCAGTTATTCACATAAGCTTTGGCCGTATCTTTATATTTCAAGACAATGACCGAGTGTTTTAGGTTTTCCGGCTGAATCACATTGCCCTTGTAAGCGTTTAAGCTATTTAGGTTGCCCAAGCGAATGCGATGGTCGTTACTAAACAGTTTCGTTAGCCCTTTCTGTTGAATTTTCTTTTCTGCCAGTCGCGTTGCTAGGGTGAGTGCTTCTTGTGTGCTGTGGCCGCGAACGAGAGCGTCGATAACGCCGGCATTAAAGGTGTCACCAGCCCCTAGTGTGTCAACGATGGTTAAATCAGGTGTTGCTGCTTCAAAAAATACCTTTCCGTCAGCTGAAATGGCATAGGCCCCCTGACTACCCCAGCCGCAGAACATCTGAGCATGCGGGGATTGTTGATGCATTTGCTTTAAAAAAGTTTCGGCTTGGTCAAAGCCTAAGTGTTGCGCATAGGCTTGTGAGAAAAAGAGCACACTGGCTTGGGGTATTAATTCCGCTAACAAGTGACGATCTTTCTCTACTTCTAGCGAGATCGGTTGATGGGTGAGAAAGCATTTCGCTAGGTTCAACATGCCCATTAAGGCTTCGGTATTACGCGCTTCAAAATGTAGCCAGTCGTAAGATTCAAATTCCGTACGCGCAAAGTGCTCAAAATTCAGCTCCGGTAAGTCGCGAAAGTGATTGATTGTGCGAGAAGCAGAAGCTTGTGCAATCCAAACACTGGAAACGGGCGTTTTGCCTTGTCGGATATATTGTGCTGGCTCTGCATTAATCCCCTGTTGAGTCATTAAGTTGAGTAGTTGTTGCCCCATCAAGTCTTTGGTATAGGTTCCCATCCAATCGGTTTGATGACCCATTTGCGCCAATACGGTCAGTGAATTCACCACATTACCGCCCAATTGCTCTGTCATGGCGATACAACGCGATTCACTGTTTTCTTGTGGGTAATGCTCCATGAGCACTACCTGGTCTATGACGGCATTACCGATACCGAGGATTTTCGCCATGCATTGGGTCCTGTTGCTAGTCTGTTGATTTTGTAAATTTTACCGTAAAAGCGAAAATTGCGGTATCTGCCATTAGTTAATAAAGGATGTGCATAAGTAAATTTTTTGGCTATAGGTGCTTGACAATTAACCTGTGGTATTAAGTAGCTTGTTAGTTAGAGTTGTATTATTTTATTTTTTTAACCATTTGATAAATATAGATATTATATTTAAAGTGTTCTGTTTTTTATGATTAACGTGTTGATTTTTAAGTCTTCCACATTGTGCACATCTTCTGTGGATAACTTTGTGGATTTCTTGGGTAAAGC
>NCFI01000130.1:2338-2814 GCA_002281095.1 Thiotrichales bacterium 35-46-9 | reverse complement strand
TTCGCCACCAAATTGACGAGCTGATACAATCGTCAACGCTGCTGTTAGTGTTGTTTTACCGTGGTCAACGTGACCAATAGTACCAACGTTTACGTGTGGTTTTGCACGTACAAACTTTTCCTTAGCCATGATAGCTTCCTTTAATACTTTAAATAAGTTTTAAAATTAGGGAAAACATAACGTCTTCCCTGAGTTACTAATTAAGCGTCATCGCCTTTGCGACGGCCAGCGTTCTTAGCAATAACATCTGTTGTTACATTTTTGGGTGCTTCAGCATACTTTTTGAACTCCATCGAGTAGCTGGCACGACCTTGTGACATAGAACGCATCGCAGTTGCATAACCAAACATTTCTGACAAGGGTACTTCTGCTTTGATTTCTTTAGCGCCACCAGGAGCTTCATCCATGTTCTGGATACTGCCACGACGACGATTCAAGTCACCAACAATATCGCCCATGTAGTCTTCTGGTGTGAT
>NCFI01000130.1:0-2328 GCA_002281095.1 Thiotrichales bacterium 35-46-9 | reverse complement strand
TGTGATTACTTCCACAGCCATAATTGGCTCTAGTAAAACTGGATCCGCTTTCATAACCGCTGCTTTCAAACCCATTGAGGCAGCAATTTTGAACGCCATTTCATTCGAGTCAACGTCATGGTATGAACCGAAAGTCAACGCCACCTTAACATCTACCAATGGGTAACCTGCTAATACGCCGTTTTTCATCTGCTCTTCGATACCTTTCTGAACCGCTGGAATGTATTCACGAGGAACCACACCACCAACGATCTCATTAATGAATTCGAAGCCAGCGCCTTCTTCATTCGGCTCTACACGCAACACCACGTGACCATATTGACCACGACCACCTGACTGACGAACGAATTTACCATCAACATCTTTTACTGTTGATCGAATCGTTTCGCGATAAGATACCTGTGGTGCGCCTACGTTAGCTTCAACATTAAATTCACGCTTCATACGGTCAACCAGAATTTCAAGGTGAAGCTCACCCATACCCGACATAATGGTTTGACCCGTTTCTTCGTCTGTTGACACACGGAATGAAGGATCTTCTTTGGCCAAACGACCCAAGGCAATACCCATTTTCTCTTGGTCGCCTTTAGTTTTTGGCTCAACAGCAATCGAAATGACTGGCTCTGGAAACTCCATACGCTCAAGCACAACAACCTTATCTAGTGCACATAACGTATCACCAGTTGTTGTATCTTTCAAGCCAATAGCCGCAGCAATATCACCCGCACGAACTTCAGTTAACTCTTCACGGTTGTTGGCATGCATCTGTACGATACGACCAATACGCTCGCGCTTACCCTTAACAGAATTCATGACCGCACTACCCGACTCAATCACACCTGAGTATACACGGAAGAAGGTTAATGAACCGACATAAGGGTCATTCATAATTTTGAATGCCAAAGCAGAGAAGGCTGCTGAATCGTCAGCTGGAACAGCCGAAGGCGTACCATCTTCTAATTCACAAGGTGTATCTGGAATATCAGTTGGCGCTGGAAGTAACTGTACAACCGCATCCAACATACGTTGAACACCTTTGTTCTTGAACGCCGAACCACACAGCATCGGAATGATTTCACCAGCAATCGTACGAGCACGTAGCGCAGCAACAATTTCATCTTCCGATAAATCTTCACCACCCAAGTACTTGTCCATTAATTCTTCTGAAGTCTCAGCTGCAGCTTCAATCATTTTAGTGCGATATTCTTCAGCTTTATCCACCAAATCAGCAGGAATCGCTTCGTAAGTGAAGGTCATACCTTGATCAGCTTCATTCCAGTTAATGTACTTCATTTTTAGAAGATCAATAACACCAGTAAAGGTATCTTCAGCACCAACAGGAATGACGATAGGCACTGGATTAGCACCTAAACGACTGCGCATTTGGCTTTCTACATTGTAGAAGTTAGCGCCTGAGCGGTCCATTTTGTTGACAAACGCAATACGAGGTACATTATATTTATTTGCTTGACGCCATACGGTTTCTGACTGTGGCTGAACACCACCTACTGCACAGTAAACCATGCAAGCTCCGTCAAGCACACGCATTGAACGCTCTACTTCAATGGTAAAGTCAACGTGACCAGGCGTATCAATTACGTTGATGCGGTGCTCTGGCAATGAACGATCCATACCTTTCCAGAAGCAAGTCGTTGCTGCTGAAGTAATGGTAATACCGCGTTCTTGCTCTTGCGCCATCCAGTCCATGGTAGCTGCGCCATCATGAACTTCACCAATTTTATGTGAAACACCCGTGTAAAACAGGATACGCTCGGTAGTGGTTGTTTTACCAGCGTCGATGTGAGCCGAAATACCGATGTTGCGGTAACGGCTAATAGGGGTTGTGCGTGCCACAGTCTTGACCTTCTATATGTAAATGGATTACCAACGGAAATGAGCGAAGGCTTTGTTAGCTTCGGCCATACGGTGGGTTTCTTCACGTTTCTTGATCGCTGCACCACGGTTTTCGAGGGCATCGGTCATTTCACTTGCTAAACGCAACATCATACCTTTTTCGCCACGCTTACGCGCTGCGTCACGCAACCAACGCATTGCCAAACCAATACGACGATCTTCACGAACTTCAACAGGCACTTGGTAGGTAGCTCCACCCACACGACGCGCTTTAAGTTCCACTACGGGACCCACTTTTTCCAGAATTTCATGGAACTTAACTGCGGCATCGCCACCTGTTTTTTGAGCCATACGCTCTAGGGCACCATAAACAATCGACTCAGCGACTGATTTTTTACCACTTTCCATGATAATGTTCATAAATTTTGCAATCAGAAGATCGTTGAACTTCGGATCAGGCAGGATTTCGCGCTT
>NCFI01000053.1 GCA_002281095.1 Thiotrichales bacterium 35-46-9 | reverse complement strand
GCCGATCAGTCGCAGAAATCTGGTTAGAGCATCTTGTCAGAAACAATCCGTAACTAGCTGGTTGGTAATCAAACAATCTTAAACAAATTGCTTTTTTCGTTGTGGTTGCTTGTATTACTTTTGTGTTATCAGGAGTTGGTGCGTTTCTAAGTTATTAATGCGCAAAGCGTGCGGAAAGTATAGCCCTAGGAACGGGTTTTGGCGAAATGAGGCGTCAGTTGCAAGAAAAAACGGCTCTGAGCGAATCAATAAAAACCGACATTAGGGCAGCTAGCAGAAAGAACAACACCGAGCACTAACCCATGACCCCCGATTTTTCCCTACTACAACTGCTACTCATTGCCTTGCTCTTTGTCTGGACAGGCTTTGTCCGCACGGGCTTAGGCTTCGGTGGTGCGGCGCTGGGCTTGCCGCCGTTATTGTTTATCCATAACGACCCCGTGTTCTGGTTGCCGATTATCGCCACCCATTTACTCTTTTTTTCAGGGCTAACGCTACGTACACGCCTACACAATGTCGATTGGCGTTATTTATGGCAGTCGTCTTGGTTCATTGTGCCGCCCGCGCTGGTAGGGGTGTTGGGCTTGGTCACCTTGCCAACGCTGTGGCTGAATCTCTTTATTTATGGCGTCGCGCTGTTTTATGGTTTTATTTGGTTTATCAACTACAGTATCAAAAGTAATAGCCCGTGGGTCGATAAATTTTGGCTGGTGCTGGGCGGTTATGTCGCTGGCACATCGCTGACGGGCGCACCGCTGATGGTGGCTGTGTTTATGCGCAATGTTGTTAAAGAAAAATTGCGCGACACCCTGTTTGTGCTCTGGTTTGTGTTGGTTAGCATTAAGATGACCACCTTTGTCGCCTTATCGATTGAACTGAACTTACCCATGGCATTTGCTCTAACTCCCATCGCCGCCATTGGACACGTTGCCGGTTTAAAAGCGCACCAAGCGATTACCCAAAACGACTTACTGTTTAAGCGTTGGGTCGGTGCAGGTTTGGTGGTGGTGAGTCTGTTGGGGTTGATGAATCAGGTGGTGTGAGCTGGTAAAATCTTGTCCAGTGGTGCGCGTTTACTTTAAATTATACTGAGGGCATACTGTGTGATTATTAAAACCCTAGGAGGATAATGGATGCTGAACATGGATTTTGGCCAACGCGTGGTGGTAGAAACCGCTCAAGCTCCTTGGGTTGCCAGTCCGGCCAGTGGGGTGTGGCGTAAACCCTTAGAAAAAGCTCAGGCAGAATCGGGTTGGACGACCAGCATTGTGCGTTATGACGCTGGCTCTGCCTTTAAAACCCATACCCACCCACAAGGGGAAGAGATTTTTGTACTCGAAGGGGTGTTCTCTGATGAAACGGGCGACTATCCGGCAGGCAGTTACTTGCGTAATCCGCCGGGCAGTGCGCATGCGCCTTTTAGCAAAGACGGTTGTGTGTTGTTTGTGAAGCTAGATCATTTTCGTGCGGGTGATGATGCTACTGTTCGTATTCAAACCCACGATCAGCCTTGGCTACCGGGTTATGGCGGCTTGATGGTCATGCCCTTACACAGCTTCGAAGCGGAACATACCGCTTTAGTGAAGTGGCCTGCTGATGAAGTCTTTCAGCCGCACCGTCATTATGGTGGTGAGGAAATTGTGGTGTTATCGGGCGTGTTTCAGGATGAACACGGTGCTTACCCCAAGCATACTTGGATGCGCAGTCCACATCTGAGTCAGCATCATCCGTTTGTCACCGAGCCAACGGTGATTTTGGTTAAAACGGGACATTTGCCCTTATCGGTGTGAATCAGCATCACCAGCTTTGCTTCAGCTTTACGATCTCGCGCCTGTCGTGCTTATCGGGGGCGCGAAGTGGTTTAGCTTGCCCCAGCTGTTTGCGTTCGCTAACCTGCGCTTGACGCTTGGCATGGCTGTCGGCATCTTCTTGATACAGGGTTTGTGCGATGGGGGCTGAACCACGCTTATCGCTTAACGCCATCACGGTTAATTGCCAGGCATAATCGCCAATGACGATATCGAGCTGATCGCCGACTTTCACCGCATGGGCGGGTTTGGTGCGCTGTCCGTTCAGCTTTACTTTGCCGCCTTCGACCGCTTCGGTGGCGAGGCTGCGTGTTTTGTAAAAGCGTGCTGCCCACAGCCATTTGTCAAGGCGCAGTTTAGTGTCATCTTTCATGATTGCTAGCCCTTTTTATTGCCTTATGAATATAGCACGTAAATGACTCAGCGCCCACGGTAAAATAACCAAGATTTGAATCCTCAACGATTATTCGTTCTTCAACTTATAGGCGAAATGTAAGGTCTTAGTGCGCACTCCAGCGTACGGCTTCATCCCTAGCTAGGGTTTATGTTAAAATGACAACCCTTTTCCCTTCGTAAACACCGAGGCTCGTCGCATGCAAGCACAGGATCGTGTCAGAGAAATCCCCTATAACTACACGTCGTTTTCCGACCGTGAGATTATTATTCGTCTGTTAGGCGAGGATGGCTGGCACTTGGTCAATGATTTGCGTGAGGGGCGAACCACGGGGCGTTCGGCGCGTATGCTGTTTGAAGTGCTCGGCGATATTTGGGTGGTCAATCGCAATCCTTATTTGCAAGACGACTTACTCGAAAACGCCAAACGTCGTCAGAAGCTGATTGATGCCATGCATCATCGCTTAAAGCAAGTCGAAGCGCGTCTGAATGGCAATGAGCTGGCGCGCCAGTTGATGAACAAAGTGGCTGAAGCGGTGGCTAATTTTGACCGTGCTTTAGATCAGCAGAGTGATTTGCGTGTACAGGTAATGAAACGCTTAAGCAAAGTCACTCATCCAGACAACATCGACTTTTCCGGTATCGCCCGTGTTAGCCATGCCACCGATGCCACCGATTGGCGCGTTGAGCTACCGCTTGCGGTCATTTCGCCCGATACCGAAGCGGAAGTATTGGATATTGTTAAAGCGCTGATCGAATTAGAACTGCCGATGATTCCTCGCGGTGGGGGTACCGGTTATACCGGTGGTGCCATTCCGCTCGATAGCAAAGCGGTGGTGATTAACACCGAAAAACTCGAATTTCTGTCCGGCGTTGAGTATATGCAGCTGCCGGGATTGGAAGGCGAGAAAGTCGCCACCGTACGTGCTGGTGCGGGTGTGGTCACGCGTCGTGTTGCCGATTTAGCCGACAAGCACGGGCTGATTTTTGCCGTTGATCCGACCTCAATTGATGCTTCAACTATCGGTGGTAATATTTCCATGAACGCGGGTGGTAAGCGCGCTGTGCGTTGGGGAACCACACTAGATAATCTGGTGTCGTGGAAAATGGTGACGCCACGCGGTACTTGGTTAGAAGTGACGCGCCACAAGCACAATCTGGGCAAGATTCACGAACAAGAAACCGTGGTGTTTATTGCGCAAGAAATCTCTGCCGATGGTGTCACGCCTTTAGGTAATGCCAAGCGCATTGAAATGCCGGGTGCTAGCCTGCGTAAAGACGGCTTGGGTAAGGATGTTACCGATAAGTTTTTGTCGGGCTTGCCGGGTATTCAAAAGGAAGGCTGTGATGGCCTAATTACCTCATCGCGCTTTGTGCTCTATCCCGATAGTCAGTACACGCGCACCCTGTGTATCGAGTTTTTTGGTTCCGATTTAAGTCTTGCTGTTCCTGCGATTGACGAAATTACTCAGCACATGGATAAAATCGCCAAAACGGGCGTGCTACTGACGGGGTTAGAGCATCTCGATGAGCGTTACATTAAAGCGGTGAAATACGCCACCAAAGCCAACCGTCGTCAGCGTCCCAAAATGATTCTGTTGGCCGACATTGCCAGTAATGATGAGACGGCTTTAGTCGAGGTGTGCAACCAAGTCATCGTTATGGCCAGTGCCCGTGGTGCGGAAACCTTTATGGCGACCTCCCCCGAAGCGCGTAAGCGTTTCTGGCTCGACCGCTCTCGTACCGCCGCCATTTCCGCACATACCAATGCCTTCAAAATTAACGAAGATGTGGTGATTCCTATTCCGCGTTTGAACGATTACAACCGTGGCATTGAACGTCTCAATATCGAACAGTCCATTAAGAACAAGGTGCAAACGCTCGATTTATGTGCTGAGTTTTTGCAAGAGCAAGCCGATCAATTGGTGGCTATTGAAGAAATCAGCGATAAAGATGATAGCCAAGCTTTCTGGTTGGGTGATCAGGGTAAGAAAGCGCAAGCCTTAGCGCATATTGCGCAGGTGCGTGCGCGCTGGCAGGGGTTGCTCGACCATATGGACGAGCCCATTAATCAACACGCTCATTTATTGTTAGCAGAAGACGCAGCCCTAGCTGAACGTAATGAGGCGTTATTTGAAGCCTTATTACGCCGTGAAATTGTCGTTTCTTACAAGCAAGAAGTGGCTAAAAAAATGAAACAACTTTTTGCCGGTCACGAATACGACGTGATTTGGCAAAAGCTGCAAGCCATTCATGCACATCAACGCAATGTGCGTTTGTTTGTGGCGACGCATATGCATGCGGGTGATGGTAACGTCCACACCAATATTCCGGTGCATTCTAGCGACTATGGCATGATTCAGGAAGCCGACCGTTTGGTTGATCGCATTATGGAGCTGGCTAAATCACTCGATGGCGTTATTTCCGGTGAGCATGGTATTGGTCTGACGAAAATGCAGTACCTTGAACTGGATAAGGTCGAAGCCTTTGCTGCTTACAAACAAAAAGTCGATCCGAAAGGGTGGTTTAACCGTGGTAAGCTGATGGCGGGTTCGGGCTTGCACAATGCCTACACGCCATCGCTGGATTTGGTGAAGCAAGAAGCCTTGATTCTGGAAGCGTCCGAGCTTGATGCACTGAATGATGACATCAAAGATTGCTTGCGTTGTGGTAAGTGTAAACCCGTGTGTCAAACGCACATTCCACGAGCCAACATTCTCTATTCACCGCGCAATAAAATTTTAGCTACGGGCATGATGATTGAAGCCTTCTTGTACGAAGAGCAAACACGACGCGGTGTATCGGTGCATCACTTCGATGCCATGAATGATGTGTCAGACCATTGTACCGTCTGTCACCATTGCGCTAAACCTTGTCCGGTGAATATCGACTTTGGTGATGTCACCATGCGTATGCGTAAAATCCTCACTGAAAAAGGACAAAAACGCACCGCTTGGGCGGCGAAGGCGGCTTTCTTATATCTCAATAGTAAGAACCCTTTGCCAGTACGTTTAATGCGTAAAACGCTGATTGGTTGGGCATCGACGGCGCAAAAATTGGGTCATTACACCTTCAAAGCCTTAGGCTTATTGGGTAAAGCCAGCGATATTCCCCGTTCGACCAATAAACCGCAACCGGTGGTGCAACAGGTGGTGCATTTTGTGCGTAAGCCACTGAACACGGGGGCGAATAAACCGCCGATGCGCGCTTTATTAGACTTGGAAGATCCGAGTTACATTCCGATTATTCGTGCTAACAATAACGTCACTGAAGAGTCGGAAGCGGTGTTCTATTTCCCCGGTTGCGGTTCGGAGCGGCTGTTTAATCAAATCAGTATGGCCACCTTGGCCATGGTATCGGAAGCAGGCGCACAAACCATTTTACCGCCGGGCTATTTATGCTGTGGTTATCCGCAGACGGCGGCAGGTAATGCGGTTAAAGGATCACAAATCACTACCGAAAACCGTGCGCTTTTCCATCGTGTGGCCACGACGCTCAATTATTTGGACATTAAAACCGTACTGGTTTCTTGTGGTACTTGTTTAGATCAGTTGATGAAGTACGAGTTTGAACAGATTTTCCCCGGTTGTCGCATCATGGACATTCATGAATACCTGATGGAAAAAGGCTTGAAGCTTAATCAACCGACGGGTGTGAAATACATGTACCACGATCCTTGCCACTCGCCGATGAAGATTCACAACCCACTCAAGGTGGCTTCGACCCTGATGGCAACAGAGGTCATCGATTCCGACCGTTGTTGTGGTGAAGCGGGGACTATGGCCGTTTCTCGTCCTGACATTGCCACTCAGTTACGTTTCCGCAAAGAAGAAGAGATTCTCGCAGGCGTGAAGGACTTAACAGGGGTTGAGGGTAAGGCAGAAGCCGGAAAAGTTAAAATGCTAACGTCTTGTCCTGCCTGTCAGCAAGGCCTGAAGCGCTATGCTGATACCACTGGCGTGGATACCGATTATATCGTTGTGGAAATGGCAGCTAACTGGTTAGGGGCTAACTGGCAGGAAGACTTTATCCAGCGCATTCAAAATGGTGGTGTCGAGAAGGTGTTGTTGTAGGCTGATATAGTTGCCTTAATAGCACCTAGCTAGTATTGCAATATTTGCCTAGACTATTCTAGTTATCGTGCTTGGTCGTCTATTTTCTATTTGCTAATTCTCTACTAATTTTTCTTTGTTACGCTCTTCAGATAGCCCTGTTTAAGGGCTCTTTTATTAACATCTAAGGGCATAAAATGAAGAAAACAGTTGCTTTGGTCGCATTATTAGCTTCTAACGCGGTATTGGCGGGTCATGGGGTTCATTGGGCGTACAGTGGAAACGAAGGACCCGAGTATTGGGGTAAGCTGGCTCAAGAATATAGCACTTGTAGTACAGGTAAAAACCAATCTCCAGTGAACTTAACCCAAGAGATTAAAGCTGAATTATCTCCATTGACTTTTAATTACCAAACGACGGCTACTGAGGTAGAGAATAATGGTCATACGGTACAAGTCAATTTTCCGGCAGGTAGCACCTTATCTTTGGATGGCCATGTTTACACTTTAAAACAATTCCATTTTCATACAACCAGTGAAAACACCATTGATGGCAAGTCGTTTCCGTTAGAGGGGCATTTGGTTCATGCAGATGACAAGGGAAACTTAGCGGTTGTAGCAGTGATGTTTGATCAGGGAGCTGCTAATGAGGCTTTAAATCCTATTTGGAAAGCCATGCCAGCTAAAGCTAATCAGAAGTCAACTTTGCCACAAGCGATTAGCGCGTCTGGTTTACTTCCCGCAGATGCAAGCTATTTTCGCTTTAACGGCTCTTTAACGACTCCTCCTTGTACCGAAGGGGTTATGTGGTTAGTTTTAAAAACGCCCGTTACAGTGAGCGAAGAACAGGTTGCACAATTCGAAAAAGCGGTTGGCGGACATAATAATCGCCCATTACAACCCCTGAATGCACGCGCTATTTTGAAATAATCGCTTTTCTTCTATCTTTTTTCTCCTATCTCTATTGAGATGATCGTGTTTTGTGAGCGTTAACGATCATCTCTTTTTTAGCTTATTTATGCTAGGCACTTTTCAATAAAGTCGTTAAAATAATTTCCCCGAATCAATTAGTTGATCTTTCTTACATGCGTTTACTTTTAGCTGAAGATGATGTCATGATCGGCGAGGCGTTAGTCATGGCTTTGCGTGATGCTGCCTACCGTGTTGATTGGGTTCAATCGGGTTCAGCTGCGCTACTAGCACTGGAGCTAGGTCAACATCAAGCATTGTTACTGGATTTGGGTTTGCCAGAATGCGATGGTTTAGCTGTGTTGCAACAGTTGCGTAACCTTGCTAATGCGATTCCCGTTATCATTCTTACTGCGCGTGATGATGTCGCTACACGCATACAAGGTCTGGATTTAGGCGCGGATGATTATTTAGTGAAGCCGTTCAATCTTCCAGAGCTCTTAGCACGTTTACGAGCTGTATTGCGACGTCAAGGAGGTCAAGTTTCCAGTGTTTATCGTGTTGGTCAGCTGAGTTTAGATGCTCATACCCATGAAGCAACTTTTGCAGAAAATACCGCTAGGCTAAGTGCTAAAGAGTTTGCTTTATTACAAGTTCTGATGCTTTCGTCAGGGCAAATACTATCACGTTCTGTTTTGGAAGAACGTGTCTATGGTTGGAATGAAGAAGTTGAAAGCAATGCGATTGACTTTCTGATTCATGGTATTCGAAAAAAATTAGGCAATAGCGCAATTAAAAATATTCGAGGCGCTGGTTGGATGGTCAGCAAAACGTGAAGTCGTCGATTAAACGTCGCTTATTAACGTATGTGATTGTAGTTACTTTTGTGACCGCTATTCCAGCTTTTGCCTTGTCGCTTTTGTTTTCTTATCAAGAAGCTAAAACCTTTCAGGACACGACACTACAACAGGTAGGTGATTTACAAGCAATTGAATCTCGTTTGCAACATGATATGAGCCAAAATAAGCAATTTCAATTATCGGTTTGGTTGCTTGCAGATCCGGAGTTGCCCCAATGGATTCCTTCGAATTTAACTTTAGGCTTTCATACGTTAGATAGTGATGAGCAACGCATGCGATTGTGGGTAAGTCAGCATGGCGAACAGCGTTTTGTTGTCATGCAACCGACATCGGAGCGTGATGTTATTGCGTTAGACAACGCACTACGTTCTATTATTCCATTATTGATTTTAATGCCTCTGCTTAGTGGTTTGATTTGGGTAGGAGTTTCTAAAGAGTTAGCTTCAGTGACGCAATTAGCAGAGGCTATTGATCAGTGGGTGGATCCGATGCCTAAGTCATTGCCACAGCAAGCAGTGCCGAGTGAGCTGCAAGGTTTCGTTTTAGCAATTAACCATTTGCTGGACAGGATACATCGTTTGTTTGTGCGTCAACAACGATTTAGTGCCGATGCTGCACATGAGTTACGCACTCCGTTGGCCGCTTTGTCGTTACAAGTACAAAATTTGGCACAAGCTGGCGATATGAATCAAGTGCAATTGAGGTTAGAGCCAGTTACAAGAGGCGTTGAGCGGTGTCAACGCTTAGCGGAGCAATTATTAGAATTAAATCGCTTACAAGGTCAGCCTTATCCCAAGCATGCGGTCAACCTAGAAGCGTTATTGCTCGAATTGCTATCCCTTTATTGGTCTGCAGCCGAGCAGAAGCGACAAACGCTCATATTAGATATGCCAGATGCGCGCATGACGCTAAAGAGTCACGCAGAAGCACTGACGTTGATTATCAGTAATGGTTTAGATAATGCGATTAAATATGCCCCCGAAGCTTCGGAAATTAAGCTCAACGTGGTGCAAACACCCACTGAGGTCATGATTAACATCTGCGATGAGGGTAGTGGTCTTGATGAGAGTATATTACCTTCCTTGTTTGAGCCTTTTTTTCGTGCTCATGATGGACAGGTGATTGGTAATGGTTTGGGGTTGTCTATTGCTCAAACAGCAGCACAACAATTAGGTGCACGAATTGAAGTGACTAATCGTTTAAATCAAAGGGGTCTGTGCTTTGTGTTATGGCATCCCTTATGACGTACGACTTGCCCAAATGTTGGAGCAAGTCGTATGTTTTGAGGAAAGCCGTTGGCGTTGTCTTAATGATTGCCTAGGCGCTTAGGAGAACGATTGGAGCTATTAAAAAACGCCATTGTTTGCGTCAGTTGCTCCGCTTGGTGCTTCATGTTGTCTGCAGAACTATTCGTTTCTTCGGATAATGTAGCATTTTCTTGAGTGACTCGATCAATATCGCTAATAGCTTGGTGCGCTTGGCGAATACCCATAGCCTGTTCTGTGGTTGCATGGGCGATTTGGCCAATGGCAGTCGTTACTTGCTCAATTGAGGCTGAAATATCGGCAAGCATAACGCCAGACTGATCAGCGAGGGCATTTCCTTTTTCGATTTGAGTCACATTATCAGCAATGAGTGCTCGAATTTCTTTGGCGGCTTCTGCGGACTTACCCGCTAAACCACGTACTTCACTGGCAACGACCGCGAAGCCACGACCATGCTCACCAGCTCGAGCTGCTTCAACAGCCGCATTCAATGCCAACAAATTAGTTTGGAAGGCAATGCTATCTATCAGCGTGACAATATCGGTGATTTTATTGCTAGATTGATGAATAGCGGTCATAGCCTCAATCGTTTGTTGCATCACCTGTTCGCCCTGCTGCGCTTTATCTCGTACCTGTGTCACTAATTGAGCCGCTTGTTGGGCATTACTGGTGGTATTTTGCACGGCAGCGTTCATTTCTTCCATAGTGGCAGAGCTTTCTTCCAGCGCACTGGCTTGTTGTTGTACACGGCTGGATAGATCTTGAGAGCCGCGAGACACCTGATCTGAAATATGTGCAACATGGTGCGTTACTTCATCTACAGTCGCAACAACTTGTTGTAGTTGATCGCTGGTTTGATTGATGGCTGTTTTTAGTTGAGCCAATTGTCCTTGACACTCAGCAGAAACGCGATGACTCAGGTTGCCCTGTGCCTGAGCAGTCAACACCTGCTCCACATCACTAATCACATTTTGCAGTGTGTCTAGTGTTTTATTAATGGCTTGCTTTAAGGTTAGCATCTCACCACGCGCTTCACTGGTAACGCGGGGAGAAAAATTACCATCAGAAACTTGCTGCATGACGTGGTTAATATCACCGATCATGCGGTTAAGTTCAGTTGATGACTGAAGTGCACTGGTGAGCATGCTTCTGAAAGCGCCAGCAACTTTATCACTCAGTTGAATTTGAATGGAAAAGTTGCCAGTCTTCATTGCGTCCATGGTCTGACCCAATTGGTGCATGGTTTCTGTCACATTATCCAAAGAGGTATTAATGCCTTGTTTCAGTGTGTTTAAATCGCCTACGTAGTTAGCCGTCACGCGTTGTGTAAAGTCGCCTTTCGCCAAAGCACCAATAACATGATTTGCTTCATTAATGCTAGATTCCAGACTGACGAGTAGCTGATTGAAACTGAGCATGACACGACCTAACTCATCTTTTTTAACGACGTTCATGCGGTTGCTGAATTGGCCTGAACCGATAATATTGTTGATTGCATTGGCCATTTCGTTGAGGGGTTTGAGTACATTGTTTTTGACAAGCCATAGCACCGAAACGCTAATTAAGATAATCAGCAATGCAATACCTGCAATGGTTGCCCAGACCAAGTTGCTTGCATTTTGGATGCTGGCAAGTGTTTCAGAGGCGTCCTGAATAATAATGTTGCGGCCAATAACTTGATTTAACTCATCCTTAACAGGAAAGTCGATCATGATTTTGCCGTCAATAATGTGAGCGCTAGCATGATCACCGTGTAGTAATGCCTGACGATGCTGCATAACCCACTCGACGACAGTGGCATCGAACCATTTATCGTGTGCTAAACGGTAACGGTCGTCAATGCGTTTGTTATCTTTAACGCTGGCAGGAATACCTTTGTAGCGGTCATTCAAGTAGTGATCGTCAATGAGCATTACCCAGTCTTTTTGATTGGCTTTAAGGTCTTTAACAACGCTCGCAACTTCTTGAATGGCCGTGACCACTCCGATTACCTGACCATTGCCAAATACAGGTGCAAAGCCAGTCAGTGCGGTGCCTCGGGCACCAATACCAATTGTTCCTTGAACTTGTTTGGTTTCTAAGGCTTTAGTGACCAGCGGGTGTGGTGAAGCTTCGCCAAAACTATCTGTTTTCCAAGACTTAACGAAGGATATGCCCTCAGCAGTGATCACATGAGAGGAAACATTTTTATAGGGGCTGCTTTGTGCAAAATCGGCTTGGAGCGTCGAGAGGTTCTTTGCAACCTCATCACGATCTCCATCACTGAGTCCTTGAATAATCGCTTTCGATGTTGACAGAGTAAGCGCCATACCGATAACCGATTCTAGCTTGGCTTTAAGTTTACTATCCATATCATACTGGGCTTCTTGGATAGCTGTATCCATTGCTTTGGGCTCAATTGGACTAACTTGCAAGTGATAAAGCCCGACACCCAGTGCGGATAGGGCGATTACGGTGAGTAGGCTGGTTACGATAATAATCGGTTTGAAAATAGAGGTTTGTTGCATGATATTGCCCCTTTTATTGTTGTTGATTTTGTCGTAGAGAGCAAAAGCATGTTTATTTTAGGGACAATATGCTTAGATATTCATGCGTAGTATAACCTATTCTCCGGCTAAGATGCGACAAATTAATCCTTTTAAGTATCCAGTTTCTTTCATGGCAGGATGGATAGGGTGGTCTGGTGCTTGATGTGTTTCTTCCAATAGCTGCACGCGTCGGTCGTTAGCACGGGCGGCTTTTTGAATGCTGGCTAGCAGTTCATCTCGATTTAAATGCATTGAGCAACTACCCGAAAAGAGTACACCGTTCACGGCTAATAAACGAATGGCCAACGCATTGAGTTTTTGATAAGCGGCTAAGCCTTTAGCATGGTCTTTCGCTTTAGGAATAAAAGCCGGTGGGTCAACAATCACCACATCAAACTTTTGCCCATCTGCTAATAGCTGTATCATGACATCGAAGGCATCGCCGGTGATGCTGTTCACTTTGTCGGCAAGCCCATTTAAGGCGGCATTGCGTGCTACCCATTCGGCGGACAGAGGCGAAACATCCACACAGGTAACCGAATCGGCACCAAAAGCCGCGGCTTGCACACCAAACGAACCTAAATAAGCGAATACGTCTAGTACACGCTTTTTCGGTGCATAGGTTTGTAAGCGTGCGCGCATACTACGATGATCGTAAAACCAACCCGTTTTTTGTCCAGTGAGGGCTGGCGCGGCAAAGGTCACTCCATTTTCAGATAAGGATAAGTGGGCTGGTGCCGATCCATAGGCCACTTCGACTTGGGTTTCGAGTCCTTCTAGGTCTCGTCCTCGACTATCATTACGTAGAATAATAGTCTTAGGTTGTACGATGCGTTGAATAGCGGTCAGAATGGGTTCTTTCAATGTGTCCATGCCACTACTACCGAGCTGCACGACAATATCATCACCAAAACGGTCAATAATCAAGCCCGGTAAAAAGTCACCCTCACCATGTACCCAGCGAAAATGGGGCAGTTCATACAAGGCTTCACGTAATGCCAAGGCAGACTTTAAACGCTCGCTAAAGAAATCGACATCAATGCTACGCACTTCGCGCGTTAATAAGCGCGCGCACAGCAAGGCATTGGGGTTAATGGTTGCCATGCCCAGAGCTTTGCCTTGGGCATCCAGCACACAAACTAACTCACCCGATTGAAAGCTTTTCAGCGGTGTTTGCTGGGTATCGATTTCATTGCTGTAAATCCACAGATTGCCAGCACGGATGCGTTTATCGGTTTTGGGTTTGAGCACTAAGGCAGCATAATTGACAGACACAATGAAAAAATCCTAAGTTATTTGTTTGGTTATTGTAGCATTTAGCTCAAAGAGCGCGTTACCTCCAGTGTGTTAACCGCCAGTGTGTGTTTTTTTATTTCACGCTTACGTTCAAAGTAAGTGATGAGGCTTTTGACGGTTTTTTGGTGATAATAATAAGTAAAACAATTGGTTATAAATATAATGGTTAAGTG
>NCFI01000129.1 GCA_002281095.1 Thiotrichales bacterium 35-46-9 | reverse complement strand
AAAGAGTTCTTTCATAAATAACTTTAATAGGTAAATAGCTTTATTTTATTTCAGTATAGGCTTATATTATGCAGACTAAGATAAAAAACAGTCTGAGGATTAACAATGAGCCATTTTCGCACATCTTTGGCAATTCGCCAGCTATTTGATTACGAAACCTGGACCTATACCTATTTGTTATGGGATGAAGTCACCAAAGAAGCCGCCCTCATTGATACAGTGCGTGAGCAATACGAACGTGACCTCAATCTGGTGAAAGAGCTTGGCTTAACGCTAAAGTACACGCTAGATACACATATTCATGCCGATCACATTACCGCAAATGGCTTGTTACGCGATACGACCGGTGCTGAAATCATCATCCACAAAAACGCGGCCATTAGCTGTGCTGACCAACTGGTTACCGATGGGCAGAAGTTTTACTTAGGAGAGCATGCCATCGAAGTCATGCATACGCCTGGTCATACCAATATGGACATTAGCTACCGTATCGAAGGTGCTGTCTTTACCGGTGATACTCTATTAGTGCGTGATTGTGGTCGTACTGACTTCCAGTTAGGTGATACGCAAGCCATGTACAACTCACTTCAACGCTTGTTTGCTTTGCCGGAAGACACCATCGTTTTCCCTGGTCACGACTACAAAGGTTTTAGTTGCAGCACCATTGGCGAAGAAAAGCGTTTTAATGTCCGCGCGGGTAATGGTAAAACCTTTGCCGAGTTTAAGGAAATCATGGATGCGATGAAACCGCCCCCTCCTCGCCGTTTAGCCATTTCTGTTCCCGGAAATATGGTATGTGGTAAGGTCGATGAGCCTGCTGAAGCGACAAATGCTTAATACAACGCAAGTATAGAAGATAACAAAAAGGCGCTGACAGCGCCTTTTTGATTGCTCATTCTAGTATTTGAGTCAGTTAAGAAGCACTTTCACCCATTAAAGCACTATCTTGCACGTCCAGCACTTCCACATCAAAATGCAGTGTTTGCCCAGCTAAAGGATGATTCGCATCTAGCTTGATGCCATTGTCATTCATTTCAGTGACACGGAACAAGGCGACACCATCAGGTAATTCAGTCTGAACTTGCATGCCGATTTCGAGTTCCATATCTTCGGGAAAATTTTCACGTTGCGCTAGCAATAACAAGCCGTGGTTGTACTCACCATAAGCATCCTCTGGAGCAATAGCCACTTTACCAGCGAAGCCAACATCTTCACCTTCAAGAAAAGCTTCTAAGCCAGGAATGATGTCACCATTACCATGAACATATTCTAATGGCTCGTAGCCGACTGAGGTGTCTATCACGTCACCCGCATCATTTGTAAGCGTGTAATGCATCAAGACCACACAACCATGACGAATTTTCATGAACTTTCCTTATTAATGCCTTAAAATAAAGCTTATATTATACCTAAGTTAAAAGATTACATGAGACAGATTGTTTTAGATACCGAAACAACGGGCATTGATCCCAAAGATGGTCACCGTATTGTCGAAATTGGTGCGGTTGAATTAGATAACCGTCAACCGACTGGCAAAACCTATCACCAATATCTCAATCCCGAACGTCAAATGGATGAAGAAGTGATGCGCGTGCATGGCATTAGCAACGAACGCGTCGCCAATGAACCTAAATTCGCTGAAGTGGTGCATGAGTTTATGCAGTTCGTGCAAGGTGCTGAACTGCTGATTCATAACGCCCCATTCGACGTCGGACACATTAACGCGGAGTTATCGCGCTTAAACAACAACCCTTGGGGTAAGTTAGAAGATCACGTTACGATTACAGACACCTTGGCTTTAGCCAAAAAAACCTATCCCGGACAGCGCAACTCATTAGATGCCCTATGCAAACGACTGTTTATCGACAACAGCGCTCGAACCTTTCATGGTGCCTTACTCGATAGCCAAATTCTAGCCGATGTTTACTTGGCCATGACGGGTGGACAAACGGGGTTAGGTTTGTTTAATGAACATGCGAGCGCCGATACGGCATCAGGTTATGAGGCGATTGAAGCAACGATCGCTCAAGCACTACCCGCCTTTCAACTCAACGAAGCATACCTAGCGGCTCATCAAGCCATGCTGGCTAACATGAGTAAAAAGTCGTGTGTTTGGACAGAAAAATACACAAATATATAATTGAGTTTTAGCTAGGTGGATAACCGAAGGGTTCAGCGGCCTTCCTCGCCGCCTCATCCACCCGCTCATTTTCAGCATGACCGTTATGTCCCCTCACCCATTGCCAATTAATGCGGTGAGGCTGTGCTGCGGCTAGCAAGGACTTCCATAAGTCCGGATTTTTAACATCTTTGAATTGCTTACGTTGCCAACCGGGCATCCATTCAG
>NCFI01000052.1 GCA_002281095.1 Thiotrichales bacterium 35-46-9 | reverse complement strand
GGTGTGACTCGCTACATAACGCAACAAGGCTTTAACGGCAATCATAGCGGCAATAAACGACATGATAAAGCCAAGCGCAAACATCGGCAAATCGGCTAGGCTAAATAGATGCCAATTTTTATAGACATCGTAAGTGGTTGCCGCCATCATTGTCGGGATAGCGAGGAAAAAAGAAAACTCTGTCGCCGCCGTGCGCGATAGCCCAAAAATCATGCCACCCATAATGGTCGCACCCGAACGCGATGTACCAGGAATCAGTGCAAACGACTGAGCCGTACCGACTTTTAACGCATCTTTCCACGTCATGTCATCGACAGTTTGAATACGCGGCGGCACTTTAGTCATGCGTTTTTCGACCAACAAGATAATAATACCACCGACAATTAAGGCAATAGCAACGTTAATGGGACTCCACAGATATTCTTTAATAGCACTGTGAAAAATTAAGCCCAGCAAGGCCGCGGGCATAAAAGCAATCATTAAATTGGTGGTGAATCGCCAAGCCGCCGACTCGCGCCTGACCAAACCAGTAGTCACATCCGTGACTTTTTGACGATAAGCCCACATAACGGCCAATACCGCTGCCAGCTGAATGGCAATTTCAAACACCTTGCCTTTCTCGTCATTAAAATCGAGCATATCGCCGATGATAATGAGATGACCGGTACTGGAAATGGGCAAAAACTCGGTTAAACCTTCGATAATACCGAGTAAAGCCGCTTTTAATAATAAAACAATATCCAATTCCACGTTAATGCACTCTGTTTACTGGTTTGGTTGACGCTTTGACAGTGGCTTTTTCCGACAACAAGGTCGCTTGTAGCCCATTAACGGCAAAATGAATTAAGGCAAGGTTATCTGCTGGCTCTTCCAATAGCTCACTCACCTCGCTACGCATTAACTCGACTAATTCAGCGCGACGTTCAAACAGCTCATACTCCCCTTCATCCGCATCTTCTGTCAAAAAAAGTTCACCCTGTTCATCGCTGTCTTTCAACGCATAAAGAACGTGCATTTCTGCCCAAGCACCATCGTCCATGCGACTGCCCCAGCCTTCTTCCTGACGTTCAAAACCCAACACGAAACCAGCACACCAAGCAGCCACAACGGGGTAGTCTTCATCGTTATATGAGACCAAAGGCTGAAAATCTTCAATATCCGCTTTACGTAGGCTATGCACCACACTATTGTAGTGACGAATCAACAAATTACGCACCGCCTGCGTTTGTTCTTTACTCGAAAACTGCGCGTCGCCCATGACCATCGGCATCCACTCACCAATCGCTGTCGATTTAGGACTGAGCGCCAACGCAGCAAATAGCCCATCAACAGCATCGAGCGATAAGGGCAAACGCGACTCAGACTCATCCGCTGCTAAGGAAGCCAGTAGTTGATCTAGGCTAGCATCCAACTGCTCCAACTCAGCATCAGTTAACGGATTCACCACCACCTTAGGTGGCTTTGGCTTAATAAAGCTTTGCGCGGCTTGAATGTTAGCATTTTTTTGCGACATGAAATTCACCTTATCGGTTTTTAATGTAATTGTCGATGACTGCCACCGCAGCAATCGGTAAAGGCCTTGCCACTACCACAAGGGCAAAGATCGGCCACCGTTTCGGGATGCAAGAGCTGATCGCGCAAGCTCATGACACAAACTTCCAATAACTGTTCCCATTGCGCATTAGGGTCGAATTTAAGGCGATACGCATCTAAGGCATCAAAAGCGGCAGCACGCATTTGGCGCGCCATTTGACCAGCTTCATCATCTTCCGCATCAATAACCGCATAAAAACTGGCATCGACATCAGGTGGTAGTAGCGTAGACATACCCACCAATAACTCCAGCGTTAAGGCATCTTCTTCGCGTGGCATCGCCAACTGCCATGAGTCTTGGGCAATGTTCACACCGGCAATAAAACCATGACACCAATCAGCCACCCAAGGCTTTTCATTATCGACCTGATAGAGAAAAACGGGTTCAAACTCGGGTGGTTGTTGCTGACGAATCACATACTGCACACGATTAAAATGACGCATTAATAAGGATAACAAACGTTGCTCAGTTTGCGGATTGGCTAAGTCGCACTCTTCCGCCAATACCCAGCTCAACCACTCGGTAGAACAAACGGCTGTCGGTGCTAGAGCTAAAGCGGTGAAAAAACCATCCGCCATCGACAGCGACATACCCTCTTCGGTATTCAGCTGAATTTGTCCCATGGTTTCCGCTAACCACTCTAATTCAGCCTCACTGAGTGGCTTGATCATCGACGTACCCACTCACCACTACGCAAATCCCGAATCGACGTCGGCTGACTGTATCCACCCAATTCACCCTGCATGACACCGGCAAACCCTTCAGCTTGAAAGGTTTGCTGCGCCGCTAAGGCATCGCGCAAGGGAGGCTGACCGTGTAAATTCGCACTGGTCGATACCAGCGCACCTGCAAAGGAATCGCATAAAGCACGACTGGGGGCGTGATCGGTAATGCGCACCGCGATGGAATCGCGACCACCGGTTAACCATGCGGGCGTTGTTGCTTGGGCAGGAACAATCCACGTATGCGGGCCTGGCCAAGTCGCTAATAACTGCTGATGCTGCGTCTCGCTCAGCTCGGCAACATAAGGCGCTAGCTGCTGCCAGTCACTGGCGATGAGGATTAAGCCCATGGCTGCCGGACGTTGTTTCAGCTGCCATATTCGCGCCACCGCCGCTTCGTTCATCGGATCACAACCCAAGCCATAAACGGCTTCAGTAGGATAAGCAATCACCGCCCCGGCACGAAGCGCTTCAGCGGCTTGATCAATCGATAATAGCATTAGTGCACCACTAAAAAGCACAATGGGTTGGAAGTCTGAAGGAAGGGGTTGCCAAACCTAACAGGTAGCCTTCTAACCATGCCCCTTCCTTCAGCCAAAAACAAAGCTTGGAAAGTCTTAAAAACAAGCGAAGCGTGGTTTTTAAAATTTCCATTAGCCCACCAACTCGGGACACTGCTGTTGCAAATGCAACAGCAACTGACGAAATACCGCAGGATCTTTAGTTTGTGTTAACTCACCGGCTCTTGGCAGCAGCTTATCATGCAATCTGGATAAGAAGAAACGCAAGGCAGCACGACGTGCCATCATCGGCCAAGCATGGCGCTCTGCCTCTGTCCAAGAACGTTGACGTGCATAGCCCGACAAAAACGCGATGACACGCTCACTATCTAAGCGATGATCGTCGCGACGGCACCAATCATTCATCGTCACCGCCACATCATAGAGCCAAGCGCCATCGCAGGCGTAGTACAAATCAATAATACCCGTTAGCAACTCGCCATCGAATAGCGCGTTATCCAAAAACAAATCGGCATGAATGACACCTTTGGGCAAGGCTTCGAGCGACAGGCCTGTTTGTGCACTTAACTCAGCATCGACCAAAGCGAGCGTATCGGAATCTGCCAGCGGCGCCACCTTAACACGCATCGCTTGCATCCAATCCAAATCACGATCATTAGCACGCTGCTGTGCAAAACCCCGTCCACCCAAATGAAATTGTGCCAAGGCTTGCCCCATCACCGCACAGTGTTCGACCGTCGCCACTTCCACCGATTTACCGCGCAGTCTTTGTACGAGCGAAGCGGGCTTATCACAGAGCAAGCGTAAATAGTGACCATCTTTACCCGCTAAAGGATGAGCCGTCGGCACACCGGCTTCCGACAGCCAAGCCATCAACTTTAGGAAATAACCGAGCGTTTCAATCGAGTGTTGTTCAAACAGGGTCAGCACATAGCGACCACAGGTGGTATCAACGAAGTAATTGGTGTTCTCAATACCGGCACTAATGCCCTCAAAAGCAACCAACTCACCCGCATCGAACTGCGTTAAATAATCGCGCAACTGCGCTTCTGTGACCCGAGTATAAACAGACATAGCATGCATTCAAATGAAATGAAAAATTGATTTAATTTTACCACAGCCTATCATGCCTGCTCATGGAAAATCTGAGTTAATATAGAGACATCATCACATTGAACCTAAAAAAGACTTGCTATGACCACCTCCGCATCACTGGCTAACATCATAAGCTGTCTAAGACTGATCGCTGATGAAACGAAAGCTAAATCTATGTCCGCCTATATGCGCAATCAATTTCCGTTTTTGGGTATTCCAACACCCGAAAGAAGAATAGCCATTCGATCACTAAACTTGCCCAAGCCATCACACGATATGCTCATTGAATGGGTTGAACACCTATGGCAGCAGCCCGAACGGGAATATGTTTATACTGCCATTGACCTGATGAAGCAACACCATCAACAACTCAGCCTGATCGATTTACCTTGGTTACAAAGCTTAGTAGAGCAATATTCGTGGTGGGATAGTGTGGACAACCTTGCCAGCCTCATTAGCAAATTGCTTAAATGCGCCCGAGAGCAGCAACCTCATGCACAAAACATCATGGACGAATGGCTGATAGCCAACAACCTCTGGGTCAGGCGTACCGCTATGATTCATCAACTTGGCTGGCGTTTAGAAACCGATACCGACCGTCTCGCTCGTTATGCCCTAGCTTTAGCCACAGAAAAGGATTTTTTCATTCGCAAAGCCATTGGCTGGGCGTTACGTGACTACGCTCGTTGGCATCCACAATGGGTGATTGAGTTTGTCAATCAACACCAAACTCAATTAGCGCCTTTGAGCGTGCGAGAAGCAATGAAACATCTGTCATGATATGACTACTTACCAATACAAAACTCACCAAAAATGCGTCCGAGCAAATCATCGGCGCGGAAAGTGCCGGTGATTTCACCTAAAGCCTCTTGAACCACCCGCAACTCCTCTGCTAACAGCTCACCTGCATTGGCTTGCGTCAGTTGCACATAGCCATGATCTAACGCTGTCTTCGCCCGTGCTAAAGCATCTAAATGACGCGCTCTGGCTAAAATCACCCCTTCGCCTAAATTGTGCATACCCAAGACGTCCAGTAGGTGATCGCGCAAGGCATCCAAACCATCACCTGTTTTCACCGACAAATAAACCGAGGTTTCACCACTCTCATCCTGACGCACATCAGCACGTCCGCCCACCGCATCTTGCTTGTTCCATACCAAGGTAACCGGCAATTGCGCCGGCAACTTGGCACGCAATTCGGTATCAGCTGGGGTCCAACCTTTACGACTATCAATCAAATAAAGGGCATAATCGGCTTGCGCAATCGCTTGCCATGCCCGCTCAATACCAATACGCTCAACAGGATCATCCGTATCACGCAAGCCTGCGGTATCGATAATTTGAATCGGCAGTCCATGGATAACGATTTCTTCGCGCAAGACATCGCGTGTCGTACCGGCAATATCGGTCACAATCGCCGTTTCCTGTTGTGTCAGCGCATTCAACAAACTCGACTTACCCGCATTCGGTTGCCCAGCAATCACCAAACTAATGCCATCACGTAATCGCGCGCCTTGCTGCGCTTTCGCACTCAAACTGGCTAATTCGGCCTGAATGCCCATTAAACGTGACAAGACCACACCATCACCGAGAAAGTCAATTTCTTCTTCTGGGAAGTCAATCGCCGCTTCCACGTACAAACGCAACTGAATGACCGACTCAACTAGCCCATGCACTTCTTGTGAAAAATGTCCCGACAAGGAAGACAAGGCGCTTTTAGCGGCAATATCGGAACTGGCGGCAATTAAATCGGCAATGGCTTCAGCTTGCGCCAAATCCAATTTATCATTCAAAAACGCCCGTTCAGAAAACTCCCCTGGTCTGGCTAGGCACGCACCCAGCTCGCACACACGACTCAATAGCCATTGCATCACCACAGGGCCACCATGACCCTGTAATTCCAGCACATCTTCACCAGTAAAAGAATGCGGATTGGGAAAAAACAAGGCAATACCCACATCTAAGGGCTGACCATCCGCCGCTAAAAAAGGCGTATGATGCGCATAACGAGGTTTCGGCATAAAACCCAGTATCGCTTGTGCGATGGCGGCAACCTTCTCGCCCGATACACGCACAATACCGACCCCCCCCCGACCAGGCGGTGTCGCAACAGCTGCAATGGTTTCTGCCATAGTGGTTATCCTTTTCATTCCTTGTACACCAAACAGGGGATTAAAAAAATAGCGGCTTTTTGCCGCTATTTTCTCATTTCAGCTTGCGCTGCACTCAAGTGACACTCACAGACCTTAAGCTTTGTGATGCGCTTCTGGCTTATCCATGGCTTCGATTTTACGCGTAATATGCCATTGTTGCAAAATCGACAAACCATTATTAACGACCCAGTAAAGCACCAAGCCTGATGGCATAAATAAGAAGGTCACCGTAAACACATAAGGTAAAAACTTCATGATTTTTTCTTGCATCGGATCTGTCGGTGGCGGATTCAACTTTTGTTGAATGACCATGGTCACACCCATCAAGATTGGCAGAATAAAGAAAGGGTCGTACTGGGACAGGTCATCCAACCACATAAATGGCGTCATGCGCAATTCAACCGCTTCCAGCAACACCCAATAGAGTGCCAAGAAGACCGGAATTTGAATTAAGATCGGTAAACAACCACCCAACGGGTTGATTTTTTCGGTCTTGTACAGCTCCATCATTTTCTGTTGGAACATCATCTTATCATGACCGTAGTTATCTTTTAAGTGCTGCAAGCGCGGCGCTAGCTTACGCAAATTCGCCATCGACTTATAGCCCGCTTCCGACAACTTATAGAACACGGCCTTTAACAATATGGTGAGCAGAATAATCGCCCAGCCCCAACTCCAAAGACCAGAGAAAGGCTCAACCCAACTGCTTAAATGCTCCAACAACCAGAACATGGGCTGCGCCATGAAAGCGAGCACACCATAGTCCACCGTCAACTCTAATCCTGGTGCTAGGGCTTCTAAATCACCCTGCAATTTAGGGCCCGCATACAACTGCACCATGCTCGTCACACTGGCACCCGCAGCAACCGTCATGGCAGGCGCAATCATACCTAACGCATAGCGCTCACTTTCCAGTACTTTCGAGTAATAATGCATCGACTCTTGCGCATTGGGTACGAAGGCAGCCAAGAAATAATGCTGCATCATAGTTAACCAACCACCGGCTGCTTCGCGGCTCAGAGGTTGTTTTTTCATGTCATCAAAGTCGATTTTATCGAACTTATTGACCGGATCGTAAACCGCACCACCCGTATAGGTTGGCAACCAGAAACTCGATGTTGGGTCGTAAGTATTGCGCACTAGCTGGTAGTAAGGCGCTGCCTGCCACGCCTGCTCAGTCGCATTCGTTACCGCATATTCAACACCAACGGTATAACTGCCACGTTTGAAAACATAGGTTTTAACGACCTTAACACCATCTTTTTCCCACGTCATCGGCACGCGCAACTCATCCACACCCTCAGACAAGGCAAACTCAGTTTTGGCAACGCTAAACACTTCATGGTGATTTGGCGCAATCGAACCGCCTTGCGCTGAAAAGCCTGTTTGCGCTAAAAACAGGTAAGGCGACTTGTCAGACATGAGGGTAAAAGGCGCGTCATCGCTACGAGAAACAGGATATTCCGGCAAACTCGCAAAACGTAAATCGCCACCTTTGGTATCTAACTGAATATTCAATACATCGGTGGTGACCGTCACGCGTTGGATGCTTGGTTGAGAAACCGCCGTAGTTGGCACATCACCTGCTGAAGCCGTCAGAGAAACAGGTGCTTGCGGCACATCACCGGCTGTCGTTGGTGTTGTCACCGACTGACTCGCAACAGGCTGAACTGGCTGCTGCTTCTGTGCAACAAAGTAAGTCCACTCGGTATAGAGCATAAACAGAGTGAAAATAAGGGCTATCCACCAAAGGGCGCGAAAATTGGTCATGATGCTGTCCTGTGCGAAGAATTCTCTGTGGCTATTAAGGGTTGATGGGACTGTGTTGACGAGGGTGCATTTTTTGACTGAGACTTAGGCAAAAAGTAATTGAATAACTTGGTCAGTTGCGCAACGAGTGTCGCATTGTCTGCACTTTCAGCTGCTTTACCTGCCATAACGATCAGGCTGACACCCGATAATTGCCCATGCATTTGTCGGAAGGTTTCACGCGCAAGGCGTTTAAGTCGATTGCGTTCGTGAGCACGACGCAAGGTTTTCTTAGCAATGGCTAACCCTAACTGGGCTTGTGGCTGCTGATGACGCCAACCGTAAACGGTCCAATGCGGATTACCAATGCGCTTGGCATGGTCAAAGACTTGTTTGTAGTCCTTGCCCGTCAGTAAGCGCTTGTCACGAGAAAACCCAAAAGGCTTTTCCCGTGCAGACTGTAGCCGACCGAGTGACTCCGACGGCTGCATAGCAAAAAAGCAAGCCTGATTAAACAGTCGTTAAACGTTTGCGACCTTGCGCACGACGATTAGCTAATACTTTACGACCACCTTTAGTTGCCATACGAGCACGGAAACCGTGGTTACGAGCGCGCTTCAACACGCTAGGTTGGAATGTACGCTTCATGGCCTACTCCTAAAAAATTACTGGAAATTCAAAACAGAACATTCTATTATGTTCACTAAAATAACGCAAGCTTTATAGCATTATCTTTATCAGAATTCCTTCAAGGAAAAACACATGGAATGGCTCATTTTACTGGCTTTAGGTGCTTGCGTTGGTCTATTAGCGGGACTCTTTGGCATTGGCGGCGGTCTGATTCTCGTACCCGCTTTGTCTATTCTCCTACCACTGCTTGCCTTAGCCGACGAGCAAAGCGCACTGGCCAGTGCTATTGCCATTGCCTTATCGACTATTGTCATTACTGGCCTATCAGCAGCCATCACGCAAATTAAGCAACAGAAAGTTGACTGGTTTTACGTCAAGCGTCTCGCTCCTTCCCTGGCTATTGGTGCCGTCATTGGCGCACTACTCACCAGTTCGCTACCAACCAGCCTACTTGGCTTAGCTTTCGGTATTTTTGAAATCCTGATTGCCGCCTATATGTTTTACGGCAAGCCGCCGCAACAAGCCAAACCTCAACCATCGGTTCTGCATGGTCATATTTTCGGCAGTCTTTCTGGCGCTCTTTCCGCTTTATTGGGCATTGGCGGCGGCACACTCAACACACCTTGGATGGTTTGGCATAGCCTGCCTTTGGCAACTGCTATTGCCACTTCCAGTGTACTCGGTGTCATTATCGCTACCGCAGGCACTCTCACCCATCTGACCAGTGAGTTGATTCAATGGACCGTGGTCATTGCACTGGTCAGCACCAGCCTGATCACCGCTCCTTTGGGCGCTATGCTGGTGCATCGCCTACCCACCAAACAGCTCAAGCGAGGTTTCTCATTATTGCTAATGTTGCTGGGGTTAATGATGGTTGTGAAATTTGGATTTTAGGTAGATTTTAAAAGAAATTCTTTCACTCAACTCAACTTATCCACAACCTATGGTGTTTCTTTCTTTAAAGCAAACACCAGTTCAAGACATCGCTTGTTTTGACCTTGTTTTCAGGTCATACAACCAGCTAGAATAACAGGCCGTTTTACCTTTTAAGACATGCCAGACGCGGTACAGATCAGGCGCTTTCAGCACAGCGCTACTGCATACTAAATCACCATAAACCGCTGTCTGTTAACCTGTTGAGAGAAATCTATTTTGAGCAGCCTTTGGTCAGATTGTTTACAAGAACTGGAACACAGTCTATCCCCACAACAGTTCAATTCGTGGATCAGTCCGTTACAAGCGGTTGAACATCACGAGCATCAAACATTACAACTACTCGCGCCAAATTCATTTATTTTTGATTGGGTCAGAGACAAACTGTGGGAACACATTCAAGACGCCTTTATTCGCGTCAGACACAAGGCGCATCATGACTGGCAATTGACCATCGATGAAGGACAGTTTAGCAGTGCGATGTCGGTTAATCACGACCCCAAGCCAACGCCCGTCATGGCAACCAAGCTAACGGAAAGCAAAACAACGAGCAACCACACCAGCAAAAGCAATAGCCAGATTAACAGTGGTTTGAATCGTATTTACACCTTCGATGGCTTTGTACAAGGTAAAGCGAATCAGCTAGCCAATGCAGCGGCACATCAAGTGGCCAGTAATCCTGGCGGTGCTTACAACCCGCTCTTTATTTATGGCGGTGTTGGTTTGGGTAAAACTCACTTAATGCATGCCATTGGTAACCATATTTTGGCCAATAATCCCGATGCCAAAGTGGTTTATCTTTCATCAGAGCGTTTTGTGCAAGACATGGTCACTGCCATTCGTCACCAAAAAATTGAAGCCTTCAAAGATTTTTACCGCTCGCTTGACGCCCTACTCATTGACGACATTCAGTTCTTTGCCGATAAGACGGGTACGCAAGAAGAGTTTTTCCATACCTTTAATGCACTACTAGAAGGCAATAAACAGGTAGTACTCACCTCAGACAAATTCCCCAAAGAAATCACTGGCCTCGAAGAGCGCCTGAAATCGCGTTTTGGCTGGGGACTCACCATTGCCGTCGAACCGCCCGAATTTGAAATGCGTGTCGCTATTTTGCAGAAAAAAGCCGCTGCGTTACAAGTTGACTTACCCAACGATGTTGCCTTCCTCATCGCTAAGCGTCTACACTCTAATGTGCGTGAGCTGGAAGGCGCATTGAATCGCGTCATTGCCTTTACTCAACTGACGCATCGCCCCTTAACAGTTGATATTGCCAAAGAAGCTTTACGCGATCTGTTTGCCGCACAAGAACGCATGGTGACACTCGATAACATCCAAAAAACCGTGGCCGACTTCTATAAATTACGTGTTAGTGAGCTTACTTCCGATAAACGCACACGTAACCTAGCGCGTCCACGCCAAATTGCCATGTTCATTTCGAAAGAACTCACCAGTCATTCATTGCCAGAAATTGGTGCGGCCTATAAACGCGATCACACCACGGTACTGCATGCCTGTCGACAAGTAGCCAAACTGCGTGAATCGGATCGACAGCTGGATGAAGAAGTGGCGACTTTATTGCGCATTCTTCGCACTTAACTCAATGATTGTTTCTTAACTCAATCATAATTTGCTAGAATTACATTCAATTTAATTTGCTGATAAGGCTTCGGGAAATGACCATGAACTTTACCATAGACCGTACCCCACTTTTCAACGCGCTGAAAGCCATTATCGGCGTGGTCGAGCGCAAGAATACCCAGCCCATTTTATCGAACATTTTGTTGGTGATTCAGGGAAGCAACCTCAGCCTCACCGCAACCAATATCGAAATGGAAGTCACCATTCAGCTACAAGAAGTGGTTCAGGCTTCTCAAGACGGTTCTGTAACCTTACCTGCTCGTAAAATTTACGATTTGATTTCAACTCTAGCCGACGGAACGCGCTTGCAATTCGACATTGAAGCGCATCAAGCTGTGATGAAAGTGGGACGTAGTCGTTATAAATTATCCGCTTTGGATGCAGCCGACTTCCCGCTGATTGATGTCAGTGCGCAGGAAACGACCGCCGTGATTGCTCAGTCAGTATTAGCCAAAATGATGAAGCAAGTTGAATTTGCCATGGCGCAACAAGACGTACGCTATTACCTCAACGGTATGCTCGTAGAAATGGATGGCGATCAACTTACTCTAGTGGCCACTGATGGGCATCGCTTGGCTAAAGCCAGCACCACCTTGGCACAAGCGCAAAGTGAAAAAACACAACTCATCGTGCCACGTCGTACCGTCAATGAATTATTGAAAGCCCTCAACGACAATGGTGATGTAACTCTCGGCTTGGCCAAAAATTACCTCACACTCAACCTAGACAACCTGAGCATGAAAGTGAAACTGATTGAAGGTAAGTTCCCTGAATATCAACGCGTCATCCCAGTTAATATGCCCTATATGCTAGCGGTTGACAAGGCCGAGCTGCTGACAGCCTTATCGCGCGTTTCTATTTTAGCCAACGACAAATTACGTGGCGTGCGCATGAGCGTTTCTAGCGATAGTATTGAACTAACGACCAATAACCCTGAACAAGATGAAGCAGATGAATTCATCGAAGCCAGCTTCAATGGCGATGCTTTTGTGACGGGTTATAACCTGCGTTACTTGCAAGAAGCACTGAGTGCTATTCCTCATGAAAACGCTTTCCTTGCCTTACGTGATGGTAGTGCTGCTTGCCTAGCAGCCTACGGCATCGAAAATGACAGCATCCAAGTAAGTCAAGTGATTATGCCAATGCGTCTCTAGTCAGACGCATGGCACGACTTCAGCGGCTCGTTTTCAACGGGCTGCGCAACCTTGCTCCTCTAGACTGTCGCATTGATGGCGATGCTTTGCTCATTACCGGCAACAATGGCTCGGGTAAGACAGCACTGTTAGAAGGCATAGCGTTACTCTCTTCGGGGCGATCTTTTCGAGAAAACCGCTTACAACGCTGCCAACAATGGCAAGCACCACAGCTCACCCTCTATGCTGAAATCGAAAACCGCTTAGGACATCAACGACTAGGCTGGCAAAGAGAAAAGCAACAAACCACCTTAAGACTGAACGGCGAAAACGCTGCCAATCAAGCCATGTTAGCGCAACAACTGCCAGTGCAAGTCTTCTCACCTGAAAGCCAAGACTTGCTCACACAAGGACCTAACGAGCGTCGTCGCTTTATGGATTGGGGGGCCTTTTATCATGAACCCAGCTTCCTCAATGCTTGGCGTCACTATCAACATGCACTGAAACAACGCAATCACGCCTTACGTCAGCAGCGCCCTAGTGCTGAAATTACCCTATGGCATAAGCCGTTGCTGGAAGCCGCTTTACAAGTGCATGACATTCGCCTGCGTTACCTTAACGCACTAGCAAAGACAGCCCAGCCCATCATGTCTCAAGTTAGCGATAGCTTGGCTCAGATTGAACTGGCCTACCACGCCGGCTGGGACAGTGAACAGGATCTACTGAGCTTGTGGCAAAACCAGCTACCACACGACCGACAACTGGGTTATACCCAAGCTGGCCCGCATCGCGCCGACCTAAAGTTACGACTGCACGAACGTGACGCTTTGAGCGTGCTGTCTCGCGGTCAACAAAAACTACTTGCCTTAAGTTTGCTGTTAGCACAAAGCCAGCATTTGCGTTTAGCACTGGCAGAAACACCGATTTTATTGCTAGATGATTTGGCCGCAGAATTGGACCAAGAGCACCAACAGCGTGTCCTGACGTTGCTACCTCAATTAGGTGCTCAAACCATTCTCACGGCGACCCAAAGTAATCGTCTTATCATGCCAACAACGCAACACTGGCAATTAGTCAATGGGACGTTAATAACTTAAGGCCGTCCATCAGCAGGAACAATGCTACCTAGACGGCGACAACATCGCCAACTGCAGTTCTGCTACTTCAGTCACCATCAAACACCGTCTTTGCTCAGAATTTAATCCTAAATAAGGTGCATACCAAGCTAAATGCTTGCGTGCCATACGCACACCCATAAAATCACCATAGAACTGATGTATTTCACC
>NCFI01000051.1 GCA_002281095.1 Thiotrichales bacterium 35-46-9 | reverse complement strand
GCTTGAGTCATTAGGATTTTAGTTTTTTGTGGTAAGAAATCATGTTTTTATGCCATAAAATGCAAGAATCTTGTTTCGATGATTTTGTACAATAAAACCGATGGAATTAAGTAATCGCCTTCTTTCAAGAAGCGCTGAATGAGGATGTGAAAAATGGCTGGAAAAACACTCTATGACAAACTTTGGGATCAACACGTCGTTCGCATGGATGCCGACGGCACGGCACTGATTTACATTGATCGTCAATTAGTTCATGAAGTGACTAGCCCTCAGGCCTTTGAAGGCTTGCGTATTGCGAATCGTAAGCCTTGGCGTGTTTCTGCTAATGCGGCTGTTCCTGACCATAATGTACCGACAACCGATCGTTCAGGTGGTGTGGATGCCATTGTGGATCCGATTTCACGTATCCAAGTGCAAACGCTCGATAAAAATGCGAGTGAGTTCGGTATTACCGAATTTAAAATGGGTGATATTCGTCAGGGGATTGTGCATGTTGTTGGTCCAGAACAGGGGCTGACCTTGCCGGGCATGACCGTGGTTTGTGGTGATTCTCATACCTCTACACATGGCGCAGTGGGTGCCTTGGCTTTTGGTATTGGTACTTCGGAAGTAGAGCATGTGTTGGCAACGCAATGTTTGTTGCAGAAAAAAATGAAAAACATGCGTATTCGCGTGGAAGGAAAATTGCAACCGGGTGTGACGGCGAAGGATGTGGTGCTGGCAATTATCGGTAAGATTGGTACGGCGGGCGGCACAGGCTATGCCATCGAGTTCGCGGGTCAGGTCATTCGTGACTTGTCGGTTGAAGGACGTATGACCATCTGTAATATGTCGATTGAAGCGGGTGCGCGTGCTGGTATGGTTGCACCTGATGAGAAGACAATTGCTTATGTGCAAGGCCGTCCTTTTGCGCCTAAAGGTGAGGTGATGGCTAAGGCGATTGAAGCGTGGAAACACTTGTACTCGGATGATGATGCGGTGTTTGACGCGGAAGTGGTATTGCAGGGTGAAGACATTGCACCGCAGGTTTCTTGGGGAACCTCGCCTGAAATGGTGATTCCCGTAACCGGTGCCGTGCCCGATCCTGAAGCGGAAACGGATGCCGTTAAAGCCGGCAGTATTCGTCGCGCTTTGGATTATATGGGCTTGAAGCCTGGCATGAAAGCAACCGATATTCCTGTCAATGTGGTTTTCATTGGTTCGTGTACTAATTCGCGTATCGAAGATTTGCGTCAAGCAGCGTCGGTGCTGAAAGGCAAAAAAATCGCCGAGTCAGTTGAAATGGCATTGGTTGTGCCAGGTTCTGGCTTGGTGAAGCAACAAGCAGAACAGGAAGGTCTAGATAAAATCTTCACCGATGCCGGTTTTGAATGGCGTGAACCAGGTTGCTCGATGTGTTTGGCGATGAACGCGGATCGTGTCCCTGCGGGTAAGCATTGTGCCTCAACATCAAATCGTAATTTTGAAGGTCGTCAGGGAGCGGGTGGTCGTACTCATTTGGTGAGTCCGGCGATGGCAGCCGCCGCAGCGGTGGCGGGTCATTTTGTTGACGTGCGTAGTGTGATGGCGTAAGAGGAGTTTATTTATGTATCAATTTACAACATTAACCGCTGTGGTTGCGCCTTTAGATCGTGCTAACGTCGATACCGATGCGATTATTCCTAAACAGTTTTTAAAGTCGATTAAGCGTTCGGGTTTTGGTCCTTTTGCGTTTGATGAATGGCGTTATATGGATATTGGCGAACCTGATATGGATTGCACCCATCGTCCGTTAAATCACGATTTTTCATTGAATCAGCCACGTTATCATGGCGCCAAAATTCTGTTGACACGTCAAAACTTTGGTTGTGGTTCGTCGCGTGAACATGCGCCTTGGGCATTAAAAGACTATGGTTTCGATGCTATTATTGCCCCCAGTTATGCCGATATTTTCTTTAACAATAGTTTTAAGAATGGTATCTTGCCGATTGTTTTATCAGATGATTTAGTGCAACAGCTATTCGAAGAAGTGGAAGCTAACGAAGGTTACAAGCTAACCATTGATTTACCATCGCAAACCATTACTACGCCTTCAGGTCAGCAAATTAGTTTCTCCGTTGATGCTTTCCGCAAGCACTGCTTGCTGAACGGTCTGGATGACATTGGCTTAACCTTGCAACACGCTGACGAAATTAAACGTTATGAAGATGCGCGTCGTATTGCTATGCCATGGATGTTTAACGACTAAAACGAGACAACTCGGTGAGTTGCTCGTTAGTCATTTTTTGACCTCTAGGGGAAGGTGTCACAGCTTTGGTATTCATTGGCTAATACTTAACCTTCCCCCAGACCCCCATCCTATAAATATTATTGAATTAATGAGGGGCTTTCATGAAAAGCTGGTTGAACAAACTCTTTGCGCGTGAGCTTAATGCCGATACACAAGCACAACTCGCCCGTTTGCTTGACGAGGTGGTGGATAGCTTTTCGGGGCAATCACTGAATGAATGGCTAGTTGATGCTCGTCAGGGCGTATTGGGATTATCACTGGTTTTTGAGGTGCCTTACCCTGCGAAAAGCCTGTGGGCAAATTGGCAACAACAGATTGAGGCTAAAGCTCAGTCTGCTGGTTTAACCATCAGCCAAATTGACTTTATGCTCAAAGTCGTGGCTCGTCAAACGCAAGGCAATATTGATCCAATAGCAGGTGTTACCAATATTATTGCCGTTGGCTCTGGTAAGGGCGGCGTAGGAAAAAGCACCACTTCTGCGAACTTAGCGCTGGCCTTGGCCAGTGAGGGTGCCAGAGTTGGTGTGTTGGATGCCGACATTTATGGTCCGAGTATGCCAACGGTGTTTGGTTTGGTGGGTAAAATGCCGCACAGTGTCGATGGTAAAACCATGGAACCCTTGGTTGCTTATGACGTTAAGGTCAACTCAATTGGTTTTTTGGTAGAACCTGATTCACCGATGATTTGGCGAGGTCCAGTCGTTACGGGTAGCTTGATGCAATTAATTAATGAAACCAATTGGGGTAGCTTAGACTACTTAATTGTCGATTTACCGCCTGGCACTGGCGACACCCAGTTGACCATGGCGCAAAAAATTCCCGTTGCTGGTGCGGTCATTGTCACCACGCCACAAGACTTGGCTATGATTGATGCGCGTAAAGGGCTAAAGATGTTCGAAAAAGTCAATATTCCAGTATTGGGTATTGTCGAGAACATGGCGTTGCATGTTTGTAGTCAGTGTGGTCACGTTGAGCCTATTTTTGGCGAGGGCGGTGGTGCGAAAATGGCGCATGACTTTAATGTTAAGCTCTTAGCCTCGTTACCCTTAACCATGAGCATTCGTGTCCAAGCCGACAGTGGCAAGCCGACAATGGTAGCAGAGCCAGAGGGTGAAATTGCGCAACATTATCGTCAGTTGGCGCATCAAGTTGGGGCGGCTTTGGCTTTACGTCCGCAAAGTTTTGCTAATAAGTTTGGTAAGATCGAAGTAAAAGCCCTTTAATTGCTCGTATCCTTCTTTCACATTGGGGTCATCTCCAAAAGTCTAATGGGAAGGGGGGCTGGGGGAAGGGTTGAACAAACAGTAAATGTAACTATTTGCTTGAACCCCTTCACCCAGATGTTAAATTAGCATGGTAGTGCTAAAAACGCCATGAAGTGGGGTTTTTAGCGGTGCCATTGGTTTATTGCGTCCTCCTCGGTTAAAATGAGCTGATTGTTTTAATCGACACTTTTATAAGGGCATTTCATGCAGACTTCGCCGTCTGGCACACACGTAAGAGCGTCACAAAAACCTGCGCTAGGATTGCTTGCTCGTTTACGTCAGCGTTCTGAGCAGTTCAATGGTTTACTCACGCATGAGTGGGGCTTGCTCATTGGTTTTGTTTTGGCGCTCTTCCTGTTTTTGGTGCTATTTAGTTACGATCCACGTGATGCTGGCTTTTTCTCATCCGGAACCGCCGAAGGTAAGCTCTACAATTGGGGTGATGCGACTGGGGCGTGGATTGCTTCCTTTTTGCTTTTTCTATTCGGTGTTTTTGCTTATGCAGTCCCTTTTGGTGTCGCATTGGTTAGTTGGGTCGTATTTCGCATTCGTGTGAATCAAACTGAGCTGAACCGCCGTCAGTTGCTTATTTCTTCGGCTAGTCTGTTTTTGTTGCTTTCAACCGGTGCGGCACTGGCATCTCTCTATCTGAATGGACAGGATTGGTTCGTACCCTTGCCTTATTCGGGTGGTGGTATGTGGGGCTATGCGCTAGCTCAATTTATGGTGTCGGCGATTGACCGTTTGGCGACGACATTGCTGTTGTTGTCCTTTTTTGCTTTGGCGTTTAGTTGGATTGTTGGTATCAGTTTGTTACAACTGGTCGATGTGACAGGTGAAGTTTTATGGTTATCTTGGCATTGGACGCTAGAGAATTGGCAAGATAAGTGGAAGCCAGGATTACTGGCGTTTGCCGATTTGCTGGTTGAAAAATATCAAGCATGGCGACGGGGTGAGCGTGTTTTGCCTACGCAACAAGCTTTTATTGCATGGCTAATCACCACATGGTCTGACCTTAAAGCCCATGTCGCAAAGTTTATTTTGGGGCGTCCAGCTGTGCCAGAACGTCCAGTTGGTGAGCATTTCAAGCCTGCTGAGTTGCATGAAACGCCGAGTTGGTCAACTAAAACGGTCAGTATTCCAGGCTTAGTTCAGCCTATTTCAGATGATGTGCCACAAAGGGTGGTGCGAACCGTTAGTGATCATGACAATCGTTTATACAAAGAACCCAGTGTTACGGAACAAGATGAGCAAACACTTAAGCCCATTACGCCTATTATGGGTCAGTCTGCTGAGTCTGAAGCACCGCCTTCATCAGAGCACTTAGCTGCCATGATGGATATGGCTTTGAAAGTACGTGATGATCGTGGTGTGACATTGGTCGGTGAAACGAAGCAAGCGAGTCTGCCGTCTTTATCTTTGTTAGATGAAATTCCCAAGCAAGTGCATTCAATCGATAAGTCGGTGTTGGAATCGATGGGCGTATTGTTAGAACAGACGCTGAAAGAATATAACATTAAGGCCGATGTGGTGGGCATTGTGTCTGGTCCGGTGGTAACCTTATTTGAGTTGCAGCCCGCTCCGGGTGTTAAGGTGGGTTCAATCACCAATCTAGCTAAAGACTTAGCTCGCTCTATGTCGGTACTTGCTGTGCGTGTTGTCGATATTATTCCCGGAAAATCAGTGATTGGCATTGAGATTCCGAATCCGGTACAAGAGTCGATTAGTTTTCGTGAGGTGCTTTCTTCGGACGTCTATCAGCATACTAGCATGACTTTACCTTTAGTGATGGGTAAGGATACAGCAGGCCGCCCTGTTGTCGCTGACTTGGCCAAAATGCCCCATGCTCTGGTCGCAGGTCAAACCGGTTCAGGTAAATCGGTTGGTGTGAATGCGATGATTGTCAGCTTGCTCTATCATGCAACGGCTGATGAAGTGAAATTCATTATGATTGACCCTAAAATGCTGGAATTGTCTGTTTATGAAGGCATTCCGCATCTATTAGCACCAGTTGTTACAGATATGAGCGAAGCGGCTAATGCACTGCGCTGGTGTGTGGTGGAGATGGAGCGACGTTATCAGCTGATGTCGAAACTGGGTGTGCGCAATATTGCTGGTTATAACGAGAAAGTTCAAGCCGCCATAGATGCCGGTAAACCCATTATTGACCCGACTGCCACCATGCCAATGATGGGTACTTTTGATATGGCACCACCGATGCCAACGTTAGAACCTTTGCCTTATATTGTGGTCATTGTCGATGAGTTTGCTGACCTATTCATGGTAGTGGGTAAAAAGATTGAAGAGCTGATTGCGCGATTGGCGCAAAAGGCAAGGGCGGCTGGTATTCATTTGGTTTTAGCAACGCAACGTCCTTCAGTTGATGTGGTCACTGGGCTGATTAAAGCCAATATTCCGGCCAGGGTTTCGTTTAAGGTGGCTTCTAAAATTGACTCGCGCACCATTCTTGATCAAATGGGAGCAGACCAATTGTTAGGCCGTGGTGATATGCTCTACTTAGGCAATGGCATGAGTATTCCGCAACGGGTGCATGGTCCTTTTGTCTCCGATGATGAAGTGCATCGGGTGGTTGAGTTTTTGAAAACACAGGGAACGCCTGAATATGTCACCTTAGATCCAGCAGCAGCCTTGGGTGGTGGCGGTTCAGCATCTTTGACAGGCTTGTTTGATGATGAAGCAGGCGGAGCGGAAAAAGACGTTCTTTATGATGAAGCGGTTGCGTTTGTGATTGAAGCGCGTCGGGTATCGGTTTCTAGTGTGCAGCGCCGTTTCAAAATTGGTTATAACCGAGCGGCACGCATTGTAGAAGCCATGGAAGCTGCCGGTTTAGTCAGTGCTCAGCAACCCAATGGTAATCGTGAAGTACTTGGTATCGAATAAAGGAATAAAAAGTGATTAACCGTTTGATTGGCTTAATGCTATGTGTCGCTTCTTGGCAAGTTTGGGCGGTAGCACCCGAAGTGGAAAAAGCATTGGATAGCATGACCAGTTATGAGGCTGAATTCACGCAAGTGGTGAAAGAAGCACAAGGGTTTCGTGAGGAAAAATCATCGGGTAAGGTATGGGTGCAGCGTCCCGGTAAGTTTAACTGGCGCTACGATAAAGGCCCACAAAAAATGGATATAGTGGCGGACGGTGTCAATTTATGGATTTATCAACCTGCATTAGCGCAGGTGATGGTTTATGCCATGTCAGAAATCGAAAAGGACCTACCGATTAGTTGGTTAGCCAGCAGTCAGCCGATAGCCAAACGCTATAACACACGTAAACTAGAAGATAGAGGTGATGGCTTGATGTGGTTTGATTTGCAAAACAAGAAAGGTGGCACGCAAGAGATTGCCTTCATTGAGTTGGCGCTACAAGGCGATGTCATGAAAGAAGTGATTATTACTGGCTCGGACGGTAAAGAAACACGGGTGAGTTTTAAAGCTGCAAAACGCAATATTGCCATTAATCCAAGTCAGTTTGAATATCGTCCGGCTCCGAATATCGACATCATTGGGAGTCCTCAGTAGTGTCGATGGCCGCGCCTTTAGCTGAACGCCTTCGTGCGCGCCAACTGTCCGAATTATTAGGGCAACAGCATCTGCTTGGTGTGGGCAAGCCCTTAGCGCAAATGCTGGTTAAAGGGCGCTTACAATCGATGATTCTCTGGGGACCTCCGGGTACCGGAAAAACCAGCTTGGCGCGCTTGCTCGCTGAAGCCTCTGGTGCGCACTGGCGCGCTATTTCAGCGGTTCATGATGGTGTTAAAGAAATTAAACGCATGATTGACGAGGCTAAGGCTGACCAGTTACTGGGTCAACGCTCTGTGCTGTTTGTCGATGAAATTCACCGCTTTAATAAAGCACAGCAAGATGCGTTATTACCCGTCGTTGAAAGTGGTTTACTGACGCTCATTGGTGCCACTACAGAAAACCCTTCCTTTGCTTTAAACAATGCCTTATTGTCTCGCGCACGTGTGTATGTGCTTAAATCGCTCACGACAACTGAGTTAGTTCAGTTGCTAGAACGAGGGCTAGAACACTTAGCGCAAGAGCAGCAATGGGCGCGTCTGACGCTTGAAGCAAGTGCGCAACCTTGGGTGCTTGCTTATGCCGATGGCGATGGACGAAAGCTGTTAAATTTGTTGGAGCAATTAGCTGATTTTGCCGAGTCGGATAGCGAATGCACTGACTCCATGATGATTTCAGCTGACTCGGTGAAAATTGCTTTGTCGGGCGGGCAAGTGAGGCGTTTTGATCGGGAAGGAGAGGCCTTTTACGATCAAATTTCGGCATTGCATAAGGCAGTTAGAGGTTCGTCGGTTGATGCCGCCTTATACTGGTTTGCACGTATGTTAGACGGGGGTTGTGATCCGCTGTATTTGGCGCGTCGTTTAGTGCGTATGGCCAGCGAAGAGGTTGCTAATGCCGATCCACGTGCGTTAACGGTAGCCTTAGATGCACTGAATGCTTATCAATTATTGGGTAGTCCTGAAGGAGAGTTGGCTTTAGCACAAGCAGTAACTTATTTGGCAACCGCTCCTAAGTCGAATGCCGTTTATCTTGCTTATAAATCGGCACGCAAAGCGGTGTCAACGATGCCCAGTCATGACGTACCCTTGCATTTACGCAATGCGCCAACACGCCTCATGGCGAGTTTAGATTACGGCAAGGGCTACCGTTATGCTCACGATGAGCCTCATGCCTATGCGGCAGGTGAGCGTTATTTTCCCGATGTCTTAGCCGATCAACCACCTGTTTTTTATCAGCCTGTTGATAGAGGCTATGAGCAGACGATTCGTCAGCGCATGGCCTTTTGGCAGAGTTTGGATAAGGAACAGCCAGGAGTCGAATCATGATGTCCTTAAGTGCCTTAGCTGCTGTGGCGCTAGGTGGTGCCGCTGGATCAGTCTTGCGCTATTGGTTGGCACATCAGGTCAATCTCGTGATGGGTGTTGGTGGTTTTGCATGGGGAACTTTTAGCGTCAATGCCATTGGTGGATTTGCCATCGGTTTTGCTTTGATTGCCTTGCAAGAATGGTTACATGCTGATCCGGTGTGGCGTTTACTACTGGTGATTGGTTTTTTAGGTGGTTTTACCACTTTTTCGAGCTTTTCTTGGGATACTTACACCTTGTGGATGAATGGCAAACATGGGTTAGCAGGGTTAAATGTGTTGGCGAATGTGGCTTTTTCCTTAGCAGGCACCGCGCTTGGCGTAGGCTTGGCAAGATATCTACACCCGTTGAATTAATGTCATGAAACCATTTAAAGACGCAACAACTGGTTGGCCGAGTTTTTGGCTGCAAGGTCAGCACCCCCCCTGGTGGGCGAGGGCACTGGAATGGCTTTACTGTGCGGTGGTTGCCATTAAGCGTTGGGCTTATCTTTTTGGTCTGAAAAAAGTGACGCGGTTGTCTGTGCCAGTTTTGGTGGTTGGTAATCGGGTGGTTGGTGGTACGGGTAAAACCCCCTTAATTATGGCAATCATTCCCTTATTGCAGGCACAAGGCTGGCGCGTTGGTATTGTCAGTCGGGGTTACGGACGAATTGATAAAAGCATTCGTGCGGTAACGGTAGATGCTACCAGCGAACAGGTTGGTGATGAGCCTTTGTTATTGTGGCAAAGCTTGCAGGTGCCAGTATGGGTAGGCAGTGATCGGGTTGCGGTGGCGAAGGCATTGTTAGCGGCTCATTCTGTGGATGTGATTGTTTCTGATGATGGTTGGCAGCATTGGGCTTTAGGGCGAGATTGGGTGATTGAAGTAGTCGATGCTGAGAAAGGTTACGGCAATGGGCATTGTTTACCGGCTGGCCCCTTACGCGAACCCGAAAATGCCTTGCCCTTGCCCAATTTAACCCTTTACAATGGACGCGATTTCGTTTTAAAACCCATTGCGTGGCAGAATGTGCATAGCCAGCTGCGTATTTCCTTGACCGACTTGTCGGGTAAGGTGGTAGCGATAGCGGGCATTGGTCATCCAAAAAGGTTTTTTGATGGCCTTCTGGCAATGGGCTTGACGCTGAAAGCATCGCACGCTTTGGCAGATCATCAAGCATTGGATGCAGTCAGGTTAGCTGAAATAGATGATGGCGTAACGCCTTTAGTGATGACAATGAAAGATGCGGTGCGTTGTCAGGATTTTGCCCAACCTCACTGGTGGGCACTGGTGGTAGAAACCGAGTTAGACGCATCCTTGTTACAACCGATGCTTGAACGCGTAACACAGCGACTTAATAGAGAGATAACTTAAATGGATAAGCGACTACTGGCGATTTTGGTCTGTCCTGCCAATAAAACTCCCTTGCATTATGATAGCAGTAAGCAAGAATTGATTTCTTTGTCTGCGGGGCTGGCTTATCCCATTCGTGATGGGATTCCGATTTTGTTGGTGAACGAAGCAAGAACCTTATCACTGGAAGAAGCGGAAGCTTATCGTAAACAATCGCAGGTCACGGCATGAAGCCCGTCGTGTTAATTCCGGCGCGTTTGCAATCGTCGCGTTTACCCAACAAGCCGCTTGCGGATATTGCCGGTAAGCCGATGGTGTGGCATGTCTGGCAACGTGCTTTAGAAGCGAATGTCGGGCGTGTCGTCATCGCTACCGATAGCGAGCTGATTCACCAAACCATGTCGCAGTTAGGTGCAGAAGTGATGATGACGCGTGCCGATCACACCTCAGGAACGGAACGTTTGGCAGAGGCATCACGCTTACTTGATTTGAGCGATGAGACGCCTGTGGTCAATGTGCAGGGTGATGAGCCGTTGATTGCGCCGGCGGTGATTCAACAAATTGCTGCCTTGCTGGCGCAACATCCGCAAGCATCCATGGCGAGTTTATGGGAGCCCATTCATACTGCCACACAGTTAATGAACCCTAACTTTGTTAAGGTTGTCACTGATCAGCAGGGTTATGCCTTAACTTTTTCTCGTTCGCCCATTCCTTGGCATCGTGATTTATTTGCTAGTGAATTACATGCCGATACGGAGCTACCTAAAGGCGTGCCTTTTTGTCGTCATTTGGGTATTTATGCTTATTCAGCTGGATTTTTGCGTTTGTATGCACAATGGCCTGCGTCGGAAATGGAACGCATAGAAGCCTTAGAACAGCTAAGGGTGTTGTGGAATGGGCATAAGATTGTGTTAGCAGAAGCGTGTCAGCCAACTCATGCCGGTGTGGATACCCCCGAAGACTTAGCTAGGGTTAGAGCTGTTTTAATGCGCTGAATTGTTGTTACCATTTCAATGATAACAACGTGCAAGGTGCTCTTTGGTAAGTCTATTTTAGAAGCTCATAATGTCGCATGTTTTGCGCCCTTTTGTCGGTATAATAGGCGCATATAACCTCAATTCATAATGGGATGAGATACCAATGGGCGAAGAACAGAAAAAGCAACTCGAACAACAACTCTGGAACATTGCCAACACCCTGCGCGGCAAGATGGATGCCGACGAGTTTCGTGACTACATCCTTGGTTTTATCTTTTACAAATACCTGTCCGAAAAAATGGAAGCCTATGGCGACACCTTGCTGGCTGAAGACGGTATTGAATACATCGCTATTGATGAGCAAAGCAGTGAAGGGCAGGAGCTACTGGAAGCGGTACGTGAAGCGTCGATTGAACAGCTTGGCTTCTTCTTAAAGCCTTCTGAGCTGTTTAGCAGTGTGGCTTCTCGTGGTAATGGCGAAAACGACAACTTCATTCTCGAAGACCTCACCAGTATTTTGCGCAACATCGAACAAAGCACCATGGGACATGAAAGTGAAGATGACTTCGTGCATTTGTTTGAAGACCTCGATTTAACCAGCACCAAACTGGGTAAAACCGAAGCACAAAAGAATGCGCTGATTGCGAAAGTGTTATTTCACCTCGACCAAATCAACTTTTCCCTTAAAGATACCGAACGTGACCTACTGGGCGATGCTTACGAATATCTGATTGGGCAGTTTGCCGCAGGCGCAGGCAAGAAAGCGGGTGAGTTTTATACCCCTCAGCAAGTATCTAAAATCTTGGCAAAGCTGGTGACCAATGGCAAAACAAAACTGAAATCGGTATATGATCCGACTTGTGGCTCTGGTTCTTTGTTGTTGCGTGTCGCTAAAGAAGTGCAAGACGTGACCAACTTCTATGGTCAGGAAATGAACCGCACCACTTACAACCTTGCTCGCATGAACATGATTATGCACGATGTGCATTACCGCAAGTTTGACTTAAAACAAGAAGACACTTTAGAGCATCCGCAACATATTGAGCACAGATTTGAAGCCATTGTTGCCAACCCACCTTTTTCGGCTAACTGGTCGGCGAATCCGTTACATTTAAGCGACGACCGTTTTAGTCAGTATGGCGTGTTAGCACCGTCATCGAAAGCCGATTTTGCCTTTGTGCAACACATGATTTATCAGCTCGATGATAACGGTACCATGGCAATTGTCTTGCCGCATGGGGTGCTGTTTCGTGGTGGCGCAGAAGGTAAAATTCGCCAGTATTTAATCGACAACAAAAACTATCTCGATGCGGTCATTGGCTTACCTGCCAATATCTTCTACGGCACCAGTATCCCCACTTGTATTTTGGTGTTCAAAAAATGCCGAGAAGACAGCGAACACGTGTTATTTATCGATGCCTCTAACGACTTTGAAAAGGTTAAAAACCAAAACCAACTCACTGACGATCATGTACAAAAAATCATCGACACCTATCAACAGCGTAGCAGTATCGAAAAATACAGCCACTTAGCGACTTTGGACGAAATTAAAAGCAACGACTACAATCTGAATATTCCGCGCTATGTCGATACGTTCGAGGAAGAAGAAAAGATTGATTTGGCTGACGTTGCCAAACAACTTGCCGCCATCGACATCGCCATGAAAAGCACCGATGCCGAGATTGCAAAATACTGTGCCGAATTGGGCATTGCGGCGCCGTTTTGATGGGGAATGACATGAATGCATTAACCCCCATCGAATCGACGATTCAGCAGAAGATTTTTACCATCCGTAATGTGCAAGTGATGCTTGATCGTGACTTAGCGGAGTTGTATGGTGTGGAAACCAAAGTGCTCAACCAAACGGTTAAGCGAAATAGTGAACGCTTTCCGACCAGTTTTAGATTTCAACTGAGTAGCGATGAGAAAAATGAACTGGTCACAAATTGCGACCGGTTCGCCTCATTGAAGCATTCGAGCAGTTTGCCCTATGCCTTTACCGAACAAGGTGTTTCGATGTTGTCGGCTGCGAAGTCATTGGAGGTCTTACCATGAGTCAGCCAGCAAACACAAAACACATCCCCAGCTTACGCTTCCCTGAGTTTAGTGGGGAGTGGGAGGAGAAGAAATTGGGGGATGTTTCAACTATAATAACTGGAAGCACTCCTTCAACTGCCATTTCAGAATACTATGGTGGAGAAAAGTTGTTTGTATCTCCTGTAGATATACAGGGTAACAGATATGTTAAAACTACCAAAACGACATTAACGTTTAGTGGTTTTAATCAGGGCAGAAAAGTCTCTAAAGACTCTGTATTGTTTGTTTGTATCGGCTCGACAATAGGAAAAGTTGCACAGGCTTATAAAGAATGCATTACAAATCAACAAATAAATAGCTTAACGGCTAATTCAAACAATGAAAATAATTTCATTTTTTCATTGCTGGAGTTGAAAGCTCCCAAAATTCGACTGTTAGCTGGAGAGCAGGCTGTACCTCAAATTAATAAATCAGATTTTTCAAAACTATCTTTTTTATTTCCCAAACAAAAAGAACAAACCAAAATTGCAGCCTTTCTGTCCTCCGTCGATACCAAAATCGACCAACTCAGCCAAAAGAAATCCCTGCTTGAGCACTACAAAAAAGGCGTGATGCAACAGATTTTTAGCCAACAAATCCGCTTTAAAGGTAAGCGTCCGACCGCACCATATTTAATTTGATTTCAGATTTTGCCATCATGATCGCAATTACCTAGAAGGAGCGCATCATGAGCGATAAATCAATATT
>NCFI01000050.1 GCA_002281095.1 Thiotrichales bacterium 35-46-9 | reverse complement strand
GTGCAACAACCGAGCAAAGCAGGCGATGTTATTCCGATTGAATTAACACTCGATAATGGTCAAAAAATCATGGTCAATACCAGCGTTTACAAACGCAAAGACATGATGCACAAAATGCCGATGATGAAAGGAAAGTCTGAATAATACGCTCCGCTTCTTATTCAGACTTCTTCGCTCTCGAAATGGCGTATAATGACTTCCATTTCGCCCATTTCGAGACAAGACGCTGCCATGTTACTGCCAACAGACTCGGTTAAATTTGTTCAAACCTTCCGTCAATCGTCGCCCTACTTCAATGCGCACCGCGACAGTACGGTCGTTATTTATCTCGATGGCGCAGCGTTACTGAATGGCGATGCTGCTCTTCCTCTCATTCAAGACCTAGCCTTATTACAAAGCCTAGACGTGCGCATTGTCTTGGTCGCTGGCGCTCGCCCTTTTATCGACGCTGAACTAGCCGCACAAGGGTTCGAGTGTCAATACCATCAAGGATTACGCATCACGCGCAAAGAACATTTACCTGCTGTGGCACAAGCAGTGGGGCAAATGCGCGTCGAAATTGAATCTTGGTTTTCCAGCGGACAAGCGAAACAAAGTTACGCCGTGCGCCCCTTATTTGTCTCATCGGGTAACTGGGTGATGGCAAAACCGCTCGGTATCATTGATGGTATCGACTTTCAACATACCGGTACAGTACGTCGTATCGAAACCGATCCCATCGAAGCCGTGCTTAACATGGGTCATATTGTGTTGCTGACTTCACAAGCCTATTCTATTACTGGCGATATTTTCAACTTGTCCAGTATCGACCTAGCCGTTGAAGCCGCCATTGCCCTGCAAGCCGATAAACTACTTTGGTTAACCGATCCCGAACACTTGGTCGCTGCCCGTGCGGCACTACCGACCGAGCTTTCCGCAAATGATATGCCCACGCTACTGGCACAGGCTGAATTACCCGACTCTACCCGCGCGCTGCTGAATGCCAGCCTAAAAGCAGCACGTGAAGTCGATCGGGTTCACCTACTCGACCGCACGCTTGATGGTGCCTTACTGCTCGAACTTTTCACTCGCGATGGCGTCGGCATCATGATTAACCAGAATGATTACGATGTGGTGCGCCAAGCCAGCATTGATGACATTGGTGGTATTTTGTCGTTACTCGAACCGCTCGAAAATTCGGGTGCTTTGGTGAAACGCCCACGCGAACAATTGGAAATGGAAATAGACCACTTTAGTGTGTTAGAGCGAGATGGTGCCATTATTGGCTGTGCTGCCCTCTATCCCTACCCGCAAAACAACAGCGCCGAATTAGCGGCTTTTGCCATCGACGATGCCTATCGTCGCGGTGGTCGTGGCGCGAAACTACTAACCTACATCGAACGCCGCGCCAAACAACAAGGCATACAATCGCTGTTTCTGCTCACCACGCAAACCATGCATTGGTTTATCCGTCATGGCTTTGTGCAAACCGACATTTCCAACCTACCGCAAGCCCGCGCTCAGTTATACAACTTCCAGCGTCGTTCTGCGGTGTTTACTAAAGCTTTAGCATGAGTTCCAAACACCCTAAACATCCTCTTGCCCGCCGTGTACGCGGTTTTTTACCCGTTGTTATTGATGTCGAAACGGGTGGTTTTAACCCGCAAACTGATGCCTTGTTAGAAATTGCGGCGGTGATTTTGGATATTGATAGTGATGGCCTGTTAGTGCCGGGTGAAACCATTCATGCTCACGTCAAACCCTTTGCCGGTGCGAATATTGAACAGGCAGCTAAGGATTTTTTAGGCTACGACCCGCACAGTCAACTACGTTTAGCCATTGACGAAAAGCTAGCAATGGAGCAAATTTTTGCTCCCATTCAAAAACGGGTGAAAGAAACCGGCTGCACCCGCGCTATTTTATGCGGACACAATGCATTTTTTGACTTATCTTTTGTCAAGGCAGCGGCAGAAAGAAACAAGCTCAAATGCCCGTTTCATCAATTCAGCACGCTCGACAGCGTTACCCTAGGTGCCTTGGTTTATGGTCAAACGGTATTGGCGAAGGCAGCGATGTTTTCGGGCATGAGTTGGGACAACCACCAAGCACACGGCGCTTTGTACGATACGCAAAAAACGGCCGAACTTTTTTGTAATATTTTTAACCGCTATCCTTTGCCGGTTATCGACGCCATTAATCGCAACGAAAAATCTTAATGCGTTTCGTTTGGGGTTGAACTGTTTTTCGCACTCAACCAAGCCAACACCAGCCAAGTAATCAGCCAAACACTGCCACCAATGGGTGTGAAAAACACCAACGGCTTCCAAGCGGTTAAGACATAAGCGTACAAACTGCCCGAAAAGAGCAGCGTGCCCAATACCAATCCCCAGCTCACGTTAGCAACATAGCTGGGCGCACCGAGTCGCATCCATACCGCCAAAGCCAATAGCGCCAGCGCATGAATAGCTTGATACTGCACCGCTGTCTGCCAGTTGGCTAAAGCTTTGGCATCGACCATTGTTGCTAAGGCATGGGCACCAAAAGCGCCCAGCCCCACCGCTAACGCCAACAAAAAAGCAGCCAAAGTCAACGCGTAACGATTCATTAACAGATTCATGGTTTTTCCTTTCATTGATTGCCAAGTTTATGTAGTCGTCGTTCTAGCGCGCGCAAACTCAAGGCTTCGGCTAAGTGGGCTGTTTGCACCGACTCACTTTGTGCCAAATCGGCAATACTGCGTGCGACACGCAAAATACGATGATAAGAACGCGCCGACAAGCCAAAGCGTTCCATCGCTTGCGCCAGCAGCTTCTTGCCTGCTGCATCTAAGACGGCAAATTGATCCAAGTCGTGCGGTGTCAATTCGGCATTCAGTTTGCCGCGCGCTTGTGCCAGACTTCTGGCTTGAGCAACCCGCTCTGCCACCACAGCACTAGGCTCACCATCGGGCAGTTGTTGCAGAGCAGATACTTCTACCGCTGGCAACTCGACTTGACAGTCAATTCTGTCTAACAAAGGCCCGGAAATTTTACCGAGATAACGCGCTGTTTGCTCTGGTGTCGAGCGACATTTGGGATCGTCGGCAAAGTAACCGCTTGGTGAGGGATTCATCGCTGCAATGAGCATAAAGTTTGCGGGATAAGTGGCTTGATAGGCAGCACGGGCAATACGCACTTCACCCGATTCAAGCGGCTCGCGCAACATTTCCAAAGTACGACGGTCGAACTCGGGTAATTCATCTAAAAATAAAATACCGTGGCTGGCGATGGAAATTGCTCCGGGACGAGGTTTACTGCCCCCTCCAACTAAGGCCACCGCCGATGCCGAATGGTGCGGAGACTGGTAGGGTAACTGACCCGCTAATATGGGTTCAACCGGCAAACTGGCTAGGGAATGAATCGCTGCCGACTGCAAACGCTGCGCTTCCGACAAGGGCGGTAAAATACCCGCCATGCGCGTTGCCAGCATACTTTTGCCACTCCCCGGTGGACCGACTAACAGCAGACTATGACCACCCGCCGCGGCAATTTCTAACGCTCGTTTACCCATTGCCTGACCACGCACTTCGATTAAATCGGGCTGGGGTAGGCTTTCCTGAGCCAAACTGCGGCCATCGGCTGTGTGAAGCGATCCCGTTCCCGCTAAAAACGCCATCACCTCACGCAAATGCGATGCCCCCAACACTCGTAAGTTGGGCACAACGGCACAGACAGCCAGCTGCTCCGTCGGCACAATCAGGGTTCGCCCCGATTCACTGGCCGCCATGGCAACGGGTAAAATACCGGCCACAGGTCGCAACTCGCCATCTAATCCCAACTCACCGACCCATTCGGTTTGCGCTAGGCGTTCGCTCGGCACTTGACCCGATGCCGCCAGCAAGCCAATGGCAATGGGCAAGTCATAACGTCCCCCTTGTTTGGGCAAGTCGGCTGGGGCTAGGTTAATGGTAATGCGTCGTGTTGGATAATCGGCATCGGACGATAGCAAGGCACTGCGTACCCTATCTTTACTTTCACGTACCGCCGATTCTGGCAGCCCAACTAAGGTTAAACTGGGCAAACCATTCGATAAATGGACTTCCACCATCACCGCTGGCGAAGCCAATCCTAATTCTGCACGCGTCCACACTTGTGCCAAGGTATGAGCCATCTTTGTCGCTTCCTTCTGAACCATTAAGCAATGCCCTCATGGTAACGGATTCGCGCCAAAAATTAAAGGTGACCGCTAACCGACTGAACGACGGCTCTGCCAGCCATAAACCAACAACGCCGACAGCGACAACAAAGCCACGAGCGTATAACCCGCAGGCCAATCGAAATGAAAGGCAACGAACAAACCTAACCAAGACACAACAACCGCCAATAACCACCTAGGCCACAATGCGTTATGCCCCAATTTCAAGGCCATTAAGGCGGGTGCCAACAGTAAAGCAAAGACCACCAACAGCCCCGCCATTTTCACGGCAAAAGCACACACCAAGGCAAATATCCAGTAAAAGCCCTGCTCACGCAACCACGCCCATCGCAACCATAACACCACAACCAAAACAGCAACAAATAAACTCAACAGCGCTTGTTCGGCACTAATAAACAACACATCATAGGCGACTAGGGCGGCAATGACTTCGCGCTGACTGCCCGCATTGGCTTGCACCAACATAAACACCGACAAAGCCAAAGCATACAAAAGCCCAATCGGTGCTTCTAATGCCACCGAGTTGGCATTGCGCGCCAAAAACCTGACCAGCGATGCTGCCAACAAAGCTCCCAGCAAGGCACCCAACCATAGCCCCCACTCAGCCTCATGCAACCATAACACTGCCACCGCCGCGCCTAAGGCTGCCCACTGCCCCACCGCTAAATCGAGAAAAATCACACCGCGCTTCACTACTTCTGTACCAAAGGGCACTAACAGCAGTGATAAAGCCAGCATTAATAGCAACGCAGGCCAGAAGAGTTCTAATAAGCTCATGGTGCTAATCGTTCTACCAATTCATTAAACCAACTGAACAAGTCTTTTGATTTCGGCGTCGCTCCCACATCCGAAGGTAACACCTGCCACTTAACTTGACGCTGCTTGGCCAACCATTCAGTTGCTTCACGATCACGAAAATGTTCCTGAATGACCATCACCACTTGTTGATCGGCTAGCCGTTTTAACAGCTTTTCTAAATGACTGGCACTAGGCGGCACGCCGGGAACCGGCTCGACATTCGCCACCACCGTCATACCCAACCAATAGGCTAAATCATCGAAACTTTCGTGATACTGTACCAACTGCTTACCTTTTAACGGCAATAAACGTTGTTGCCAGCCCTGTTTTTCCTTTTGCCAACGCTCATCAAAACGAGCTAAAGACTGCTCATAAAAACCACAGCCCGCTTTGTCTAAATGGCACAACTGATGCGCCACACCATAGGCCAACGCAGCCATATTATCGGGATTAAACACGTAATGGGGATTACCATCAGGATGCACATCGCCATCGGCACGCGTGGCATGAGGACGAGGGTTGGATAGTGTCACCAAACTCGATAGGTCTAAAAAACCCTCACTATTCGGTTGAATACGTGCATTAGACGCTTGACGCAACACAGGCGGTAGCCAACCCATTTCTAATTGACCGCCATTAATGACCAATAAATCGGCATTACGCAATTTAACGGCCAACGAGGGTTTCGGCGGTACGAAATGCGGATCAAAACTGGCTTGCGCCAATACCGTCACCGCAACACGCTCTTGACCAATCTGCTGTACCAAATCGCCAATCCAGCCGTAGGTTGCTACCACGTTCAGCGTTGCGTTTGCCGAACCGTGATAACAGAAAAGGGCGACCCAAGCCGCCCAAATCATTTTTTTCATCCACTATCCTCGGATAACCGGTTTTAGAAACTGTGTGCTCCGTGAGCACCAATCGCCATATTAAACTGCAATAATATTTCATCAAAACGCTTACGTTCATTTTCTTCTGTGAAGAAAGCCCCGTTTTGTGCATATTGTAAACGAATACGCGAAAACTCCGTCGGATTGTACTCGACCATCACCGTATTACGATCGCCATAAGGCGTATTTTTGTCTGTACCAGCCACCTTAATGCTATTTTGATCAATGGCATCATAACGTAAGCCTGTACGCCACTGCGGGGCAAATTTCCAAATTAACTGAGAATAATAGCCCGACTGGTTTTGCGATAATTTAGGCGTTATTAAGCCATCACTAGCCCCACCACTGTTACTTGGGTAGGTTGCAACCTGACCATCGGTTAATTCGCGTTTGATGTATTCCGATTGCCACATCAGATAACGGGTGGCATCTAAAAAGTATTTACCTGTCAAGTCCAACCCTGTAATGGCAACTGAACCCGCTTTAGCGTGTGGACCATGCTCATCTGAAGTATGATCTAAGCGCATTTTACCAGCGCCATAAGAAGCTCCTGCCATCCAACTGGTGTTACCAAGATCAAAACCTGTTTTAACAAAACCAACCGCTAAGCCAGCACCATCGACTTGCGAAGCAAATGCTGTATCTTTATCGGCAAATATTTTATCTGACTTAACGCTAATTGCTTTCGTACCAAAACTTTGTTCATTGTCACCCTGCAACGCTTCCGCACCGAATAGCAAATAGTTGCGCGTCGGTGCTAACCAAGTGGCTTGTACGCCTTTCTCTAACAAACCATGCGAACCAAACACACCTTGGTAAATGAGGGGTTGATCGGCAAAATCCCAATAATGGTGATGCTGACCATTCAAACGACCAAATCCCGATAAGAATTTACCAAACTTCAATTGGGTATTAAACGGCAGGCTGCGTGTATTAGCATAAGCTTCTTCTAAGGCAGCACCCGATTCGCCCGCATGAATCACCGCAAACAAATCGAAATACTTATCGACTGCCGCTGAAAAAACCAACTCACCATAGTTGAGGTTAAAGCCATTATTCAGGTTATAACCGCCGCCATGTGCATGACCTTCATGCGCACCGCCCAACTCATGAAAAAATCCTGGCATACCCAAAGCGCCATAAGCACTATTAGACTGACTACGATTGACATAACTCCCATCAAGGATAAACGCCACATCGGGATTCATATTGCTACCCGAAAACGGATTGCGCTTAATGCCACCCACTTTCACCGGATCAGACAACTTACGACTCGCTGCTCGCGCTTGATCTAGGCTACCCTGATAGCTGGATGCCGCCTTCTGCTCAGTGGTTACCGATGCAGGTGCGGCTGTCGGTGTAACCTTGGCTTCAACCTGTTGCGCTTTCGCTTCCAAGGCTTGCATTTGCTGCATCATCTTTTCTAACTGTGCCTGCTGAGCCGCGATTTGAGCTTTGAGTACCGACAAGTCATCACTAGCGTAAGCATTGAAACCCGCCACCAGCAAGCCAATGGCTAAAGATAATTTGGTTTTTTTCATGTCATTCTCTCGTTGTTTTTTCCATAAATGCAACTGAGCTATAAGGATAACTAGTTTGCTTTTGCCTACTTGTTGCATATACTAGCGCAAAAAAAGAGCGCATTCAAGCACCCCTATCGGCAATTAGCGTTATGAACAGCTGCTATGCCTCTTCGCACACACCGTGAAAAATCACTTCCACATGCGATACCTTAAATCGCTTAGGTAACTGAATAGGTGGGATTTCTACCTCGGGCAGACAAATCAGTTTGCTGGTATTCTCACAGTAAAAATGCGGATGATGCACACGCCCCCCATCACCGGCGATAAAACGCCATAGTCGATCTTCGGTCGTCACCTTATGCACCAAACGCTGACGCACCAACCAATCCAAGACACGATAGAGAGTCACACGATCCATCGGCAGGGCAAGATTCGACAATAACTCCTCATGGGTTACCGGTTTATCAGCTTGCAATAAGTAAGCAAGCGTCATCACGCGCGCGCTGGTCACGCGATGACCCAAAGCACGAATTTGCGTTTCCGCTTGTTGAATCGGCAACTGCATCGACATAACGAGTTACTTACCAAGTCACACTTTTGGTAATCGCCACACCATACATATAAGCGAAAACCAACAAAGCCAAACCCCAAAATACGGCTTTACGTGCTGGCGTTTTGGCAATTCTAAACGCAAATACACCCAACACAATATAAGCAATCAAAGCTATAATTTTTGCCAACACCCAGTCGGTTAGCGGACTAATTTCTAAAGTCACTAATAAGGCAATGGCCGTTGCCAATAATCCCGTGTCCACCACATGCGGCAGAATGCGTACCAATTTGCGTTGCACCCAAGGCTGCCCTCTCAGATGCCCTAGCCCACGCATAAAAAAACCAAAACCCGATAACAACACAAACAACACGTGCAATTTAAGTAACAACATTTAGCCCTGCTCTCTTTTATTAAATAGTCAAATTACTTATGCTACCACTTAAAAACGAAATTACAAAATGGTAGACTAAGCTGTAACAGAGTTATTGACACCAAGGCTAACCCATTCATGAAAGTTTACACTCAGAGCAAAGCCGAAGCCGATGCGCTTTTCGATCAAATCGAACAGGCGTTTGCTCAGCATCAAGTCAGCCCCACACCCATTAACTTTTTAGTGTGGTATGAATATTTTTTAGGTCAAGACGCGCAACTTAAAGCCATGCTAAATGAAGGTATTCAGCATAGCGGTTATAGCAATGTACTGGGCGTGAAAATTTACGAGTCGCTATTAAAAGATAAGCAAGCCGACACCTCTGAATTAGAGCAAGCCTTCCGCAAATTCCTAGAGCGTATGATTTCACGCTTGATGGATTGGACCAAAGGCATAGAGAAGCACACGCAAGCGCTCGACAATTACATTCATGAATTGACCACACGTGGTGATATTGATGCGCAAACCCTAGCCAGTTTAACCAATAATGTGTTGGCTACGACGCGCTCCATCGTCTCATCGCAATCGGACATGCAACAAGAACTCATTGTTGCTACGACTAAAATTCAAGCCTTGCAAAAAGAATTAGCTGACGCGCGCAACGAATCCATGACCGATACGCTGACGCAACTACCGAATCGTCGTGCCTTTAATTTGCGTGTGGAACAAAGCATGCAATCCACTAAACAACGAGATCAACTCTGCCTAATCTTATTTGATATCGACTTTTTTAAAAAATTCAATGACACCTACGGCCATCTCATTGGTGACGCTGTGCTACGCTTTATTGCTGGCGTGGTACAAAAAGTCATTGAACCCTCTCAGCTCTTGGCACGTATTGGCGGAGAGGAGTTCGCGTTGCTCATTCAGCATGCCAGCTTGGCACAAGCAGAACAACTGGCCGAACGCATTCGTATCAAAGTAGCGAATAGTCAATTAAAACGCAAAGATACGGGCGAAACGATTAACAATATTCATATCTCGCTCGGTGTTTCTAGCTATAAACCCGGAGAAACCTGGGACGAATGGTATCATCGTACCGATAAAGCACTCTATCACTCTAAAGAAAATGGGCGTAACCGCACGACACTGGCCGAAAATCAATAAATTGAAATGAGAACTTAGTCAGCGAGGCGCAACAGCGCCGCGTGTATTATTTGCCGGTACGCTATTTGGCTGATTCTGCGTAGTGTTCGTTGTGACTTTAACAGCTTCTGATGCTTTGACCACGCTCGCCAAACTCACCTCACGCGCATCAATACCTAACTTTTGTAACTCGACTTTCAAGCGATTAAGGGTTCGCTGATCATCATAGGGACCCATGCGCAGTACGTAGTTGTTACCCGACTTGCCCGCCAAGGTCGCCATTTGTACCACATAACCCTTTTGCACCAAACGCCGACGTTCGGCTTGAGCCTGTGCCTCGTTAGGTAACGATAAGAGCTGAAGATACATAGGTGCTTTTGTTTTAACCGCTAATGGCTGCGCACCCGCCAATACCACATCCTTAGGTAATTCACCGTAAAAAGTATATTTCACCGCATTCGGATCTTCAGGTTGAGATTCAGATGGCGTAGGTGATGCTTTTTTAACGGGTTCAATGGTCTTGCTGGCCAATTCACTGCGCATACTGGCGGCTGGATCCATACGATTGCGTGTTTCTTCCGACACCCAGCCCATTTCAAACGCGAAAGCCAAAAAGAAAGGCGCATATAACAACCAGGCAATGCCCACCACCGTCAAGCCCGCAATCGACAACCAACTACTTAAACTCAAGCGCTGTCGACGTTTTTCTTTTTGCGCCGCCATCTGTGCCAAACGGGCTATTTCAGCCTGTTCTGCCTGCGCCTTCGCTAAAGCTTCTTGTGCCTCTAATTCCTTACGAATGTGTTTAGGCAAAGAATCACGGTAAACTTTATTTTTAACTTTCTGCACATCGTCATCAGCAACAGAAGTTTTAGCACTAGACGACTCAAGTTTGCTTTGACGATAAGTGTTGATAGCCTTGTCACGACTTAATTTTGGTTCGCTGATTGCTTTCGTGGACTCGGCAACGGCGGACTTATGTCCATCAGTAGCGCTGGAGGAGACTGGCTGTTTCGGTTTTTTACGAATAATAGATGAGAAAGGCTTAGCTGGCTTATCTGCTGCACGCTGTTCGGAAGCTTGTACGGCTTCACCCTGCTGGGTGCGACGAGGAGCAGGTGCAGTTGACTTGTGACCATAACGGTAATCACGCGCCATACAGCTGCCACCTCAATTCACACATGATTTTCACTCGCTTACATACGCTCTGGTGCAGAGACACCCAATAAGGTCAAGCCATTCGCCAATACAATGCGTGTTGCCGCCAACAGCGTTAAACGGGCATTGCGCAACGCATCATCAGCTACCAATATCGGTGTACCGTTGTAATAACTATGCAACTGAGTCGCTAACTCTTTCAAATAATAAGCAATCTGATGTGGTTCGTGATCACGCGCGGCTAATTGAATCACTTCGGGGAGCTGAGTCAATTTTTGCGCCAACTCCGCTTCAGATTCTTCTGTGAGCAGTGCTAACTGCGATAAGCCCAGCTCCGATTGCCAAGCACTGAAGCCTTTAGCCACCGCCTGCGTGAAGACCCCGCAACAACGCGCATGAGCATACTGGATATAGTAGAGTGGATTCTCATTACTTTTCGATTTAGCTAAATCCAAATCAAAATCCATGTGTTGATCGCAACGACGCATGACATAGAAAAAGCGCGTCGCGTCCGTACCAATTTCTTCACGCAACTCGCGCAGGGTCACAAACTGCCCCGAACGTGTTGACATAGACGCTTTTTCAGCACCACGGTAGAGTACGGCAAACTGCACCAATAGGACTTCTAAACGCGCATCGTCCTCGCCCATCGCTTGAATGGAGCCACGCACACGCGGAATATAACCGTGGTGATCTGAACCCCAAATGTTAATAATTTTTTCATAGCCACGCGATAACTTGTCATAATGGTAGGCAATGTCAGAAGCAAAATAGGTTTTAATACCATTATCACGCACGACGACACGATCTTTGGCATCACCGTAATCGGTTGAGCGGAACCAGATAGCCCCCTCTTTTTCGTAGAGCTTACCTGCCGCTTCTAAACGCGCTAAAGCCGCATCGACAATCCCCGTATCCATGAGCGAGCGCTCACTGAACCAGTTATCGTAATGCACACCAAACTCGGCCAGATCTTCTTTAATGTCAACCAAAATGTCGTGCAACACACGGTCTAAAATCAGACGATAACGCTCAGTACCGAGCAACTGACGCGCATTGATAATAATGTCGTCAATATGCGCTTCTTTATCCCCACTCACCACCTGACCCGATGCGTCTAAAACCTGATCAGGCGACACATTAGCAAACACATCAATAGCGCTGGCACGTAATGCTTCACCCTGCTCACTAAGCAAAGCGCGAGCAGTTGTAATAATATAATCACCTTGATAGCCGTTACTGGGGAAAGTGAATGTTTCGCCACACAAAGCCAAATAGCGCAACCAAACACTGACGGTCAGAATATCCATTTGACGACCAGCGTCATTAACATAATATTCTGCTTCAACCTGATAACCCGCATGACGCAATAGCGAAACCAGCGCCGAACCGTAAGCCGCACCACGCCCATGCCCAACGTGCAGTGGCCCTGTTGGGTTAGCTGAAACAAACTCAACTTGTACCAGCTTGCCCTCACCGGCATTGATTCGCCCGTAATCGGCTGTCTTTTCTAAAATAGTCGCTAAGGCCGCAAACTTAGCAGCTGCTTGTACACGAAAATTAATGAAGCCCGGACCGGCAATTTCTGCGCCAACCAACCAGTCAGCACTGGGTAAATGCGCAATCAATTGTTCCGCCAAAGCTCTAGGATTCATACCGTTGGGTTTAGCCAGCATCATCGCCACGTTGGTGGCAAAGTCACCATGACTCTTATCGCGCGGTAATTCGATTTTAATTTGAGCAGGATCGAATTGAGCAATCTGACCTGCGTCACGTAATTGCGTTAAACCAGATACAACGAGAGAATGCAAAGCTTGTTTCATGATGACCGTTTTAGAGCGATAATTAGAGATAATGTTCAATTTTAGCCTAATTGTCAGCAGATAACCACTGATTCAGACCTTCCCTAGCCAGCAACATTGATTTATGGGATAATAATGAGCTATTAACTCATAATCTATACAGCAAAGACCGCCATGAAGTACGCTACTGACGACCTGCGCATTCGCACTATGACTGAAGTCATTTCACCGCAAGAGCTGCATGCCCGCTACCCAATGACTGAGCGTGCGTCTAAGTTAATTCATGATACGCGCGCGCAAATTCACGACATCCTAAACGGTAACGATGACCGTGTATTAGTTGTTGTCGGTCCATGCTCGATTCATGATCCCGATGCGGCGCGTGAATATGCCGGCCGCTTACTCGAAGTCAAAAAACGCTACGAAAAAGAGCTACTCATTGTCATGCGTGTTTACTTTGAAAAACCCCGCACTACAGTGGGTTGGAAAGGACTTATTAATGATCCTAATTTAGATGAGTCTTTTCAAATCAACAAGGGGTTAGCCTTAGCGCGTGGGTTACTGCTCGACATCAACACGATGGGTATGCCAGCTGCAACCGAATTTTTAGACCTTATTTCTCCGCAATACATTGCTGACTTGGTCAGCTGGGGAGCGATTGGTGCACGGACAACTGAGAGCCAAGGTCATCGCGAGTTGGCTTCGGGCTTATCCTGCCCTGTCGGCTTCAAAAATGGTACAGATGGTAGCGTCAGCATTGCCATTGATGCCATTCGCGCGGCAGAGCGTTCACACATTTTCATGTCGCTCACCAAAGAAGGTCGTTCAGCCATTTTCCATACCAAAGGTAATGATGACTGCCACATTATTTTACGTGGCGGCAATGGCGAACCTAACTATGCCGCGCCTCATGTCGCTGATGCGGTCGATAAACTAGCTAAAGCGGGCGTGCGCCAAAAGTTAATGATCGACTGTTCTCATGCCAACAGCAACAAAGACTTCCGTAAACAAACACTCGTTGCTGACAACATCGCCGAGCAACTCACGGCAGGCAATAAAAGCATTATGGGCGTGATGATTGAAAGCCATTTGGTCGAAGGTCGTCAAGACGTGAAAACCGGTTGCGCCCTCACCTATGGACAAAGCATCACCGATGGCTGTTTAGGCTGGGAAGCCAGTGTCGATAGCTTAGAAGCCCTCGCCAACGGCGTACAGGCAAGACGTAAGGTGTGGTCTTGATTTTTTATTGAAATAAACAAACC
>NCFI01000049.1 GCA_002281095.1 Thiotrichales bacterium 35-46-9 | reverse complement strand
ATCGGCCAAGATAATGCCTCCACCCGTGTAGATATAGGGGGACAAATAAAACCATTTTTGAATCACTTCATCCGCTGTGGTGGGTGTTGTTGGTACAGTTTGCTGCGCTATTGCTGGTTAAATTTAGTGCCACGATTTGGGTCGATTGGTTAATTGGCTTGTCGTATGTGAAGGGTTTCTTGCTGTTGCAAGTTGGCTTATCAGTGCTGTTGAGTTGGCTCATGGGGCTGCCACGCTGGTGGTTGTGGGTGCAAGCTGTGTTGCCGCTCGGTTTGTATTGGGGGGCGACGCAAACCCTGGTTGACCCTCTTTGGTTTGCGTTAGGAGCTTTACTGTTGATGTTGGTTTTTTCGGCGGTATTGAAAGACAGGGTGCCTTTGTATTTAACGAACAATATAACGCATCAGGCTTTGGTGGAGCTGGCGCAGACTTATCAAGTGAAATCTATGCTGGACTTGGGTTCTGGATTGGGTGGGGTGGTACGCGCTTTGGCTGGAGCGGGTATCGAAGCGAAAGGTGTTGAGTATTCACCCGTGCTGGCTTGGTTTTCTCAGGTGTGGTGTCGATGGTCGGGGTTAGGTCAGGTGTCGCGTGGTGATATGTGGCAAACCGATTTAAGTCAGGTTGATATGGTTTATGTATTTTTATCTCCTGTACCGATGACGCGACTGTGGCAAAAGGCGAGTGCTGAAATGAAATCGGGTGCTTTGTTGGTGTCTAACTCTTTTGCTATTGAGGATGTTGAGCCTCTGGAGGTATGGGAGTTATCGGATGGGCGTCAGACGCAATTGTTAATTTACCAAATACCTTAGCGAATAAAAAAGCACCCCGAAGGGTGCTTTCTATCAGTCGTTTCTCACCGAAAGTGAATTAACGGCTGTAGTACATGTCGAACTCGATTGGGTGAGTTGTCATACGCATGCGCGTGACTTCTTTCATCTTCAATTCGATATAGGCATCGATCATGTCATTGGTGAAAACACCGCCCGCTGTTAAGAAGTCGCGATCTTTGTCCAGTTCTTCCAAAGCCATGTCTAATGAGTGACAGACTTGTGGAATGGCTTTCGCTTCTTCTGGTGGCAAGTGGTACAGGTCTTTATCTGCTGGCTCACCTGGGTGAATCTTGTTCATAATGCCATCTAAGCCAGCCATCAAGATTGAAGCAAAAGCTAAGTATGGGTTAGACATGGGATCAGGGAAGCGGCATTCGATACGGCGGGTACGTGGGTTTGGCGCGTAAGGAATGCGAATAGACGCTGAGCGGTTGCGTGCTGAGTAAGCTAACATAATTGGTGCTTCAAAGCCAGGAACCAAGCGCTTGTAAGAGTTAGTGCCTGAGTTGGTGAATGCATTCAGTGCTTTCGCATGCTTAATGATACCACCAATGAAGTAGATTGCCATGTCAGACAAAGCGCCGTAACCATCGCCAACGAACAAATTTTTGCCGTCTTTCGATAGTGACATATTAACGTGCATACCAGAGCCGTTATCGCCGACAATTGGCTTAGCCATGAAAGTAGCTGTTTTGCCGTATAGGTGAGCGGTATTGTGAATGGCATATTTTAATACCAATACTTCATCTGCTTTTTTCACCAAGGTGTTGCCAGCGACACCTAGCTCACATTGACCCGCGTTAGCTACTTCGTGGTGATGTGTTTCGATGCCTAAGCCCATTGCTTCTGCGTAGTCACACATAGAAACACGAATTTCGTGTAATTGGTCAACGGGAGGGACAGGGAAGTAACCACCTTTAGTGGCTGGGCGGTGACCCATGTTGCCGTCGGCGTAAACTTTTTCGGTATTCCAAGAAGCTTCTTGCGAATCAACTTTAACGAAGCAGCCTGACATGTCAGCGCCCCAACGAACGTCGTCAAAGATAAAGAATTCTGGTTCTGGGCCAACGAAACAGCTATCAGCAATGCCGGTTGATTTTAGGTAGGCTTCGGCGCGCATCGCAATAGAGCGAGGATCACGGTCATAGCCTTCCATTGAAATGGGGTAGTGAATCGTACAACGGATGATCATGGTTGGATCATTGGTAAATGGATCCATGATCGCGGTATCAGCGTGTGGCAAGAGTACCATGTCAGAGGCTTCAATACCTAACCAGCCAGCAACTGAAGAACCGTCGAATGGTTGACCAACTTCGAAGAAAGCTTCATCTACTTTGCTTGATGGAATGGTTACGTGTTGTTCTTTACCATGAGTATCACAAAAACGAAGATCCACCCATTTGATGTTTTCTTCTTTAAGACGTGCGATAAGTTCTGTCACCATTTGAAGGTCCTTTATCAATAAATGAAAGCGAGCCTAGTTCTCACGTTTAGACAAGCTATGAACATGAGTTTTCTCTGCAGTTAATTCCAATGTCGAATATTAGCCCGAAGTGTGCCAAAAAACCAGAAGAATTAATAAAAATAATCATCTGTATCGCTTCTTTAACCTTGAGCTTTCTTTGCTAACTAGATTGTCGGTTTAAAAGTGGCAATTTATTGGTGCAGTGGCACCAAATTGGTGCGAAAAACGTCTCGCTATTAGTGACAAAGTGTCATGAAAGCTTCACATTGACTCAGTAAAATAGGCTTACTCAATAAAAAGGTCTAGTTAGCATGTCTTCAACTGCTTTACAAATGCAATCAGCTCGACGTGAGCGCATGCGGGGCTATAAGGATTTTATAGCCAAGTATGCGATTGGCATTGGTGGTATGGCCGTTATCGGTGCTGTATTACTGATGATGTTTTTCTTCTTCTACCAAGTTGCGCCATTGTTTTCGTCAGCGACGATGGAAAAGGTCGCTACTTATGATCGTCCGGGTCAGTCCAAAACGGTGATGTTGGCTGTGGATGAATATCAAGATACGGCTTTGCGTATTACTGAAGATGCCAAGATTGTTTTCTTTAAAGCTAAAACAGGTGAGCTGGTTGAAACCATTTCGTTACCGGTTGCAGAAGGCGTTGCTGTTAGTTCTTATCATGTGCTAGACGATGCGGACGGTCAGGTTGCTTTGGGGTTATCGAATGGTCAGCTGTTGTTAGCTGAGTATGGTTTTGCTGTCAGCTATGTTGATGGTGTGCGCCAGATTAAACCACGTTTCAGTTATCCACTAGGTGAAGCGCCGATGGTGATGGACGCGCAGGGCAGGGCTTTAGCTCATGTTTCTGGTCGCGCGTCGGGCGATACGATGGTGCTGGTGGGTTCGCCTAAAGGTGCGCCAGTTGTTGAATTTAGGGCTTTTGAGTTGAAAAAAGCCATGTTCTCAGATGAAGTGAGTCTGGAACAGGTGGCGGCTAATCAGGTGCCACTGGCATTTGTGCCTGAGTGGGTTAAAGTGGATGGCATGAATGATTGGTTTTATGCCATTGACTCAACGGGTGACATGCAAGTCTTCTCGATTCGCAATGTAGATGCGCCTAAAGATTACGCTCGCTTAAATACCTTGCCCGTTGATGGCAAAGAAAAGCGTCAGCTAACGTCAGTTAACTTTTTGTTAGGTGGTATTTCTTTGCTGTTGGGTGAAGAGTCGGGCAAGTTAACGCAGTGGTTTCCGGTACGTGATGCGAATAACCAATTTACCTTCCAAGCAGTTAGGGATTTTGATGAACAGTCGGCTGCCATTACCGATATGGCGGTAGAGCAACGTCGTAAAGGTTTTGTGTTGTCAGATGCGTCGGGTCATGTTGGTGTTTATCATGCTACGGCTCACCGCGTGGTGGGTTTGGAGCAGGTTGCTCAATCGGCCATTACCAATATTGCTATGACACCGCGTGCGGATGGTTTCTTGGCAGAAGATCAGCAAGGTAAGATGCATTTATGGAGCTTGGAAAATGAGCATCCAGAAGTGTCTTTTGAAGTGCTGTGGCAAAAAGTCTGGTATGAAGGTTATGCAAAGCCGGATTATATTTGGCAGTCTTCTTCCTCAGCGAGTGACTTTGAACCGAAATTTTCCTTAGCACCTTTGGCTTTTGGTACGCTAAAAGCGGCTTTCTACGCCATGTTGTTTGCCGTGCCCATCGCCATTATGGCGGCGATGTTTGCGGGTTTCTTTATGGCACCTAAAATGCGCCAAGCGGTTAAGCCGACCATTGAATTGTTGGAAGCTTTGCCAACGGTAATTTTAGGTTTCTTAGCAGGATTGTGGTTAGCGCCTTACTTGGAAAAACACATGCCATCGTTTTTCTTGTTAGTGTTGCTGATGCCGTTGATGGTGTTCATCTTTGGTTATTTGTGGAGTCGTTTCCCAGAAGCCATTCGTAATAGAGTGCCGGATGGTTGGCAAGCTGCACTGCTCATTCCTGTGCTCTTGTTGTCAGTTTTAATCGCTGTTTGGTTAGATGATCCTGTTGAGCATCTATTGTTTGCCGGCGATATGCCGATGTGGCTAACGAATGTGGCGGGTATCGATTATGACCAACGTAACGCCCTAGTGGTAGGTATTGCCATGGGGTTGGCGGTTATTCCGATTATCTTCTCGATTGCCGAAGATGCCATTTATAACGTGCCACGTCATCAGGTGAATGGTTCTTTAGCCTTGGGTGCAACACCTTGGCAAACCATGGTTGGTGTTGTGTTACCAACGGCTTCTCCGGGTTTGTTCTCTGCCACGATGATTGGATTGGGTCGTGCAGTGGGTGAGACGATGATCGTACTCATGGCAACCGGTAATACCGCAGTGATGGATATTGATATCTTCAACGGCCTACGTACGCTGTCGGCTAATATTGCGGTTGAAATGCCAGAGTCAGAAGTGGGCAGTACCCATTACCGAGTGCTGTTCTTAGCTGCTTTGGTGCTGTTTATGTTTACCTTCTTCTTCAATACCATCGCTGAAACGGTGCGTCAGCGCATGCTTAAACGCTATGGCGCACTATAAGGGAGTTTATTAAATGTTACGTACGTGGATGCGAGAAGGAAATCACTGGGTCTGGTTTAATGCCATGGCCGTTGCCATCAGTTTATTGGCGGTGATTGGATTAATCAGTTTCATCGTGTTTAAAGGCATGGGGCATTTTTGGCCAAAAGATATTCATGCTTACACGGTGCAAGATGGTCAAGGTGGTACGGTGCAATTGATTGGTGAGTTGCATCGTCGCAGTGATCGTGTTGAAGGTAATATTAAAGAGGGTGTAACGCACGTTCCTCAATTGCTCGTCAAAGTAGGTAACCGCGATATTTTTGGTGCTGACTTTAAATGGGTAGATGAACACGCCGTTATTAAAGATATCACTGCGAAAGACCTGATTATGGTTGAGCGTTATGAGTGGGGTAATCTCTACGGTCGCCTGAAATCGGTGACTTTGGGGGATGGTATGACGGTAACGGGAAATCAAGCGTGGGATACTTTCCAGCAATTGATTGAACGTCATACTGAGTTGCATAAGCAGATTGTCCGCATTCAGAAGCATGAAATTGGTGCGATTAATGCGGGCGTTGAGCAGTTGCGTTTAGATCGTCGTCGCTTAGAATTAGATAATAAATTAACAGAACAAGCGATTGCCAAGCTGGATGAAAAACGTCGTCAACTGGACGGTGAATACCAAACCTTGCTAACGCAAATGCGTCAGTTGGAACAAACCGCCAGCGCTTTGGGTAAAGCTCAAATCGAAATTATGACGGGCGATGTGGTTACTCTGCCGATTGATAAGATTGTCGAATCGGTTATGCCGAACGCCATGACGTTAACGGAAAAGTTTGGTCATTACTTCCATCGTATTTGGGTATTCTTGTCTGATGATCCGCGCGAAGCCAATACAGAAGGGGGTATTTTCCCTGCCATCTTTGGTACCGTGACCATGGTATTCATTATGACGGTACTGGTGATGCCATTTGGTGTGGTTGCGGCGGTTTATTTGCGCGAATATGCTAAGGATGGCTGGATTACTCGTGCTGTGCGTATTTCTGTGAACAATCTAGCGGGTGTGCCTTCCATCGTTTATGGTGTGTTCGGCTTAGGATTCTTTGTTTATGTATTAGGTCACAATATCGACCAGTTGTTTTATCAAGAAGCCTTGCCAGCACCGACTTTTGGTACACCAGGCTTGTTGTGGGCAGCCTTAACCTTAGCATTGTTAACCTTACCGGTAGTGATTGTTTCTACCGAAGAAGGCTTGGCACGTGTGCCTCGTGCCATGCGTGAAGGTTCTTTAGCCTTGGGTGCTACTAAAATTGAAACACTATGGAATACGGTGTTGCCTATTGCCTCACCAGCGATTATGACCGGCTTGATTCTGGCTATTGCGCGTGCCGCAGGTGAAGTGGCACCGCTGATGTTGGTGGGTGTGGTTAAATTAGCACCAAGTTTACCGGTCGATTCGATTGCCCCTTATATCCATCTGGATCGCAAAATTATGCATCTGGGTTTCCATATTAATGATGTGGGCTTCCAAAGCCCGAACGTTGAAGCAGCGCAGCCGTTGGTTTATGCGACCGCATTCTTGCTGGTGCTGATTATTATTGCGCTGAATATTACCGCGATTACAATTCGTAACCGTCTGCGCGAACGTTTTAAATCAGTTGATAACTAATAAACGAAGGATTAGTCAAAATGAGTTCAGTGAATGTTGTTTTAGATCACAAAAGTCGTCAGCTGGATCTTGCCAGTGAGCCGGTAGCGATTGAAGTTAAGGACTGGAATCTTTATTACGGTCAGAAAAAGGCGCTAAATAACATCAACATGTTGTTACCAGAAAAGCGTGTGACTGCCTTTATTGGTCCTTCAGGTTGTGGTAAATCAACATTGTTGCGTTGTTTTAACCGCATGAATGATCTAGTTGATAGTGTACGTACGGAAGGCAGTATCCGTTTGCATGGTCACAATATTATGGATAAAAGTCAAAATGTGTCCATTTTGCGTCGCAAGGTCGGCATGGTGTTTCAAAAGCCCAATCCTTTCCCGAAATCGATTTTTGAAAACGTCGCTTATGGTTTGCGTCTAGCAGGTGAAAATAACCGCAAAGTGTTGGAAGAAAAAGTCGAGTGGGCATTGAAAGGTGCGGGTCTGTGGAATGAAGTCAAAGATCGTCTACAAGAAAATGCGATGGGTATGTCGGGTGGTCAGCAGCAGCGTTTGGTCATTGCACGTGCGATTGCCATTGAGCCAGAAGTGCTATTGCTCGATGAGCCAACTTCAGCATTGGATCCTATTTCGACCTTGAGTATTGAAGAGCTGATTTTTGAGCTGAAAGAAAAGTTCACTATTTTGATTGTGACTCACAATATGCAGCAGGCGGCACGTGTGTCTGATTACACTGCCTTTATGTATATGGGCGACTTGATTGAGTATACCGATACGGATACCTTGTTTACCAATCCATCACAAAAACAAACTGAAGATTATATTACTGGCCGTTTTGGTTAATTGACGAGGAAGCTACATCATGGATACAAATGTTATTACCCCCCATATTTCTCGTCGTTATGACCAGAAGTTGGAAGAGTTATTCAACCGCATTTTGGCGATGGGTGGTCAAATTGAATCACAAATGCAACGCGCTTTCGACGCTTTACGCCATAACAACAGTACTTTGGCTACCGAAGTGATTGCGTATGACCGCTTCATCAACCGTCAAGAGTCGAGTATTGATGATTTGTGTATTCGTATTTTAGCGGTACAACAACCGACAGCGGTTGATTTACGCTTGATTATGTCTGCCATTCACATTGTGACTGATCTAGAACGCATGGGTGATGAAATTACTAAGATGGCACGCATGGTCATTAATTTATGCGAAAGCGATACGCCTTGTGATTGTCAAAGCGTTGCTGGCTATAACCATTTGGTGGAAATGACCATTTGTGCACAAGACATGATTAAAATTGCCTTGGATACCTTTGCTCATTTGGATGCGAAAAAAGCACTAACCTTGTTACCGAAAGAAGCCAAAGCTGATGAAGAATATCGTGCCGCACAAAAATTAATGCGCGAACATATGATGCAACACCCTGAGCAAATTCCGGCTATGTTAGATTTGCTGAATACGTTGCGAGCGATGGAACGTGTTACCGATCACAGCTTGAATATTGCTGAGCATGTGTTTTATATTGTCGAAGGTTCTGATATGCGCCACATTAGTGCTGAGCGCCTAGCGGAAGTGACGAATAAATACGCTTGATATGCATGAGGTGATGATGGCTGAGACTAAAGTACTGGTGGTCGAAGACGAATCTTCCATTCGGGAAATGCTGGGGTTTACCTTGCAAACAGCCGGCATGCAGGTGCTGGAAGCGCCGAATGCTGAACAAGGTTGGCAATTGGCATTAACGCATCAGCCTAATATTATTCTGCTCGACTGGATGTTGCCTGGTGTACCGGGTGTGAGTTTGTTGGCGCGCTTAAAGGCGAATGACAAGCTGCGTCATATTCCGGTTATTATGCTGACGGCTAGAGCGGAAGAGTCTGATCAGGTTCAGGGATTTGAAACAGGGGCGGACGATTACGTCACCAAACCTTTTTCGCCACGCGCCTTGTTGGCGCGTATTCAGGCTTTGTTGCGTCGTTTAGACGACGGTCAAAGCACCGATAGTCTGCATGCTGGTCGGATGTTGCTGGATAGTCAAAGTCATCGTGTCTCTATTGACGGTACTGAAGTTAAGTTAGGCCCTAAGGAATACCGCTTACTGGCTTTCTTTATGGCGCATCACAATCGTGTTTTTACGCGTCATCAGTTGCTCGACGAAGTTTGGGGTGATCGTGTCGTGGTAGAAGATCGTACCATCGACGTGCATATTCGTCGTTTACGTCGAGCCTTAGAAGAACATGGTTGTGAGTCTTATATTCAAACTGTGCGGGGTTCTGGTTATCGTTTTTCGGTGACGGAACCGAATGAATAACTTCCGCTTTTGGGATGGTGAATTAGCCACTGTCTCTTGGCTGCTCATTATCGCTTTGCTGGTTGCTTGGTGGTGGGATGCTTGGGTACTAGCAGGTTGGTTGTTTGCTGGTATTATTCTGGTGCGCTGGTGGTTGGCATTGTGGACAGCCCAGTCTTGGCTAACCTCGGGTGGACGCAGTTGGCATTATTGGATCGCTGGTCCTCTGTCTTATTTCTTGCTTGCCACCATGCGATTGCTGGAGAAAGAGCGCCGCCAATCGCAAAAACTACTGGGACGAGCGCGTTACTTTAAATATGCTGCTAAGGCCTTGCCAGAAGGGGTGATTGCACTAGATAAGTCTTGTCAGGTGACTTGGTTTAATCAAGGAGCGGTTAACCTGCTGGGGTTAAGTCGCCATGATCGCAAGCGTTCCATTCTGAGTGTCATTCGCACGCCTGAAGTGTCAGGTTTGTTTCGAGGTTCAGGTTATACCACTGCAGAACTGGTGTCGCCTGTGAACCCCAGCCGTACCTTATCTGTCGAGCTACGTCCCTTTATGTTGGGTCATGATTTGTTGATCGTACGGGATATTACGGCTTTTAAATCCATTGATCGTATTCGTCGAGACTTCGTTGCTAATGCTTCGCATGAATTACGCACGCCGTTAACGGTCATGCATGGCTATGTTGAAACCATGCTGGATACGCCCGGTAGTCACCAGCAACAATGGTTAAAACCCTTACAGCAAATGCACCAACAAACGGAGCGGATGCGTAAAATTATCGAAGATATGTTGACCTTGTCTCGTTTAGAAGCCGATGATGATCGCATGGAAAAAGAAGCCATTGATATTGCCGATATGCTATTGCAAATTCAAGAAGAAGCTGAGCAGTTTTCAGGAGAAGCACATCATCAAATTACCTTGTCGTTAGAAACCGATGTGGGTTTGTGGGGTTACGAGAACTATTTGCGCAGTGCTTTTACCAATTTGGTAACCAATGCTATTCGTTATACACCCGAAGGGGGTGAAGTGCGCATTCGTTGGTGGTTGGATGAGGCAGGTGTGCATTTTTCGGTATGCGATACCGGTATTGGTATCGCCCCAGAGCATATTCCGCGCATTACCGAACGTTTTTATCGTGTCGATTCGGCCCGTTCTCGTGCTACGGGTGGTACGGGGTTGGGGTTGGCGATCACCCGTCATGTGTTAGATAAGCACGATGCTAAATTGACGGTAGAAAGTCAGCTAGGCAAGGGAAGTTGTTTCAGTTGTCATTTTTCGGCAGGAGCGGTAGCACCGATAGAGTAGTCTCGTTTTCAGTTATCTTTTAAGTCATAACTTGTTTTGGCGCAGTTTCTCGTGTTGTACTTAGGGTGCAATATGGTTCTGTTTCTGGCAAAATACCCCGATTCGGTCGAATACAGCGTTCGACAGTTCAGCTAATCGGGGTTTCTTATGAAATACAGCGACATTAACGATATCGAAAAAGCGACACGTGTTTCACGTCGTGAAATGGCACGTTTTGGTTTTGCTTTGCTATTTATTATCGCCGTGATGCTCATTGTTGATGGCATGCATTTGGTCGAAGGGCATAATAATCTCTTGTTGGTGGTCGCCGCGATGATTGGTGGCTACATGGCACTGAATATTGGTGCCAATGATGTTGCCAATAACGTTGGACCAGCCGTGGGTGCGCGTGCCATTACGCTGACAGGTGCCATTATTATCGCCGCCATTTTCGAGTCGGCTGGTGCGATCATTGCTGGTGGGGAGGTTGTGACCACCATTAAAAATGGCATTATCGATCCCAAACAAATTACCGATGTCGAACTTTATATTTATGCCATGTTAGCGGCCTTACTGGCTGCGGCTATTTGGCTCAATCTTGCCACTGCAATGGGCGCCCCCGTTTCAACCACCCATTCGATTGTCGGTGCAGTATTGGGAGCCGGTGTCGCTGCCGGCGGTTGGCATATCGTTAATTGGTCCTCGATGGGTGCTATTGCTGCCAGTTGGGTTGTTTCGCCACTATTAGGTGGATTAATTGCCGCTTTATTCTTGTTTTGGATTAAGCGCTCCATTACTTACCAAACGGATATGGTACAGGCAGCTAAAAAAATGGTGCCCATTTTGGTTGCTCTTATGGCTTGGTCATTCACCACTTATTTGGCATTAAAAGGGCTGAATAAGCTGATTAAGTTATCCACTCTTGAAGCTTCGCTCATTGGTTTGGTGGTTGCTGTTGTTGTTTATCTATTAGTGCGAGCTGCAGTTAGCAATAATGCTTCTAGCTTGCAAAATACGAAAGACAGCATCAATGGCTTGTTTACGATTCCGCTTATTTTTGCCGCTGCCTTACTTAGTTTTGCACATGGTGCTAATGATGTGGCCAATGCCATTGGTCCTTTGGCTGCGATTTATGATGCGTTAGCGAACAATACCATCTCCACCAAAGCCGGTATTCCTTTGTGGATTATGTTGATTGGTGCTTTGGGTATCTCAATTGGTCTTTTATTGTTTGGGCCTAAGTTGATTAAAACGGTCGGTAGTGAAATTACCGAACTGGATCAAATTCGTGCTTTTGCCATTGCCATGTCAGCGGCATTAACGGTGATTGTGGCAGCGGAATTGGGTATGCCTGTCAGCTCAACTCATATTGCTGTGGGTGCGGTGTTGGGGGTTGGTTTTCTGCGTGAATACCTTAAAACAAACTACGCGCAGGCCATACAAGTGATTCGTGAGCATCACGATGCAATTGATGCCGATAAAACGGCTTTGGATGCCTATATGCAGCGTTTTGAAAAAGCCTCTTTTGAAGATAAGCGCTTGATGTTGCAACAGCTTAAAGAACGTGCTGCGGAAATTGAGCTCAGTAAAAAAGAGCGTAAATCACTGAATAAGATTTACAAAAAAGAGCTGGTTAAGCGCTCAATTATGTTGAAAATTTTTGCTGCTTGGATTATTACCGTACCCGCTTCTGCTTTTTTAGCAGCCTTTATTTACTTCGCCATCCGGGGCATGATGGCAAGCTGACTCGTTTGGTTTGTCACATAATTGACGTCTTTTTGTCATCTTACTGTCATATTGTCGCTTCATAATTAACGGCGTTAACACGTTAATCCTTACTTGGAGTTTATTATGAAGACTATTATGGCAGCCTTGATGGGCGTTGCGGCAACGACCCTTGTTGCTCCTTCTTTTGCTGCAGTCGATCCTGCATTGCCAGGCTACCAAAAAGTTTCAGGCGTTTCTGGTAACTTATCAAGTGTTGGTTCGGACACTCTGGCTAACCTAGCTACGCTATGGGCTGAAGAATTCAAACGCGCTTACCCTAACGTTAATATTCAAATCCAAGCAGCGGGTTCGTCAACAGCGCCCCCCGCATTGACTGAAGGTACAGCTAATATCGGTCCGATGAGTCGCGAAATGAAGTCAAAAGAAATTGAGGCTTTTGAAGCGAAATATGGTTACAAGCCGACAGGTATCGCTGTTGCCATTGATGCTTTAGCTGTTTATGTGCATAAAGATAACCCCATTAAAGGGTTAACAATGTCACAAGTTGATGCGATTTTCTCTTCAACACGTAAGTGCGGTGCAGCAGCTGACCTGACTAACTGGGATCAGTTAGGTGGTACGGGTGCTTTGGCTGGTAAAGAGATCCAAATTTATGGCCGTAACTCTGTATCGGGTACTTACGGTTACTTCAAAGAGCAAGCGCTGTGTAAAGGTGACTTCAAAAATAACGTGAACGAACAACCAGGTTCGGCTTCTGTTGTTCAGTCGGTTGCGACTTCAGTTAATGCGATTGGTTACTCAGGTATCGGTTACAAAACTTCTGGCGTTCGCGCACTTCCTCTCGTTAAGAAAGAAGGCGAGCCATTCGTTGAAGCGAACGAAGTTAACGCAATTTCTGGTAAGTACCCATTAGCTCGTGCGCTATATGTTTATGTTAACAAAGCACCAGGTAAGCCTTTAGACCCAATGGTTAAAGAATTTATGACGTTGGTATTGTCTAAAGAAGGTCAGCAAGTGGTAGAAAAAGACGGTTACGTTGCTTTGCCAGCTGCTGTTGCTGCTAAAGAGTTGGCTAAATTACAGTAATTAGATTGCTGAGTTTTGCATGATTCATCGAGAAACCGCCTTCGGGCGGTTTTTTGTTATGGGCTAATCAGGTAGAATTATCGTCTATTCTTTAAAGGGGACGAATTAATGCGTATCATGATGTTGGGTGCTCCGGGTGCAGGTAAAGGCACGCAAGCTACTTTTTTAACCAGTCATTTCGATATTCCACAAATTTCTACCGGCGATATGTTACGCGCATCCATTCGTGCTGGTGCGGCTTTAGGCTTGGAAGCGAAGGGCTACATGGATGCCGGTCAGCTCGTTCCCGATGATTTGATTATTCGAATGGTTAAAGTGCGTATTAGCGAACCTGATTGCAAAAATGGCTTTTTGTTGGATGGTTTTCCGCGCACCTTGGCGCAAGCGGAAGCCTTGGCTTCTGCTGGGGTTGCGCTAGATGCGGTAATTGAAATTGATGTTCCTTTTGAGGTCATTGTTGAGCGTATGGCTGGTCGTCGCGTTCACCCTGCATCGGGACGCACTTACCATGTTGTTTACAATCCTCCCAAAGTTGACGGCAAAGATGACGAGACAGGTGAAGTGTTAATTCAACGTGATGATGACAAAGCCGAAACGGTGAAAAAACGTTTGGATGTTTATGCCGCGCAAACGCAACCACTCGTTGATTTTTACAAAGCGGAAGCAGCCAAGGGGTTGGTAAAGTACATTCGTGTTGATGGTACCGACAATATTGAACGTGTTAAGACGCATATTTTAGCGGGACTTTAACGACTAGCGATAAAAGTACTGGCAATTTGTAACGGTTGCCAGTATAATAGTCGAATAGTTTGGCCGGGTAGCTCAGTCGGTAGAGCAACGGATTGAAAATCCGTGTGTCGGCGGTTCGATTCCGCCCCCGGCCACCATAATTATTAAAAAGGT
>NCFI01000048.1 GCA_002281095.1 Thiotrichales bacterium 35-46-9 | reverse complement strand
GGTTCATATAAGTTGATGGTATTACCCGTTAAACTATCTGTTCTACCCACGTGTTGGAAATAAGCATGGTCAAAGACATTATCAACACCTGCCATGACTTTAACGGTTTTGTTAATGCGGTAGCTGCCGTAAAGGTCTAGCACTGACCAAGCCGGAGTTTTTTGTGTATCTAGCCCACTGAGCGTATCAATGGCACTTTGTTTATCTTGGAAGCGGAAACGCGCACCTAAGCCTAAATCGCCAGCTTGTTTGTTCAGTGCAACATAGCCAGATAAGGGTGGGGTTTGCGCAATATTGCGGTTGTCACTGTCATTGTGACTATTAACGTAATTCAGACCACCGGCTAATTGGGTATTCCAAGCAAATCCTGTGTAGCCTTCTACCTGAGCACCATAGAGAGTAGCATTGACGTTACGGTAGGTGGTGATTTTGCCATTGGTTACCATGCGTTGATCGCGCAGAATGTAATCTTGTACCGCATCGTAGAACACAGTGGCACGCCAGCCATAATGCTCAGTTTGTTTACTCAATCCCGTATCAATTTGAACATGTTTTTCAGGATTCAGGTTAGGATTGCCGACCCAAGCAGACCCTGGAGTGTTGAATGAACCCGTTGCATTAACACTTGCCCCATTGGCGAAGAAACGCTCGGTTTCATCGGCGGTACGCATAGTACGACTGACACCGGTAAACCAAGTTAAGTCTTTCGCCAAGTCCAACTCGTAACGCGCTAACGCACTCCAATGATCTTCGTTAGCTTTGCCATCGCCTTTGTAGCCGTAAACACGGTCATACATTTGTGCCGGCGTAATGGCCATAGGGTTTGCTTTTGCATTCAATAAATCTGCTTCAGCTGTTACTTTATCGACACGAACACCAGCCTTAACACGACTCTCGTTTGTTAGCTTATGCAGTGCTTCAGCAAACACGCCGATACGATCCGTGCTTACATTTGGCCAGTTAAACGACATATTGGTTTGTGGTAAGGGCATAACGCGCACTAATTCTGCTTTGCGATTAACATTTTGAATGTTAAGACCATACTCAACTGACGTGGAAGAGCTTAGCTTACTGGTTAGTGCCAATTTTCCCGACAAAGTATTGGATGTCGTCGGTGACTTCATGCGCATAGCCATGTTTGGACGTAAGCTGTAGTTATCCATTAAATGTTCATCAGCAGCATAAGACAAGTCGGCTTTAACACCATCAACAAAACCAAAACCGTTACTGCTACGATACTTTAAGCGCATGATGTTCATTTCATCATAAGGTGCATCCATGCTAGAGCCTTGGAATAACGCATTATGAGTGACGATTTTTTCGGCGCTCATTTCGATTCGTTCACCGGCTTTGGGCGTTAATCCGGCAATAACACCGTGATGCTCAGTGCTGTAGCTGGCGCGAACGGTGTTTCCATTGCCGTCTTTGTAGTTGCTGCCGTCTTTATTAATGGCAAAAGCACGAATGTAGCCTAGCTCACCACGTGTTGATACTTCCGCGTTGGCGGAACTTTTGTAAGCATTATCGCCAGCGCCCACTTCAACCTTGCCGTGAGTGCCCATTTCAGGGATGCCACGTTCAAATAAAATCGTACCACCCGTTCCACCAGTGCCGTATTGTAAGGTTTCTACCCCTTGAATAATGCGCACGCTGTCGTAGCTTTCAATATTGGCAAACGAGGTTGGCGGATCCATGCGGTTAGGACAGCCGCCATGTAAGTAGGCGTCATCTAAAATAACGTTTAATTGCGTTTGACTTTGACCACGAATCGTTGGGTCTAGCCCATGACCACCCATGCGTGAAGCATCAACACCTAGGGTGTTGCGCAGAATTTCTCCGCCTTCTTGTTTGGCTGTTAATCTAAAGCTTTCAGCAGTGCGACTATCACTTGCCATGGGCAGGGAGTTATCAGTCACAACAACAGTGCCTAGTGTGTTGGCATGGGTTAACTGAGAAAAAGCGAGGGTTACGGCAATAGCTAGGGTGGTTTTCGTCATGATGATACCTTTGAGTAATTTTTTCAGAAAGCAATATTAGAACAATCTAATGCGACTTAACATGCGACATATTGTCGCACCCATGCGCAATCCGGCTTCATCTGATAAACTGTATGTAGTTCTACTTTCGGAAAATTTCATGCCACAACGTTTGTTAAAAATGGTTTTGCGTGCGCCCGTCTATGACGTTGCTCAAGAAAGCCCCTTAACCTATGCGCCAAGATTATCGTCGAAATGCGCTAATCGTGTTCATTTAAAAAGAGAGGATTTACAACCCGTTTTTTCTTTCAAATTGCGCGGTGCTTACAATCGCATGTTGAACTTGTCTCAACAAGAGCGTGACAATGGTGTGATTGCGGCATCGGCGGGTAATCATGCGCAAGGTGTGGCCTTAGCAGCTAAAAAATTAGCCATGAAAGCAACGATTGTGATGCCGCAAACCACACCCAGCATTAAAGTTGAGTCTGTTCGTCGCTTAGGTGGTGAGGTGGTATTGCATGGTGATAACTTTAATCAGGCCGCTGAATATGCACAGTATTTAGTCAGTCAAACGGGCGCTACATTCATTCATCCTTACGATGATTGGGAGGTAATTGCAGGACAAGGTACTATTGGGTTAGAGCTGATTCGTCAGCATACTGAGCCTATGAAAGCAGTTTTTGTACCTGTTGGTGGTGGTGGCATTATTGCCGGTGTAGCGGCGGTGATTAAATCGATTCATCCTGAAACGCTCGTTATTGGGGTTGAGCCAGAAGATGCGGCTTGTATGAAGGCTGCCTTAGAAGCAGGCGAGCGGGTTGTTTTACAACAGGTGGGTATTTTTGCTGATGGTGTCGCGGTGGCGCAAGTGGGTGAACGTCCATTTTTAGTAGCGCAACATTACGTCGATGATATGGTCACGGTCACCACCGATGAAATGTGTGCCGCTATTAAAGAAGTGTTCGAAGATACTCGTTCGATTGCAGAGCCAGCTGGCGCCCTATCTGTCGCAGGTATGAAAAAATATGCTTTAGAGCAGGGTTGGCAAAATGAGTCGCTGGTGGCGATTGTTAGTGGTGCCAATATGAATTTCGACCGCTTGCGTTACATTGCAGAACGAACGGAAATCGGCGAGGGAACGGAAACACTCTTAGCGGTGACGATTCCTGAACGCCCCGGTAGTTTTCTTCATTTCTGTCGTTTATTGGGCAACAAACGCGTCATTACCGAGTTCAATTATCGTTATGCTGATGCGACGAATGCGCAGGTTTTTGTCGGTATTCGTTTGCATAACGGTCACAGTGAAAAAGTGGCCATTATCGATGAATTGGTAGCTGCAGGCTTTGCGACAGTTGATCTCTCCGCTAATGAAATGGCAAAACTGCATTTACGTCATATGATTGGTGGCGCGGGTGGAAAACAGCTTGACGAACAACTCTATCGATTCGAGTTTCCTGAGCGACCTGGAGCTTTGTTGGCTTTTTTATCTTCGATGTCATCAGGCTGGAATATCAGTTTATTTCATTATCGCAATCATGGTGCTGCCGAAGGAACGGTATTGGCGGGTATTCAAGTGCCAGAAAGAGAACTGCCAGCCTTCAACGCCTTTTTGGAGCAGCTCGGCTATCCCTATACCTCAGAGAATGATAATCCGGCTTATAGTCTGTTTTTAGCTTAACTGCTCATCATTATGCATATCCAAGAGCGTCAAAATTTGCTATAATAATGAAAATTTTTATGTGCTCATAAGTGAATGTCATGGCTAAGTTTGTATTTGTCACGGGTGGTGTGGTTTCCTCGCTCGGAAAAGGAATTGCGGCAGCTTCGTTGGGAGCGGCGCTAGCGGCTCGTGGACTGAAAGTGACCATGCTAAAAATGGATCCTTACATTAACGTTGATCCCGGTACCATGAGTCCGATGCAACATGGTGAAGTTTTTGTTACCGATGACGGTGCTGAAACCGATTTGGATCTTGGGCATTATGAGCGCTTTATTGATCGTCGCATGGGTCGTAATAATAGCTTTTCAACGGGGCAGGTTTATGACTCGGTGATTCGTAAAGAACGTCGTGGTGATTACTTAGGCGGTACAGTACAAGTTATTCCTCACATTACCGACGAGATTAAGCGCCGTATTCATTTGGTAGCTCAGGACATCGATGTTGCCATTGTTGAAGTGGGTGGTACCGTCGGTGATATCGAATCTTTGCCTTTCATGGAAGCCATTCGTCAAATGGGTGTTGAATTAGGTCGTGAGAATGCCCTTTTTGTGCACCTAACCTTGCTTCCGTATATTGCCACCGCGGGTGAGTTAAAAACCAAGCCGACTCAGCATTCCGTACAGCAATTACGTTCTATTGGTATTCAGCCCGACGTGTTGTTGTGTCGTTCTGATCGCCCTATTTCCGACGGCGATAAGCGAAAGATCGCTCTGTTCACCAGTGTGTCAGAAAAAGCGGTCATTAATTCTCTCGATGCGCCCAGTATTTATGCTGTGCCTCGCATGTTGCATGATCAAGGATTTGATCAGGTAGTTTGTGATCAATTGCGTTTGGATGTGCCCGCTGCCGATCTGTCAGATTGGGATGCGGTCGTCAAATCGATAGCTAATCCTGAGCATAGTGTTCGCATTGCCTTGGTCGGTAAGTACGTTGAGTTGACGGAAGCTTATAAATCACTGAACGAATCTTTATTACATGCAGGTATTCATGCTAAAGCTAAGGTATTAATTACCTATATCGATTCTGAACGACTAGAAACCGAAGGCACATCACTGCTTGAAAATCATGATGCTATTCTCGTTCCGGGAGGCTTTGGTGAGCGTGGCGTTGAAGGTAAAATTCTAGCTGTTACCTATGCACGTGAAAATAAAATTCCTTACCTAGGTATTTGTTTGGGTATGCAGGTAGCCGTAATCGAAGCAGCTCGCAATATGGCTAACTTGCCCGAAGCACACAGCACAGAATTCCGTCCTAAAGCACGCCATCCTGTCGTCGCTATGATTACTGAATGGGTTGATCCTGATGGTAAAGTACAAGCGCGTACTGAAGACGTTGACTTAGGTGGTACCATGCGCTTGGGTTCGCAGGCAGCTGTGTTAGAAGATGGATCTCTAGCGCAAGCGATTTATGGTAAAGCTGTTATTTGGGAGCGTCATCGTCATCGCTACGAAGTGAATGATCATTACATTCCACGCTTGAACGAAGCTGGTTTGATTATTGGTGGACGCTCAGCAGAAGGCGGTTTGGTTGAAACGGTCGAGTTACCTAAGTCAGTACATCCTTGGTTTTTTGCTTGTCAGTTCCATCCTGAGTTCACTTCGACGCCGCGTAATGGTCATCCGTTGTTTTCGGCTTTTGTAGAGGCTGCTTTGGCTTATCAACAAGGAAATTAAAATGAAACTCTGTGGTTTTGATGTTGGTATCGATCAGCCTTTCTTCCTAATTGCCGGTCCTTGTGTTATTGAGAATGAGGCTTTAGCGCTAAATACCGCTGAGACGCTCAAACGCATGACTGAAGACTTGGGCATTAACTTTATTTTCAAATCTTCATTTGATAAGGCTAACCGGTCTTCAACAACTAGTTTTCGTGGCTTAGGGTTGGCAGAAGGGTTGCGTATTTTAGACAAGGTTAAGCGTGAAGTCGGCGTTGCTGTATTAACTGATGTGCATGAAGATACTCCTTTTGATGAAGTCGCTGAAATTGTTGATGTATTACAAACACCCGCTTTTTTAGCGCGCCAAACCAACTTCATTCAAGCGGTTGCTCGTGCAGGAAAGCCAGTGAATGTCAAGAAAGGTCAGTTTATGGCACCTTGGGACATGAATAACGTGGTGCAAAAATGTCATGAAGCGGGTAATCAGCAGATTATGGTCTGTGAGCGCGGTGTTTCCTTTGGTTATAACACACTGGTGTCCGATATGCGCTCCTTAGTCATTATGCGTGATACGGGGTGTCCTGTGGTTTATGATGCCACTCATTCGGTACAACAACCGGGTGGTTTGGGTACGGCCTCGGGTGGACAGCGTGAGTTTGTTGCCCCCTTAGCGCGCGCAGCGATTGCTACAGGCGTGGCGGGAATTTTTATGGAAACCCATCCCGATCCAGCTAATGCGCTATCGGATGGTCCGAATATGTGGCCTTTGGCGAAATTACAGCCTGTTTTAGCGACGATGAAAGCTTTGGATTCTGTGGTGAAGCAATCGGGCTTTATTGAACACGAATTAATGGGCAAGTAGTACTTGCCTATTTTTTTGACTATTTTATAAGTAATAAGTTGTTTTAGGAGTTAAATAAATGAGCAATATTCAGCGTATCTGGGCTCGTGAAGTGATTGATTCTCGTGGTAATCCAACCGTCGAAGTTGACATTACACTAGCTGATGGTAGCTTTGGTCGTGCTGCTGTGCCATCGGGTGCTTCTACTGGTAAGCGTGAAGCATTAGAACTACGCGATAATGATAAAGCTCGCTTCGGTGGTAAAGGCGTATTAACGGCTGTTAACAATATTAATACAAAAATTGCTCAAGCATTGATCGGTCAAGATGCAACCAATCAAGCCAATATTGACGCCATGATGATTCAACTCGATGGTGATGCGAATAAAGCGAATTTGGGTGCTAATGCTATCCTAGCGGTTTCAATGGCGGTGGCTCATGCAGCAGCCAAATCGAAAGGCACGCCTTTGTTTAAGTACGTTAAAACAGACACCTTCCGTATGCCAGTACCCATGATGAACATCATTAACGGTGGTGCTCATGCGGACAATAGCGTTGATATGCAAGAATTTATGATCGTGCCTGTAGGCGCGCCTTCGTTTAAAGAAGCGGTGCGTTATGGCGCGCAAGTGTTCCATGCGCTGAAGAAAGTCCTGCATGATAAAGGCCTTAATACTGCTGTGGGTGATGAAGGTGGTTTTGCGCCAGACTTAGCCTCTAACGAAGAAGCGATTACCGTAATTTTAGAAGCGATTAAAGCAGCTGGCTTTGAGGCAGGTAAAGACATCATGATCGCGATTGATGCGGCCGCAAGTGAATTCTATCACGATGGTAAATACGTTTTAACCTCTGAAAACCGTAGCATGACTTCGGAAGAAATGATTGATTATTTCGCTGCTTGGTGTGATAAATATCCGATCATTTCAATCGAAGATGGTATGGCTGAAGAAGATTGGGCTGGCTGGAAACTCATGACCGATAAATTGGGTAAAAAAATCCAACTGGTCGGTGATGATTTATTTGTGACCAACAGCAGCATCTTGAAAGAAGGTATTGATAAGGGTATTGCCAACTCAATTCTCATTAAAGTGAATCAAATTGGTACGTTGACTGAAACATTTGATGCGATTGCCATGGCTAAAGCAGCGGGTTACACGGCAGTTATGTCTCACCGTTCTGGCGAAACCGAAGATACGACGATTGCTGATTTGGCGGTTGCGACTGGCGTTGGTCAGATTAAAACGGGCTCTATGTCGCGTTCAGATCGTGTTGCGAAATACAACCAGTTATTACGTATTGAAGAAATGCTGGGTGCAGATGCTGTGTATCCAGGCGTGTCTGCGTTTAAACATTAACTTCATTAGTTCAGATTATTATAATGCCCCATATGGGGCATTATAATTTTCGTTAATAGCATGAAAAAACTCTTCGTCGTTTTTATACTTGCCATTTTGTGGCTTCAGTATCGACTCTGGTCTCCTGATGGTGGTATCAGTGAGTGGTTACGGCTGCAAAATGAGCTTGCTCTAGCGCAAGCTCACATTAAACAACTTGAGACGAGTAATGAATCATTAAAAAACTTGGTTTTGGATCTGCAAAATCATACAGACGCGATTGAAACACAAGCACGTGAGGTCTTGCATTTTGCACTGCCCAATGAAACTTTTTTTCGCGTGATTAGTGTACCCAATCAGAAAATGGAAAGTTACGTGCCTAATTTGCCGCGTACTAAGCTTTCGGCACCAGAGAAAGAAGGCAATATTGCTGATATTGCAGCAGAAGCTCCGCCTTGAGTGTAACCTTTTTTACGTTTTTCATTCGTTCTCGACTTTTTTAAGCCGTTTCTCTTTTCGTCACCTCCATGTCTTATTTTCCCATTTCCTAGCCAATCTACTAGCCTTATTAGGTTTCTTTATAGCATAATAATAGCCTTGTTTAATCTTTAGGCGTGTCTCATGGATTCTGTGTATAGTCCCAAGGAAATTGAAAGTCGTATTCAACAACAATGGCATGATGCCAATGTCTTTCAAGCAGTAGAAAATCCAGATAAAGAAAAATTCTATTGTTTATCGATGTTTCCATATCCTTCTGGTCGTTTACATATGGGACATGTGCGCAATTACACCATTGGCGATGTGATTGCACGTTACATGCGTATGCTGGGTAAAAACGTATTACAACCTATGGGATGGGATGCCTTTGGTTTGCCAGCTGAAAATGCCGCCATTGCCAATAAGGTCGCACCAGCCGCTTGGACTTATAGCAATATTGATTATATGCGTAATCAGCTTAAATCTTTGGGCTTAGGTTACGACTGGTCACGCGAGCTAGCGACTTGTTCGCCAGATTATTACAAGTGGGAGCAGTGGTTTTTCTTACAGCTCTACAAGAAAGGCTTAGTCTATCGCCGTTTATCTGTCGTTAACTGGGATCCGGTAGACAACACGGTATTGGCGAATGAGCAGGTTATTGATGGTCGTGGCTGGCGTTCGGGCGCTTTGGTTGAGCGTAAAGAAATTGCCCAGTGGTTCTTGAAGATCACAGCCTATGCTGACGAACTGCTCGACGATTTAGACACCCTAACCGAATGGCCAGAGCAGGTGAAAACCATGCAGCGCAATTGGATTGGTCGTTCACAAGGTCTGGAAATAGAGTTTCCATTAGCGGAAGATGCCTCGCAAAAGCTCAAAGTCTTTACCACCCGTCCCGATACGCTGATTGGGGTCACTTATGTGGCCATTGCTGCTGAGCATCCCTTGGCGAAGCAAGCGGCGGCTTCACGTCCTGAATTAGCCAACTTTATTCATGAGTGCGCGCAGACAGGTACGTCGGAAGCGGTTATCGAAACCATGGAAAAGAAAGGTATCGATACGGGTATACGCGTCACCCATCCGATTACCGGTGAATCGATTCCGGTGTGGGTAGCTAACTTTGTCCTAATGGGATATGGTACGGGCGCTGTGATGAGTGTGCCTGCGCACGACCAGCGCGACTGGGAGTTTGCAAAACAATATCACTTACCGATTAAAACGGTCATTAGCATCGATGGCTGTGAGCCTGATGTTAGCGAAAGCGCTATGACCGATAAAGGTCAGCTCATTCATTCGGGAACCTTTGATGGTCTCACTTTTGATGATGCCTTCGAAGCCATTGCTAAAGCACTCGAAATTAAAGAATTAGGCAAAAAAACGATTAACTATCGTTTACGTGATTGGGGTATGTCTCGTCAGCGTTATTGGGGTTGTCCGATTCCGGTCATTTATTGTCCTGACTGTGGTGTTGTGCCGGTTCCAGAAGATCAGTTGCCGGTTAGGTTACCAGAAGATGTGATTCCAGATGGTGGTGCTTCACCCTTAACCCAGCTAGAGAGTTTTACACAGTGTACTTGCCCTAAATGTGGTGGCGAAGCCAAACGTGAAACCGATACTTTTGATACCTTCTTTGAATCGAGTTGGTATTACGCGCGTTATGCTTGTCCCGATAACCAAGAAAAAATGCTGGATGAGCGTGCCGACCATTGGTTGCCAGTTGATCAATACATTGGTGGTATTGAGCATGCGATTTTACATTTACTTTATGCGCGCTTCTTCCATAAATTAATGCGCGATGAAGGGTTGGTCAAAACGGATGAACCCTTTAAACGGTTGCTGACACAAGGCATGGTGATTGCCGATACCTATTATCGTATGGGTGATGATGGCCGCAAACAATGGTTTAATCCGGCTGATGTTCAGCTAGAAACAGATGAAAAAGGTAAGCCGCTGAAGGCGATTCTTAAATCGGATGGTCTTCCGGTTGAGATTGGCGGTACGGAAAAAATGTCGAAATCAAAAAATAACGGCGTTGATCCTCAGGCTTTGATCGACCAATACGGAGCGGATACCGCACGTTTGTTTATGATGTTTGCAGCACCACCAGAACAGTCACTAGAATGGTCGGATGCGGGTGTTGAAGGGGCTTCACGTTTCTTAAACCGCGTATGGCGCTTAGTCCAGAATCATGTTGAGCAGGGTGCTGTCGCTGAACTCGACATTTCTGCACTTTCAGAGGATGACAAAGCAGTACGTCGTAAAGTTCATGAAACGCTCGCCAAAGTGACTGATGACTGGGGACGGCGTCAATCATTCAATACAGCGATTGCTTCTTGTATGGAGTTGTCGAATACGCTGTCGCGCCACAATAGCGAAAGTGTTCAAAGTCGTGCTGTGTTGCAGGAAGGGTTGATGATACTGACGATGATGTTAGCGCCAGTTGCGCCTCACATTACGGAAGTTATGTATCAAGCCTTGGGTGGAAGTGGGCTGTTAGCGACTGCTGCTTGGCCCAAAGTCGATGAGTTAGCCTTAAAACGGGATTCGATTGAACTGATGGTACAAGTGAACGGTAAGCTAAGGGGCAAGATTAGCGTTGAGCCGGACGCGACACAGGACAAGGTAGAAGCCATGGCCTTAATGGATGATGGCGTGCAAAAATATACCGAAGGCAAAGCGATTACTAAAGTGATTGTGGTACCAGGTCGTCTGGTTAATATTGTGGCCGTCTAATTGAGTGATGTTGAACTAACCTTATGATGCTTTCTCGTCGCCACTGGTTACTGAGTGCCTTGTCTCTGGTGACACTGAGTGGCTGTGGCTATCAGCTTAGAGGAGTTTCTAACACTTCTGAACGGGCTTTACCTTATCGTATCTATTTGGTTAGTGATGGTGCCGATGGTGAATTAGTCGCACAGACGCGCCGCGCTTTGCAATCCTTTGGTGCTGAATTGGTGGCTGAGCGCAAGCAAGCCGACCTCATTGTTACCCTAGGCGCAACGACACAACAGTCTGTGATTTCGGCGATTGGTTCTTTTGGTGAAATTTCAGCTCGTTTGTTCGTTATGACGCAAGCCTTACGTGTTACTAAGGTCGGAGTTGAAGATCCGCTCATTGATACCTTAGTACGTCGCTCACGTGAGGTTGATCAAAGTTTAGCGACTCAGATTGGTGGACTAGGAGCAGAGCGTCCTTTGGCCATTACGCGTGAGTCTGTTGAAGTCGTGCAAGACATTAGAGCGAGAGTCGTTGATTCGATTGTTCGTTTGTTACAAGGGTTGGTTCCCTTGGGATCGTCATGATGATGACGCCAGAACAGCTGTTGTCCAGATTAGATCAAGGTTCATCTTTACCACCGGTTATTTTATGTTGTGGCGAGGAGCCTCAGCGAATCTTGACGAGTGTTGATGCCATTAAGCAAAGCTCGAAAGCGCTCGGTTTTTTAGAGCAACAGTTGATGGTGGTGGAGCAGGCAAGTGACTGGGAATTAGTATGGATGCACTACCAAGAGCAATCCTTGTTTGCTAGCCTTAGGGTCATGCAGGTGTTGTTCTCCACTAAGTTGACTGGCGCGCAATCAGAAACATTACAACGTCATCTCGGTAATCCTAATCCGGATGTGTTGTTATTGTTGCGTACCGGTGAGGTGGATAAGCAAACACTGGAGTCGAAATGGGTCAAAGCAATTGAAGCCAACGGCTGGGTTGTCCATAGTAAAACACTAACCGGAAATGCGCTGAATCAGTGGATTGCGCAAGAAGTGACGCAGTTGCAGATGAGCATTACGCCTAGTGCTTTAGCCATGTTGGCAGACTGGTCTCAAGGCAATTTGATGGCAACACGACAAAGCTTGTTGCGTTGGCTGTTAGAAGGTGTATTAAGGTTAGATGAGTCGTTATTAGCTCAAGACCAGCAAGACTGGGCAAGGTATGATATTTTTGCCTTATCTAATGCTTTGACGGCACAACAAGCCGAAAGTGCGCTAAGGATTTTACAGCGTTTACGCGAGACGGGTGAAGAGTTAGTATTGTTGCTCTGGGCGGTGAGCAAAGAGTTGCGTTTATGGCAGAGTTTATGTGTTGCACAAGGGCAAAAGCCTTGGCCACAGTTAGCGAGTGAGTATCGCCTATGGGGTGAACGTTCAAGCAGTATGCAACGTTTGCTTAGGCAGATTTCCTCAACGCAATTAGCTTATTGGCAACAACAGGCATTGCAGATAGATCGACAGATTAAAGGGCAAATAAGCGGTGATCCTTGGATTGAGCTTATGTGGCTTGTTACCGATATGTCGAGTGTGGGGAAGAGGTTACCTCGTCGGGTTGCTTAACTTAAAGTATAAGTAGAATAAAATTACAGCTGGTGACCTCTACAAACGCTAACGGGAAGGGGGTCTGGGGGAAGGGATGCAGTAAAATGATAGGTAACCCTTTGTTTAATCCCTTCCACCAGAAATAAAACAAAATTGGTAGTTCTAAAAATTCCACGAAGTGGGGCTTTTAGAACTACCTATAATAGGAGATGAAGCATGCAAGTTAATGAGTATATGAATGAGTTAGGACAGCAAGCTCGCCAAGCCAGTCGAGTTTTAGCAGCTGCCTCTACCGCTCAAAAAAATACTGCTCTTCATCATATTGCTGATCGCTTATTAGCTCAATCCGCTTGGTTGATGGAAGAAAATGCCAAAGATATCACGGCTGGTAAAGCCAGTGGCTTGGACGAAGCCATGCTAGATCGTTTACGCTTAACACAAGCGGGTATTGAATCTATTGCTAAGGGCGTACGTCAAGTGGCAGACTTGCCTGATCCGGTGGGTGAAATTACCGATATGGCTTATCGTCCTTCTGGTATCCAACTGGGAAAAATGCGTGTCCCTTTAGGGGTGGTAGGAATTATTTATGAATCTCGCCCTAATGTCACTGCGGACGCAGCGGCTCTATGCTTAAAATCCGGTAACGCCACGATTTTACGTGGTGGTTCGGAAGCGATTCACTCGAATAAAGCGATTGCTCAGTGTATTCAAGAAGGTCTGCAAGCGGCTGGTATTGACCAGTATGCGGTTCAATTAGTGCAAACAACAGATCGTGAAGCAGTTGGACAGATGATCACGATGCCAGAGTATATTGACGTGATTATCCCACGTGGTGGTAAAAGTCTGATTGAACGAATCAGTCAGGGTGCCAAAGTTCCTGTTATTAAACATTTGGATGGCATTTGTCACGTTTATGTGGCAGCAGATGCAGATATGGAAATGTCTTGGAAGGTATGTGATAACGCAAAAACGCATCGCTATGGCGTTTGTAATGCCATGGAGACACTGTTAGTGGATGCTGCTGTTGCTGCGTACTTTTTACCTAAGATGGTCGCTATTTACCAAGCGAAGGGCGTTGAATTGCGTGGCTGTGAAAAAACGCGAGCCATTTGCGAGATGAACGCAGCGAACGAAGCAGATTGGTCAACCGAGTATCTGGCTCCCATTCTTTCCATTAAAGTGGTGAACGGTTTGGATGAGGCGATAGCTCATATTAATCACTACGGCTCACATCACACCGACGCCATTATGACGCAAGATTATGCCATGAGTCGTCGCTTTTTGGCCGAAGTGGATTCGAGCTCGGTGATGATTAACGCCTCAACACGCTTTGCCGATGGTTTTGAGTATGGTTTGGGCGCAGAAATAGGTATTAGTACAGATAAGTTTCATGCACGTGGTCCAGTGGGATTGATTGGGTTAACATCACAAAAATACGTGGTATTTGGTTCGGGTCAAATACGTTCTTAGTCATCAAATTAACGATAGAAGTGAATTATTATGTCAAGTTATGTCAATATTATTGAGCGTTATCATGATTATCGTGGCATGATTCAAGAAATGTTGCACTCCATCTTATTAGGATTGAGTGATGCGCATCTTTTTGAGAGCCCTGAACGTACGCTAGAAACGCTAGATGAGTTAACCAC